>JBIIEK010000029.1:0-23626 GCA_044237895.1 Bdellovibrionota bacterium
CTTCATTTCCCCTCTTCATTAAACCGTGCAACCTCGGCTCAAGCATTGGTGTCAGTCGCGTCACAAACATCTCTGAGCTCGCACCCGCACTCGCCAAGGTTTTCCGGTACGACACTCAGGCCCTCGTGGAGCCGTGCGTATCCGAGATCATGGAGATCAATGTCTCTGTGCGGGAACACAACGGTGTGCAGGCTTCGGTAGTCGAGATACCCGTATCGCAGTCCGGCGTACTCTCCTATGAGGAGAAGTATCTCCGCGGCGGTGGAAAGAAAACTGGCCAATCCGAGGGCATGGCGAGCCTTACCCGAGTTATCGATCCGCAAGATCTCGACACAGATATGCGCGATGCGGTGATCGCCCACGCGAAGAAGGCGTTTCAGGCTCTTGGGTGTTCAGGGGTCGCGCGGCTCGATTTCATCGTCGACCTAGCTACGGGCTCGCTCTACTTTAACGAGCTAAACGCCTTTCCGGGTTCGTGCTCTTTTTACCTCTGGGTCCGCTCGCAGCCACGCGTCCTTTACACGACCTTAATCGACAATATGATCGAAACGGCGATGAAAACCCGCGGGACGGTTGCCTCCCTGGATCGGGACATCGGGCTTAAAGCTTTGAAGTGACACGTTTGATTTAGACGCTCCCTTCGGACCAGACACCGAATCGGATCTACTCCGCTCTGATATCGGTGGAATCCCGGAGTCGTTGCAGGTGCCTGCGCATCGCATCCGTGAGGCATTGAGTCTCCTCTCCGGCAAGCTTCACCCGCGTCTCACTCACACTCCCAGCACACGCCACGCGCCCCCGCTCTAGGACGAGACACACATCCGAAAGCCGTTCCATCACGTCCATACGATGGGATGAGATCAGAAACGAGCGATGCATCCGCTCCTCCTCGACTATCTCCATAAGGTCGTTTGTCCGTTGCACATCGAGCCCGTCGAACGGCTCATCGAAAAGAAAGAGCTTTGGCTCACTCATAAAACCGAGCGCCGTCTGAACTCGCCGACGCTGCCCCTTTGAAAGGGAGCGCCCCTTCTTCGAGAGGAGTTCGCCAATGCTTAAACGCTCTACATACCGGGAGCCGCCCTTCCTATAAAACTGCCCGTCGTGATGTTTTATCCGACACCACAACTGCAGATATCTCTCAACGCTTATATCTGCGAACACGGCTCCATTCTCTGGGCAGAAAGCCATATCGAGCTCAGGCCGAAGCGGCGCTCCTCCATGTCCAATGACCGAGATCGCTCCACGGTGGGGATCGAGGAGCCCGAGCAGGGTCTTTATCAGGGTAGATTTACCTGCGCCGTTGTGACCCAACAACGCTATAACGCCTCCGCTCACCTCAAGCGATCCAATATCAAGCGCCACAAGGTCGGTGTACCTAACAGAGAGCCCGTCGGCAGAAATCCTAACCCCATTCATACCTACACCTCCTCCAAATGAGCGGCGAACCACCGCGCGTTCCTCTGTAGAAGCACTAAAAACATCGCACTCGCCAGAATCGCATGAACAACCATGGGTAAAAGTGGAAGGTTTATCGCTGGCGCAACGAATATAGGAGCCATTCCGACTACCGGGATCGACGAGAGTATCAATCGGAGCGTGCCAAGTGCGTGATAGGGGAGGATAAATGAGAAACTCCATACAGCCGCGCCAACTACTGCGAGGTTCATTGGAAGGAACCGATATACTATAATCCACAGGGCCTGTCGGTGCTTAAGCTCTGCAATCGACGCGATCATCGTTGCGAACGAAAGGGTCGATACCAGCGCGAGAATCCAAACGCCGAAACCTACGAAAGAGACCGGCATCTCCGAGAGGCTAGCGTCGTCACCGAGCACATCCTTGAGCCCGAAATACATCAACGGGATGGAAGCGCCGAGAAAACATCCTACCCGTAGCATCGTCAAGATCCAGATCGAGCCGTAGAACCGCTCCTTGCCACAAGCCGCCGCCAGAGGAAGAAGCACATCATTCTGCGAAAAATAATCGAGTACCTTCCGATGCGCCCGCAGGGCTAGCCATAGCGATATTAGGACAAGAGAGGCGATATTCGCGGTGATCGGCAGGGATGATTTGAGCGACGAGATACCGATACCGGCGGCGCTCTCCGGTATATCCATCGTTATCGATCCCACGGCTTTCCGGATCTCTTCAATCGTTCTAAACACCTCAACTCGACGAGAGGAGATAGATCTATTGGTGTATGGCAAGAAAAGTATCGTGAGGCCAAAGATGCTCCGAGCTTGGGAGGCGACCGCACCTCCCTCTCCCGGCGTAATGATTACATCCGGTGTGCACGTCCGGCATACATGAATCTTGTCTACATGTCCGTCGAAGAGAGCGGAATAATGGGCTACGTCGTAGGACGTTGGGTCCTTAACGTGAATCGCGACATCCAGCCGGTCCGGATTGCACTCCTTAGACGGCGGCACCTCCCCGCCTCCAACCGCCTGCCACCGACAGACTTGGATGGCTGGTCGACGGGCTGTACTACCGTAAAGCACCCACCGCATCATGTTATAATCGGCACGCTCATCATCTAAAGCCACCATCGCGGCGCTATCGATCGATGCAACCCTGACGACCATGCCCGTAGCCACGAGCTGCGCGAACACCAACGCCAAACTAATAATCAGAGGAAACAAGAAAAGGGAGAGTGCTAAGTGAGGAATCTGAACGAGCGCTAAGGCCAACCTCATCGAGCGAAACATGCACAACCCCCTTCACCGCGAATTTGAGATCTCGGCGCGTAAACCTTAGAGGGGTTATGGCGGACTATGAGAATCGTGCGCCTAACAAATGAGCCTCTCCACGCTATTCCACTTTTACGATCACATGCCGACTACTTCCTACAATCAAGACATTGTGTATGGGTTACTCGTCATACGAGTTTGTCATCGCACAAAAGGATCTACGATCGACACAGGATGCAACGACTATGACCCTCTTGCGGAAGACCGCTCCCTCTCGTTCACATCTCCAAGGATTACCCCTTGAATGCTGAACAGATTCCTAAAGCCAAATCACGTCCTCTTCTCGAGATCTCTGCGGTTCCGCACGTTACCCTAAACCCTGCCAAGGGCTCGCCGCGGAATACATGACGACACCAACCTCTCATTCAGGCTACGTTCCTCTCTCCTAAAAAGGCACCGTGACACCTGGAGGCCTCGGCTAGGAGACTCTCAAAAAGCACAGGCGAACACACGCCTTTAGGGTCGGTACTCTAGCGCTTGACCGTTGACTACGCTGCGAGTCACCGAAATACCCTTAGCATTCACCACGTGCATAGGCTTGTCGCACGAAGAGATACGAAGACGATCGATTTCCACATCCTCCACTGGGGACTGGGCCGCCCCCTTGATGACAACACCACGCTCAGAACGTGTTACGCGAGCGTCGTCCAGACGAACATCTCTGATGAGCGGGACGTTATTGCCTCCCGCGTATCCGTGGTATTCCGTAGTAATCTCCAAGACCGTCTCACTCCCTTCAACGGAGAGGTCCTGTATTCGTATGTTCTCGATTATGCCGCCGCGATCAAGGTTCGACTTGATATCTACGACGGTTTCAACATCTCTCATCACACATCGATGAACGAAAACTGAGCGAATTCCTCCAGACATTTCGCTACCGAGAGCTATCGCAGCGCTCTTGCTCTCGTTCATGATGCAGTCTCGGATTACAATATCCTCACTCGGCTTGCCGATCGAACGCCCGTCTCGATCACGCCCCGACTTAATTGCGATACAATCATCCCCCGTTCGAAACACGCATTTCTCGACGAGAACTCGATATGATGAATCGATATCAACGCCATCGTTGTTACTCCCTAAACTGTCAACCTTGAGACCTCTGACCGTTACGTCGTTGCAGTAGACGAAATGCGTACCCCAAAAAAGTGCATCGACTGTCGAGATCCCCTCGACAAGTACCGAGCTACAACCGAAGAACTGGATGAGCGATGGATGTAACATTCCCCTCTTTCCATACACGCGATCGTACAGCGGATCTCCATCCCGTCCGGCCCCGCGGAGGTCACGTTGCTGCCGCGCGTCCTTCCATCCCCAAGCGGATGAGGGAGAGGACCTATTTCCGCTGATCGTACCACGCCCTGTGATAGCGACGTTGTGGGCATGGTAAGCGTAAATGAATGGTGAATACCCGAACACCTCAGTCCCCTCCCATCTTGTTAGGACAGAGGGCAAATAGTCATCCGGATCGTCAGAGAAGAGAAGAACTGCTCCCTCCTCCAGGTGCAGGTCAATATTCGATGTAAGACGTAGGGGGCCTGCGATGGTCCATGTGCCAGGCGGTATGATTACGCGGCCACCACCGAGCCTATTGAGCGCATCTATCTGCCGTTGAATCACTTCGCGCCCATCCGCGCCTTGAGGATCAACCTCGGCCGAAACACGAACGCTTCGGGAAGCAAAGTGAGGAATACGGATACTCTTTACAAGAGCGGCCGCATCACGCCCTTCATCTTCCCGTAATGCCAACGCGCTTCGAATCGGAAACAGAGATGCGACAACAAAACAGAATGAGCTCCGCACACCAAGCGCCAGGAGCGAGCGACGGGAGAGTGGGAGAAGAGCGTTTTTCATAGTTATAGAACCCTTGAATGCTCCTCACCCATACAGAGGTTCCGAGATCCGCACAATACCGCTTCGCTTCCGGTAGATGGACCGCTAAGGCGCCACCTAAGCGCGCCCCCACTCGAACCACCGATAGCCTCAAAAGCCGCTATACGATAGCCGGGAAGCTCTCACGTATCTTATGCTGGATCTGCATCACGATACCGGCACTACTCAAGCCCCAACTGGCGAAAGTGCCGGTGAACACGCCAAAATTGCTTGAGGACGGTAGACGAGCAACCCCGGTTCGGGAGAATGAGGAATGGGGTATTTTCGGCTAGTTGCTATGCCTCACATATGAGAGACTTAACCAAAAGACATGCGTCATAGTAAGATTGCCCTATGTTCTCTAAGGCTCCCCTCCAGTCACCGATGCCTTCCCAACCCTACAGATTCTCGATAACGCAAGACGATCTAGCCAAGCATCCTTCATCCCGCATCCTTGTGGACAACGTACGCACGGCAGCAAGCCTCCCCGGCACAGAGTTCCGCGAAACCTCGTCCCTGAGCGGCGAGAGGTGTAGAGATATTCATGGCGACCTACCGTATGGCATGTTCGTCGTAAAGAACTGCTCGGTTCGCGGTGACGCTGCCCTTATCTTCACGGCAACAGGAGCTCCCCTTCTTGAGCAGAATGCGGGACTACTCACCAACGACGCACTGCTTAAAGCCTTCACACAGAATCCTCCCACAGGTCCGAGCGTCAACAGCCCCACCTCGGACCACCTACTCTCCCTCGCTTCAACCTGCACCGATTGCTTTTGGCACTGGATGATGGACTCCTTGCCGAAAGCTTTTCTCGCAGAGCAAAGTGGCTACACAGGCTCCTACCTTCTACCCAATCACATCCCAGAGCCGATCGCGTGCGAAAGCATGTCGCTCCTTGGAGTTCCACGCTCCCGGCTCATCATTCACAACACCACCGCACACAACGCGTTGAATCTGTACATCCCAACCTATTTTTCTGGATTTAACGCACACCATAACACCGACTTTACGCGCGCATTCCGCTCCCAAATCCTCTCTCAGATCTCACCACCCCCAGCCGCCAACGACCGCATCTACGTCGCGCGAAAACCCGAAGCACGAAATCGTCGCATCGTGAATCACGCCGATGTGGAGACGATGGTTCATCAACACGGATTCAGGACCATCTTTTTTGAAGACCTCTCCCTTCGCGATCAGATCTCTACTGCAGCCAAAGCCACCGCAATGATCGCTCCTCATGGGTCTGGAATGACCCATACCCTATTCATGAAGGAGCGCTCCTCAATTATCGAGATCTTTCCCAACAGACGACAGACCTCATGCGATTGTTACGAACAGCTAGCCGTAGTGCCGCAGCATCACTATTGCTGCATCGAAAGCGCAAAAGACTGTGGCAGCGACATCGAGGTTGACATTGCGTCACTAAGAGCAACTCTACAAAACCACCACCTGTAGGTCATAGCGAGATTATGGCCAGTCATACCCCACCGCCCTCGACAGCTCCGCCCTATCGATGGATAATCTGCGCACTCCTTTTTTTAGCTACCACGATCAACTACGTCGACCGACAACTCCTCGGTATCCTCGCCCCAACCCTGCAATCTGAGATCGGGTGGAGTGAGATCGACTACGCAAATATCGTAACCTCATTCCAATGTGCGTACGCCATCGGCCTCGTAGGGTTCGGTTGGCTAATCGACCGTATCGGGAGTCGTATCGGGCTCATTCTCGCCGTGTCCCTATGGAGCGTCTCCTCATCCGCTCACGCTTTTGCAAGCTCAGTTTTCGGATTTGCGTGCGCTCGTTTCGGCCTCGGGATCTCAGAGGCGGGGAACTTTCCTGCTTCTATTAAGGCAGTATCCGAATGGTTTCCTAACCGTGAACGAGCGTTTGCTATCGGGATATTCAATTCCGGTTCCAACGTTGGAGCTATCATCACTCCACTTCTCGTTCCTTGGATCGCTCTTACCTGGGGGTGGCGCTCCGCATTTCTTTTCACCGGCGCACTCGGTATCCTCTGGATTGTAGCCGCACTCGCGCTCTTTTCCTCTCCAGATCAGTGCAGATTCCTTTCGAGTGAGAGGCGCGCATCCCTGAGCGAGGACAACGCTCCGACGACGATAAAAACCCCGTGGAGATCCGTCGCTAGTCGCCGTGAGACGTGGGCTTTCGCCATCGCCAAGTTTCTGACCGATCCGATCTGGTGGTTTTTTCTCTACTGGGCGCCTAAGTATCTAAGCTCCCAATTTGGTGTCCAGCTTGCCGGTCTCGCCGCTCCCCTGGTGGTCATCTATGTGATGGCAGACCTTGGCTCCATCCTTGGAGGGTGGGCCTCTTCGCGACTCATCAAGCGTGGCTTCCCGGTCCTCGCCGCGCGGCAACGGGTTATGCTCTGGTGCGCGTCAGCTGCACTCATGGTGATATATGCCCCAACGGCCTCGAATCTTTGGGTTGCGGTCATCCTGCTCGGCCTGGCAACCGCTGCGCATCAAGCGTGGTCGGCGAACCTATTCGCCACCGTTTCCGACATCTTTCCGAAAGAGGAGGTCGCCTCGGTGGTCGGTATCGGCGGAACCCTTGGCGCAGTCGGGGGCATGATAATAGCGACCGTGACAGGGATCGCTCTCGAGACAACCGGCTCCTATCTGGTGCCATTTATCATGTGCAGCTCGGCATACTTAGTCGCGTGGTTTCTCTTTCGGATTGTCGGGAATACCAGTTCGGTACACTATCGGTAAGGCGTCGAGAAAAGTATGAGTCACCCTACAGAGCCAAAAACGTCCGCAGAAGCCCGACACGCGAGGCTCTTTGAACGTTTTAATTCGGCGTGGGGTGGTCAAAGCGGCAAGCCCATGTTTCGGATCACGGTCCCGTTGCGAATCTGCCCTCTGGGGGCCCACAGCGACCATCAGGGGGGGACGGTAACCGGGCTCACGATCGACCGCTCAATACAACTCCTCGCTCAGCCCCTCGATCGCCCAGAGGCGTCACTATCCAGTGTGAACTTCGGCGACGAGCGGGTCGTGGAATTCGCGAGCATTCAACCAAAAACCCCGGGAGACTGGGGCAACTATCTCCGCGGGGCTGTCGAAGCTCTCTCCAGAACCCACGCAGGGCTTGACCGAGGATTCCGAGGGGTTGTCCACGGCGAGATGCCGATCGGCGGGCTAAGCTCCTCCGCCGCGGTTACCATCGCCTACCTAACAGCACTTTCGCGCGTCAATGGAATAACCTTATCTACCCTTGAGACCATCAATTTGGTGCGCGCTGTTGAGAACGGCTATCTCGGTCTCAACAACGGAATCTTAGACCAATCCGTGATACTCTCCGCCAAGCAGGGCGACCTAACCTGTATCGATTGCACCTCTCACACGATCACCTCGAGAGCGCAAAGCTCCACCGCAGCTCCTTGGGAGGTGCTGATCGTTTACTCGGGGTTAAGTCGACAACTTACAGCAACGCCCTTCAATCAACGTGTAGCCGAATGCCACCAGGCCGCGCGTGAGCTCCTCCTGATGGCACGGCGCGACGCTCCTGAGAAACCACTGCTTGGGGATATCGACACCGAGCTATTCGAGGAGCTCCGAGCGAAGCTACCTGATAATCTAAGGCGTCGGGCCACTCATTTTTATACGGAACGTGCTCGGGTGCTTAAGGGTATGGAGCTCTGGTCGCAAGGGGACATCGAAGCGTTCGGAGAGCTGATCACCAAGTCTGGAGAGAGCTCAATCGTCAACTACGAAAGTGGGAGCCCGGCTCTGATAGCGCTCTACGAAATACTGGCAAATATACCCGGCGTTTACGGCACCCGATTCTGCGGTGGAGGCTTTCAGGGATGCTGCCTCGCCTTAATCGATCCGCGCAAGCGCGAGTCCATAGCTGACTCCCTCCACTCGGCATACAACTCAAGACATCCAGAGCTTATGAAGGACTACTCGCTGCACTTCTGCCAATCAAACGGCACCGTTTCTATCGAGGCTCTATGAAGATAGACACCGCCGTTATCTTGGCCGCTGGTCGCGGTTCTCGACTCAGAGAGGTAACTGCTGCCCGCTCAAAAGCGCTGGCGCCAATAGCGGGAAAGCCTATCATCCAACGTGTGATCGACTCCCTTCAAGAGGCGGGCATCACACGCTTCATCGTCGTCGGCGCACCACACGACACAGAGCTAAAAGAACTCTGTGCCTCGATGCCCTTCACGAGACACGCTACTCAGGAGAAACCTCTAGGAAGCGCAAACGCCCTCAAAGGGTGCGAGGGGCTCGTGCCAGAACACTTCCTCGTCTGCGCTTGTGATAGCCTTATCCCCTCCAAGGACGTTACAGCGCTTATCCAGAAACACTCTGCGGAGAATTCTGCTACGCTCAGTATCATCGAGGTAGCGCCTGAAATCTCCCTCGGGGCTCGCTCGGTCGTAACCATGCACGGCGACCTCATCACTAACATCATCGAGAAACCTGCCCCGGGAGAGCGACTCACGAACCTCTCCTCCCTTCCGCTGTACGTCCTTTCTCACGCTGTCTTTGACGAGATAGCCTCACTTACCCTATCGGCTCGAGGGGAGTATGAATTACCCGAGGCGTTTCGAGAGCTGATCAAGAAAGGAAAGATCGTAAAGGGAGCGCGAGCTACGGAACGGTTCGACCTAACGGACAAGAACGATCTCCTCGCGTTGAATGAGCGGTTCCTATCCGTGATGTCCCCAGCCATGCAAGTACACCCCTCCGTTACCATCCCCCCCTCCACTACACTCAAAGGTCCAGTGCTCATAGAGGAGGGTGTAACTATCGGCGAAGGAGCGATCATCGGCCCCTATGTCTACCTTGAGCGTGGGGCCTCAGTGAACTCCGGCGTGCGCCTCTCACGCACCGTAGGGCTACGGGGCGCACGTCTATCAACCGACTCCGACGGTCTTGTAGCTACCTAGCCCACTGCCAGGGTGCTACAGAGGCGCGCCCCCAATCACAAGTGTAACCGTCGCCCGACCGGGACTCCGATGGTGAAGGGTGTGCCGACACCCCATGCACCACCCAGCACGCCGAGCAATGAGAATGAAAAAACCCCGGATGGCTCATCACCATCCGGGGCTCTTATCCATCCCTAAGGGGCGGGCTGTTTAGTCAGCCTGCTTACGAAGGAACGTTGGGATCTCAAACTTCTCCTCGTCCTCAGAGGTCGAGAGAACTGAGAGCTTCTTAAGCTTGATAACCTCAGAGGCACCCGTTGAAGCTGGCGTTGAGCCGACCTGCTTACGAGCAAACGCTGGGATATCGAGGCCCCCGGTCTTGAGACCACCCTGGCCCAACTGATTAGCTACCGGAGTAACCGTAACAGTTGAATCAACAGAGGTCATCGCATCACCGAAGCCTGTAGCGATAACGGTCACTCGAACCTTGTCATCCGAGTTCGGGTCGATAACCATACCCCAGATGATATTAGCGTCTTCGTGAGCCTCAGAATGAATGAGCTCTGCAGCCTCGTTAACCTCTTGAAGCGTGACATCCGGTGACGCGGTAACGTTGATAAGAACGCCACGAGCACCGTGAATTGAGATATCCTCAAGGAGTGGGCTCGAGATCGCCTTCTCAGCGGCCTCAACGGCACGATTATCACCACTCGCCTCTCCAGTTCCCATCATCGCCATGCCCATCTCGGACATGACAGCGCGAACGTCGGCGAAGTCTACGTTTACGAGTCCTTCGCAGATGATAAGGTCGCTGATACCCTTAACCGCTTGGTAGAGAACATCATCAGCTTTACGGAAAGTGTCGAGAAGAGAGGTGTTCCTTCCAGCGATTGAGAGGAGACGCTGATTCGGAATAGTGATGAGCGTGTCAGCGTGCTTGCGAAGCTCCTCTATTCCACGGTCAGCGTTGCGCATACGACGCTTTCCTTCGAAGAGGAAGGGCTTCGTAACAACTCCTACGGTAAGGCATCCAAGGCTCTTTGCTACCTCAGCTACAACAGCCGCGCCGTATGTTCCGGTTCCGCCACCCATTCCTGCGGTGATGAACACCATGTCAGCACCCTGAAGCGCCTCACGGATAGCCTCAACGCTCTCGCGAGCTGCGGCACGACCAACCTCAGGGTCAGCTCCCGCTCCAAGTCCCTTGGTAATATCATCACCAAGTCGGATCTTCTTCTCTGGAAGCGCGGACGCAAGCGCCTGCGAATCGGTATTCGCGGCGTAAAACTCAACGCCATTCAAGCCGCTTCGGATCATGTTGTTTACGGCGTTTAATCCGCCTCCACCAATTCCGAAGACTTTGATGACTGCATTGTTAGCCTGAAGTTTTTTGTTGATGTCGTCCATGCTGATCCCCTCTGAACTACCCTGAAAATCTAAATCGATTTGCTCCCAATCCTTCACAGTGCCCCTCCCGTGAGATCTTCACCAAGAGTAAGCGAACCTTCTCGTAGAACATCTCGTTCGCGAGCAACTACACGGCTCTCGACTGGCCCTTCGCACGCCCCACTGAACGCAAGCGGCGCCATTATTCCCCATTGACACGAAAAGTAAAGAGATACCAAACGGGTTTTCATTTTTTGAGACGCTTTTTCAAATGACCTTCTAACCCATGCGGCACCAGGCCTCTAACAGCCTTTCGTGGCTATAAGATACCCCTCTTATTCACAGAGGAAAATGCCACCACCGTCCGTTTTTTTAAATTACAATTGCACTACGATTTCTCTTGACTCTTACATGACCGCCGGCTCACTACCGTCCCGCCAACCTGGCGGACGCTGCACTAAAAGTGCTCCGTAAACCAACCGACCATCCGACGCACAGTGCGTCCCATCGTACCCTTTCCAGAAACGGCACGCGGAGCACCAGTATGTACAGCACCGTGAAGAACCAATCCCACTGCGGCGGAACTTTCTGGTCCCTTCACCAGATCAATCAAACCACCAACTCCTTCGGGAGTAGCGATCCGCACTGGAAGATTAAATACCTGCTCAGCAACCTGAGCGAGACCAGGGAGACCGGCGCTCCCTCCAGTGACTACGAAACCACTCGTAAGCAGGTCGAGACAACCAGCCTTTGTCAGCTCGCGCTGAATAAGGGTGAACATCTCTGACACCCGAGGCTCAATGATCTCCGCCAAAACGAACTTCGAAAGAACTCGCGCGGCGCGCCCACCCACGGAAGGAACCTCCAGCGTGTCATCTTTTCGCACGCCTGCCGTCATCGCAGAGCCGTATTCACACTTAATCTTCTCGGCAGCGGCCAGAGGGGTCCGGAGACCTGCAGCGATATCGTTCGTGATGTGATTTCCACCTACTGCCAAAACGGAAGTGAACTTTACAGCGCCCCCGTGGAACACTGAGATACTGCACGTTCCACCACCGATATCGAGGAGACACACCCCGAGCTCTTGCTCCTCCTCGGAGAGCACAGCTCTGGCGGAAGCGAGCGGCGCCGCGACGATATCCTGTACGGCCAACCCACAACGATTTGCGCACTTAACGATATTCTGCGCGCTCGCAATTGCGCCGGTTATGATGTGCACCCGAGCCTCTAATCGTACTCCGGAGATACCTATAGGGTCTTTCACTCCATCTTGATCATCGATAACGAACTCTTGCGGAATCACGTGAAGGATCTCTCGATCCATCGGAACCGCAACCGCCTTGGCGGCCTCGATGACTCGCTCGATATCGAGATTAGAGACCTCTTTGTTCTTAACACCAACAACTCCGTGGCTGTTCTGGGAACGGAGGTGGCTACCTGAAATAGTTGCGTATACGGTGCTAATTTCGCACCCCGCCATCGTCTCGGCTTGAGCGACAGCTTTGCTTATAGCGCTTACGGTACCCTCGATATTCACAACAACGCCCTTGCGAAGTCCGCGAGATGGACTAGTCCCCACGCCGATGACGTCAATCCGACCGTCTGCCTTACGCTCGCCTACAACCACCTTAATAGTGGAAGTTCCGATATCGAGGCCCGCAATGAGTGAGGAAGGTGTTGCCATGAGACCGCTCTACAAAAGAAAGATGCAAGACGTACAGCCTAAACGCAGTTTGAGGTAACTGCAAGATGTTTTAACTAACTTAAAACAATGCCGGTTTCAAGAACTAGTGGCGCTTTCATCATTTTTTTTTCGCCGACTCGGAGGCCGCGAGCTATCGGAGGGCACATCTCCGTTGCCCCCTCATTCTAAGTGAACTCAGAGGGCTCTAAAAATGAAAAGGGGTACGTGGTGTATGCGTCAGCAGCTACGGGGGCTAGTTCTTCTCTTGGGCCGGCTCAGGGGGAGCTCGAAACTTAACAACGCCGACCTTAGCGAAAGCCAGGTCGACCCTCTCAATCTCGCCAAGCCTCTCTTTCATCTGAAGAAGAAGTGCTCGGAACCGCCGACCCTGATCCTCAACGGTGGACGGAATATCTGAGGGCGCCGAGAAGACAACCGGAAAGGGAATCCGATCAAAAACGACAGCAATATCGTTCCTCCCCTCGAATTTAATCGACCGAACTGGGAGCTGAACCGTCTTCTCAAGGACCTCAATCGAATTCTGGGCGGTAGCCAACTGCGCCTTCGTTCGTTCGGCCGAAGTTGCCCGAGAAGCGAGCCCTTGCAGGGGAACGAGCGAGGCGAGACTCTGCTGCGATAGCCCCTCTAGCGACCCTCCGGCGGGCATGATGAAGGCCCCATCTTCGCCGATGATCCATCGCTCGTTGTCAACGCTGGCAACGAAGCGTGGCTTACGCTCTTCAACAGAGACGATAAAGCAGGAGAATTTAGGAAGCACCATTCCGGGACAGTTTTCAACGTCGGCACCCTTTATCCAGGGATTCTCCGCTACCCTCGCCTTAATACTGGTCTCGTTCAAGAGCCACCAACCTGGCGACTTTGAGAGTGGAAGCACTCGCTCCACCTCCGTTCGTGAGAGAACCTTTAAGCCCTCTATGCGCACCTCTTTCTCGCTTAGAAACCTCACAGCTCGCTGTTTAATGTCTCCCCAACCGTCAGAGAATCGAGAGGGATTATCGAGCACATGAATCAAAAGCACGCTCGACGCGATGAGGGATGTAAACAGAACACGCATACCCCGCAGTATAACGGCTTCTCAAACATTAGCGCGATAGGGAAAATTGACTCTCTCGCGAGGCGTCCCTTACGTCCCTGCCAGCCGAAACGACCTGCGGCGGTCCGGGGGCTCGTCTTCGAGGTTGGACGAAACCATACACCTCCATGGAAGATCGCCGGAGCGCTTGCAACGACGATTGCTCGGCGAGTAATCAAACTAAACGCACGCTCAAGGCGCCCGGGGCACCACAGAGATTCGCCTTATGACCAGAGCTTAATTTCTGGCTCGATCTCAATCCCGGCGCCGACAAGAGCCCTCTCCCTGCAAAGCTCAATCAGAGCAACGACATCTTGCGCCGTCGCCTCACGCTTTGGATTCACGATCCAGTTAGCATGGAGATCGGAGACCGCAGCGCCACCGATAACTCGCCCCTTCATACCGAGCCCCTCAAGGATCTTACCAGCTGGGGTATGTGGGGATGGATTCTTGAAAACAGAGCCCGCGGAGGGAAGCGTTAGAGGTTGCGTTGCACGCCGCGCCGCAAGATTGTCAGCACACTTACGCGCAATCGTGTCCTTGTCACCGCGAACAAGGTCTAGAACTACTGAGGTAACTACAGCGCCTACTGGCAATCCTGAGTATCGATACCGCCACGGGAGATCCTCTCGCTTCCATTCACACAACGACCCGTCGGGCATCACACCCCGAACGAGCACCGCACAAGAGCTTATCTCGGAACCGTGCGCCCCAGCATTCATGAACACCGCACCACCAACGGACGCTGGGATACCCGCCGCGAACTCCAGACCAGATACCCCATCCTCCGATACACGACGGGCAAAGCTCATCAGAGGCGCAGCACCGAACACCTCAAAGCGAGCGCCTTCGGTCTCAATCCGCTTCATTCCCGCGCCAAGTTTGATTATCCACTCCGTCAAACCCGCGTCACCTACAAGAACATTACTTCCATTTCCGAGAACTCGGACCGGCTGCCCCTCTCCATGGAGGAGCGAAAGCACCTTCGACAACTCTTGAACGGTATCCACCGTAACAACGACCCGCAAAGCACCCCCGATAGCGAAGGTGGTTACACTTGCACCAGGGACGTCGAACCGTAGCGGCGTCTTTACAAGCGCCTGCACCACTGGAATCAGGGCGTCACAAAAAGAAGCACATTGAAGCGGCGGCGCTGCCTGCATCATCTCTCCTTAAAGGGCTACGATCCTACGACCGCATCTACGATCGCGTCGCCCGAGATCTGAAGGGGAAGATCGAGTCGCTCATCGAGCGCCTTGAGCAGCTTATCCGGCATCGCTCCAACGGACCCAGCTCCGAGACACAGCACGAGATCCCCTGCCTCAAGTTGCGGAACTAGGAGAGTGCTAACCTGATCGAGGTTCTCCACATACTCCTTACTAGAATGGGCCACAGCATCGAAGAAACTCCTCCCAGAGACCCCCTCTATCGGCTTCTCACTCGCCGCATAGATCTCGGTCAGGATCAAAGTATCGGCCTCCTTGAATACGGAGAGGTACTCATTCCAGCACAGCTGAGTTCTCGTGTATCGATGCGGCTGAAAGAGGACCCAAAGCTTCTTAAATTGCGAGCCGCAACACTCTCGAACGGCACTGAGTGTCGCGCGAATCTCAGTTGGATGGTGCCCGTAATCATTCATGACCGTCACACCACGAGACTCCCCGATCACTTCAAGCCGACGCTTCACTCCACCAAAGGTCGCAAGAGCCGCGCGGATCGTATCCGGCGAGATACCGAACTCTAACCCAACGCCGATTGCTGCAGTGCAGTTTTGCACGAGGTGCCTACCAAACATCGGCAAACGGAATTGACCAAGGGACTCCCCTTTACGAAGAACCTCAAAACTCATACCGGCGGGGCTCGCCTCAACGTTTACGGCCTGTAGGTCGGCGTCAGGAGCGAATCCGTAGGTAAGGACACGGCGCTTACACTCAGAGGCGATACGCCGTACAACCGGATCATCGACGCACAGGATAGCTACCCCATAAAAGGGAACTGATTGCACGAAACGATTAAAAGACTCCTCTAGATCCTTGCGTGAGCGATACGCATTCATATGCTCATCGTCGATATTCGTCACGATTGCGACGGTCGGCTTAAGGAGTAGGAAGCTGCGGTCGCTCTCGTCAGTCTCAGCGACGAGATAGTCCCCCTGCCCCAATCGCCCCCCAGTGCCGAGGCTCTTTACCTGCCCACCAATGACAACCGTTGGGTCAAGGCCCGCCGCGTCCATTATCGCACTGCACATGCTGGTGGTTGTTGTCTTTCCGTGGGAACCCGCGACCCCCACTCCGAATTTTAGACGCATCAACTCAGCGAGTACCTCTGCACGCCGCACGAGTGGCAGCTTTCGGCGTTTCGCCTCTCGAATCTCTGGATTTGTGCCGGTAATTGCCGACGAGTACACTACAAGCGAAGCGCTCTCTGGTACGTTCGAGGCTGCGTGGCCGACCGATACCGTGGCTCCAAGCTGCTCGAGGCGCCGAGACACCTCCGAGGCCTTCACGTCCGATCCGGACACCTTAAATCCGGAGGTAAGAAGGATCTCAGCCAGTCCGGACATCCCCGATCCACCGATTCCTATAAAGTGAAAATGAAGCCCGGGGTTATACATGCCTACCTACAACGACACTTAATGGGTTCTGGGTGCGCCTGACGACTCCCCATCTGTTTACTTTCATGAGACTTCCAGGCTATTGCTGAAGAGGTATCATATAGGCGACCTTCATGGAAGGTTGGACGTACGTCCCGACGTTTATTCGAAAATTTTGCCCGTTGGAGCCCACAAAATATCATGGTTAGCGCCCTCGACCTCCCCTTGGAAGCCTCCCCGCAAGAGCGATACGTTTTTAAGCCCTCATACGGCTCTAGCCACCACTGGGCACTTGGACAACTCGCATCCCACGTAGAAGGTAAGAGGGTGCTCGATATCGGGGCCGGTGGAGGGGGGATCGGGCGCGCGGCCCGTTCTGCGAATCCTCAGCAGCTCGTCGCTATCGAGATCGATCCACGCGCACAGGCAGCGCTCCGCTCGACCTACGATGAGGTGTATGCCGACATAACTTCCCTCACCGGCCGCCAGTTCGATCTTGTCGTGCTGCTCGATGTGCTTGAGCACATGAGCGACCCGTTCGGCTTTCTCAAACAGCTTCGCCCCCTCCTCGCTCCGGGGGCTCGGCTGATCATCTCGGTTCCAAACGTGGCCCATTGGAGCGTTCGATTCGGGCTCCTCTTCGGCCGATTTGAATATCGCTCTCGTGGGATCCTTGACAGAACACACCTTCAATTCTTCTCACGCAGACGCTTCCTTGAGATGTGCAATTCAGTAGAACGGTCAGACGTTGCCGTAACAAGTGGGAGCATCGAACCGATTGAGCTCATCCTGCCAGAATGGGCGTCAAACAATTCGGTGTTCGAATGGTTGGCTAGGGCACGGTTTCATCTCGCGGAACTTCTCCCCGGCTTAATGGCGTATCAGCACCTTGGAGTCATAGTGGTTAGGTAAGTGAGGGTTGCACCTAGAGCCATAGCGCCTTCACCGAAACTCGACAGACCCCCAAAACTTTTAGGTCCTCATAACGAGGGCTATCGGCCGAGCTTCTGAATACCCCAGAGAACCACGCTCACTACAACGCTTACTACCATCATCGAAACGAGGGGCGCGTACACAAAGGTGCGCTCCCCCTGATACCGAATATCGCCTGGCAGATTACCGAACCAAGAGAAGAGCCACGGAACCCGTGAAGCGAACTTAACCACAAGACCGAGAAACATCAGCCCGATCCCCAACGTTATGAGCGTTTTCGATACATCCATAGTACGAGCTTCACCGTAAGGCCCGATGGGGCGTACCAAGCCAATCCCTCATGGGGTTCCGCTCACACGCCAAATCGGTGCCGTTTCGCCTCAAAAACAGCATCAGGAGATGCCTTTTCACTATCCTGTCAGGTGTCTACGGTTGCGTCCACCGCACCCTTACTGCAATTATGGCCCCTCTAACGAAAACTTACTATCGTTACTCGTGTGGGCATAAGCATTTCCGAAATCATCGTCGTCTTTGTGGTAGCTCTCGTTCTCTTTGGACCAGAACAGCTCCCCGTCATAGCGCGAACGATCGGAAAGACGGCGGGACAACTTAAAAAGACCTCGGACGCGCTGCGCCGTGAGTTCTACAACTCCGTCTATCCACCAGGTCACGACATCCGGAAGGAATTCAGCTCCGAGTTAAAGGATCTCAGAAGCCTTAAAGCCGAGGTGCTCGCGCCTCCAGTAGGATCGGCACCGGCGCAAACGCGACCATCCGTAACCAAGGAGCCGCCTCCATCAACACCCCCCTCGGAGGAGACGGCATCGTGACCCACGTTGACGATCCTATCGCTCACACCATGGGGCTCATGGACCACCTGCGCGAGCTGCGCAAACGACTCATCGTTTCTTTCATCGCGATTACGCTCGGCGCCATCGCTTCATACCTCTATGCAGGAGAGCTCTTCAACGTCCTGTGCGCCCCCTATTTTGTAGCGTTCCCCAACAGCCCCTTAATCGGCACATCGCCAACAGAGGCATGGGTGCTGAAGCTCAAGGTCTCCGCATTCGCAGGGGCGCTTCTCACATCGCCGATCCTCTTCTATCAACTCTGGCTCTTCGTCGCCCCGGGGCTCTATGCTCACGAAAAAAAGCTCGTGCTGCCTTTCATCGCGTGCAGCACGCTCCTGTTCGTCGGAGGTTCCGTATTCTGTTATCGAATGGTACTACCACTCACCTTCTCGTTCTTTCACGAGGAATTTAAGTCGATCGGTGTAACGCCAACGATTCGCGTCGGCGACCATATCTCTATGACGATCACCGCGCTTGCCGGGTTCGGTGCCGTTTTCGAACTACCACTCCTCACCTTCTTCCTTGCGCGAGCAGGGGTAATCGACCACCGCACGTTGATCGACTGGTTCAAGCACGCAGTCATCGTTATATTCGTCATCGCAGCAATCCTTACACCACCGGATGTGCTCACCCAATTTCTCATGGCTGGACCGCTTCTCGTCCTGTACGTTTTAAGTATTGGAATCGCCTACTTGGCCAACAGGCCTCAGGCAGAGGATACCGTGGCCCTTCAGACGGGCGTACCGGCGACTCAGCCCGATAAATAAAAGCAGCCCGTTCTATAAAGACATTCGCGAAATCGGCCGCTAGCTCTTTGGAAGCGACCTCAGAAACACCCTACGGGTGAGGTTAGGGGGGAGGACGGGTGCCGGTATAGATCGGCGCTGTTCTTACCCGAAGGAGCATTCCTGTCATAAAGGATTAGACCCACATGCACACACCTACGAACGGGGACACATGGGGAGAGGCTCAAAGGGCACTCCACAGCTCATTTGAGATACCATCCAATTTATCGAGCCTCGTTCGGAGCTGCTGGGCTGGGATAGCGACTCCTACTGAATTCGTTCGCGCTCTTAGCATCCCGGGCTACTCACCTACATGCCTCCTTCGAGCGGCTCACATCGTGCCCGGACAAGAAAAGATACGGGCAGCAGAGATAGAGGCGGCCGTTGAGGCATTGGGAGTACGGGCATCCGCGATAATAATCGCCATTAATACGATCTGCGAGGCAACGCTCGATTCAGGTCCCGCCGCTCGGGTATGGACCCCTATATTTAAAGAGATGATGTCCGAGATCGAGATCGGATACCACTTCGGCTCAAGTGCCGGATCTGTAGGATTTGAGAAAGGGATGCTGATCGGCTTCTCTCGCCTCGCGGGTTTGGCAGTCCTTCTCGCAAGTCATCCGGTCGCTTTTTAGGACTGGTAACTTCGTACCGGAGGATCGAGTTCGTCGGAAGACGCGATAGCGACGTTCGGTTGCGAACCGTACCAAGTGAGCTCTCTCCTCATGCAGCGGCTCGGCCTTGGCCCAGAGATCGCTCTCGGCGCCGCCGTTACTCTCGGGGACCTTCACCCATCGGTCGTCGAGGCGAAACCGATCATCCAAACGTGGCAGGCGGCGTTCTGTTGGGTCCAAGCGCTCAAGGCAGGCGAGAGACGACCTATGAACAAAGCGGCTCTCACGTTTTTTCCAGAACTAGCTGATTACGTAGATTCCTCGGTTCTCCCTTTACATCTTGAAATGCTCTTTGAGGAGGTTGAAAAACTCCGGACCGGACACTCCTTATGGACATGGCACCTACCGCTCGACTCATACGAAGAAACCGCAAAGGCGATCGTATACAAAGTGAGATCAAAACCTTACGGAACGACATGGTCGCGAGGTTTGGCAACGCGAGAAACCCGCAGTTAACTTTAATAATGTTTTATTGACACAAACAGCCCATCACCCCCATCATGATAGGGAGGTCGTCACTCTACGGGGGCCCGGTCATTAAATCCCTCCCCATGTACTTAGCTTCCCTAATGGCCGGATCGACGAGTGTGACAATGACCAACACTGGGGCACCTACCTGGAGACAGGTAGGTGCCGTTTTTTTTCTCTTTTCTCGAAACTTTGCGTTTTCCCCTTTTCCAGTCGTAGGTTGATTTCGTTACTATGCAGGGATGCGTTATCGATCACTCTCCTACACAGCAAAGCAACTCGCCGACATAGCAAAAGGCAGATTGCTCGGGGCCACCGACACTTTGACTTCAGACCTCTGCTCACTCGACTACCCGAAAGCAGACAGCGTCACCTTCATCAAATCCGAGTCAGCCGAGCACGTCATAAAGCAACTCTCACTCCTTCCAACTCCGGTCGTAGTGTTAGTACCAGAGAAGTTAACACCCACGCATATCCCTCCTGGAGTGACGCTCATCCTCGTACCAGACGCATACGACGCCTTCCTTAACCTCGTACCCCTCTTCTATGAAGAGCCCGCGCTCAAGGCAGGGATTCATGAAACAGCGATCATTGACCCGACGGCCGAGGTCGATAACACAGCATCTATAGGCGCTTATTGCGTTGTCGGCCCGCGGTCAAAAATAGGAAAGAACGTAACGCTCCTTGCGCATGTCAGAATCTACGAAGACGTAACTATTCACGAGGAGGTGCGCATATATTCAGGCACATCTATCCGCGCAAATACAGTCATAGGCGCGCGAACGATCATTCATGACAATGTCGTTATCGGAGCTGATGGGTTTGGATACACTCCGGATCCTGCGGTAGGGCTCCGTAAGGTCCTCCAGGTAGGGAACGTTGTAATAGGGAGCGATGTTGAGATAGGCGCGGGTACCTGCATCGATCGTGGAGCTTTCGGGCCAACAACGATCGGACGCGGAGCTAAGATAGATAATCTTGTACAGATCGGCCACAACACCTCTATTGGCGACTTTACCATAGTATGTGGACAAGCGGCGATCGCTGGTAGCTGCAAGATCGGAGGCCGCGTTATCGTCGGTGGTGGCGTAGGAATCGCCGATCACTTAGAGATCGTTTCGGGCGTTAGACTTGGCGGAAGAGCCGGTGTCACCACCTCGCTCCGCGAGCCAGGTGACTACCTTGGATTCCCGGCCGTGCGGGCGAACGATTGGAGGAGGATGCAAGTGCAATTGCGACGGCTCATAAGAGGCGGTCGACAGACAAAGACCTCCGAATAACGTATTTCAGCAGGATATGTACGATATGAGACACCGAAGCAGGCCCACTCATCCATGGAGATTCGGTCTCGTTGTTGCAGCCACATTCCTCGCAACCCTCGCTCTTCCTGCCCCGATCGCCTTTGGCACCGACCCCTCCCCGCAATCCTCTGTAAACATCCGGCTCGTCCACTCTTCTGAGACCTCAGCGTACGTGCGCGCAGTCGCTGACCGCTTTAACCAACAGAGGCAGACCCTTCCCGATGGGGCCGTGGTCTCAATCAGCACTGCGTCGCTGGACGACCTCACCGCGGTAAATCGGATCACGAGCGGTGAGATACCGACTCAGCTATGGCTGGCTCCATCCATGCCATGGGTTACCTTCGCGCAATCGTCCTCACCCAAAAGCCCAGTGAGCCTCGTCGACTGCACATCCCTCTTCGGGTCCGCTCTTGGCATCGCGTATAGGTTCACCGACAACTTCGCGATCGAGCGAGTCGATGGAACCACGGAGCTAGACCAGCTTACGAAAGCCACAACACACTCGCACGACCGCGCTCCAGCGCTCGTGATGGGAGCACCCCAGACAACTGCCTCTGGGATGGCGACCCTGTTGATGATGACCGCACGAGCGAGCTCGGTGAAGGTGCCTGGTATTAAGCCAACTTCCGTCACTGATAATCTCGCATCTCTCGCAACGACACAGACGAAGGTACGGAATTACTTCCTCTCCGATTACGCAACGATCGATTGGCTTGAACACAGGGGCGGCGGTCAACCCATCGTCGTTTTCACCCTGCAACAGGCGTATCGGCTCTATAAAGCCCGCAATCCCCTTGCTCTGATCGAATGGTCAACTCTCACGCACCCAGCGTATCGCTTAGATTTCCCCCTGTGCTCGGTAGAATCAAAATCCACTACGCCCGTAGAGCAGCAAGCGGTACGACTGGTCAGGGGATTTTTAACAAGCCCCGAAGCCAGAGATAGCATCTCGGGCGCTGGCTTCGATCCCCCCATGAGTGGCCAAGCGGAGGCATTCGCCGACACTGAAGGAACGACGAGCGCTATCCTGCAGTCTTGGTCAAAGATTCGGCACAAATCCTCCACCATATTTATCGTGGACACCTCGATCAAAACGACCAAGCCAGTCCTTGATTCCATCAAACAGCAAGTGTCGAGCTTCATATCTACCAGAGTGTCTGAAGGGGACCTCGTATCGCTCATCTCCTCCTCCACCAACTCTGACGTTCTCGCCGCGACGTCCTCTGATACATCCTCGCTCGAGAGCGCTATGAACCGCATGACAACCTCCGGAGGAACCGCCATTCGTGACGGATTGATTATAGGGTTCGACCTTTTTGCAGAAGAGCGCTCACAGAAGCTTCGTCGCGCCATAGTTGCATTCGTATCAAGCAAAGACACCTCATCGAAGACTGCGGTAGCGCAGCTACTGAATCGAGGTAATCAACTCGTGGGACGAAGGAACGTGCAATTGTACGTACTGGGTATAGATGGAGATCCGGGATCCTTCGGCGATCTCCCAGGGCTTGTGAACACGATCGGAGGCACCTTCTTAACAACGCGACAGGGAGATCTGCCAACGACACTCGCCCCTATCTTGAAGCAGATCGAATAGGCGTAAGCCTAGTGCCGTAGGTTTTTAAGAGAAACTGTATGGCCCGAGTGATACGCGTGCTCTGCTCCCGACTCCGAGAGAAGTATCGCCCCGGTATCATCCACCCCAGCAAAAACTCCGCTTACCTGTCGTTCCCCTAGATCAAGCGAAACCTCCGTCCGCCCCTTCATGAGGCATGAGTAAGACTCCCACTGCGAGCGAAATGCCGAGAAGCCTCCTTGGTCCATGAATCGATAATGTCCATGAAGGAGGTGTCGACTCAGCTGCTCTAACACAGACTCCCGGGAAAGAGCCTCACCGCGGACCTCCTGAATCGAGGAAGCTTGCGGAATCATCTCAGGGGCGCTCGCCAGATTAATTCCGATCCCAACAAGGAGAACCCGTGATGTCCCCATGTCCTGAACCTCGATCAGAACGCCCCCTAGTTTTCCGATAGCGTCACCTCGAACCCGTACAAGATCGTTCGGCCATTTGAGCAAGAGCGAGCTCCCTAGCTCTTGAAAGGCATCAGCGAGGCTAACTCCTACGGCTAGCGAATAACCGGAGAAAGCGTTTAGTGGAGCCGTAGTCGAGAAGAGAAAGGTAACCATCAGAGCATCCTCTTGAGACACCCAACTCCTTCCCTGCCTACCTCTCCCCGCCGTCTGTCGAACGGCGCAGACAACGCCGTGCCCACCACGAAGCTCTGAGAGAACCTCTCGGGCGACGTCCATGGTTGATGAGACCTCGTCGTACA
>JBIIEK010000117.1:0-9346 GCA_044237895.1 Bdellovibrionota bacterium
GCGATCGTCAAAAACGAAGCGTCGTGTATCGCCGACATGCTTGCAAGCGTTCGTGGCTTAGTCGGCGAGATGATCGTTGTTGATACAGGTTCGAGTGATCAGACTCCGGCGATAGCACAAGCCTTTAGAGCGCAGGTCTTTCATCATCGATGGAACGATGACTTTGCCGAGGCTCGCAATCGCTCGCTCTCGTATGCGCGATATCCATGGATCCTTGTTCTCGATGCTGACGAGGTGTTGAGTCCAGACGCGGCGCCCCTTATCCAGGGATTAGTGAAAGCGCCTGCTCAAGCATACTCTCTCCTGCGACACCATTTCTGCACAGAGCCGACTGCGCTATCTATCTCATCTCTCGACCCAAAACACCCAGCTAGCGAACGTGGGGCTCAAACCTATTTCGCGACGCATGACATCCGCCTTTTTCCCAATGACCCGCGAATTCGTTTCTTTGGGGAGGTACATGAGTCCGCAGAGGATTCACTGAGGAGCCTCGGCTATGAGATCTCACGCGTCGAAGGTATCATCTTCCATTATGGCAACCTCATATCCGCCGAGCGAAAGCAATCTAAGGCGGATCTCTATCTCTCGCTCGCCCAACAAAAGGCGAGCGCCCACCCGCACGACTGGAGAGCGTGGTTCCATCTCGGTGTTGAACTGCAGAACCATCAACGCCATATCGAAGCGCTCTACGCCCTGAATCAAGGACTTAGTTTATTCCCTGATTTTGCTCCTATGTGGAGACAACTTGGCATTTCGCTTGACGCCCAGGGCGACTACAAGACAGCGATGAAAGCCTTCTCTAAGGCGCTTGGATTTGACCATGTATGTCATTTGACTTGGAACGCTCTCGGAATCACCTTTATGAAAGTCCAAAGTTTTGATGCTGCCGAGCGCTGCTTTGAGACCGTCCTCGCGGCAGACGCCACAAACCCCGCAGCTCTCACCAACCGTGAGATCGTGAGGCGCCTTCGTGCAGGCTTCATACCTCAGCCTACCAGGATACCGTAGCTCACTTTTGTTGACCCCTAAGGCCTATTCTTTCACGCCTCCTCCAGGTCTCAACTATTTATCCGAGGCCAAAAACTATCTTAGATGAAGGTACGATGGCATCTTGGTCTCAGGCGATAGCCCGAAGGACCTCGATGTTTCAGCCATCCACAAGACACACCCCGTACAATCCTCCCGAGGAACCTCGCAGGCAGCCACGACAGTCGGGGGATATTCGACTCGCGTCGGATCTCGTACGCTCATATTATCCCGCCCTCTCCGACAGCGAGATCGATCCTCCTCAGACGCGCGTTATCCAACACATTGATTTTCTGCGTTCGGCTTTTCCTGACATAAGCGAGGTCAGGGGCAAGAGGATCCTTGATGTCGCATGCGGCTCACGTAACTATCCCGATAACGTTGGAGGAAGATACGACCCGTGGATGGCCCGCCTCTTGGTTCAACTCGGAGCTCATCCGGTGGGCGTCGACTTAAGTCCGCAACACCATGAGCGCTTTGAATGGCACCAGGCGGATCTCTTAGTCAGCAATGCACTCGCCTTCCTTCCAAGTCGCTCCTTGGATGCCTATTATATCTGCGCTTTTCCAACGAGAAAGTGCGTTGAAGCCATGTTCACGACGGGTCCATGTTGGTCCGACGTCCGGACGGAAATTCTATCGCATCTATCGCGAGCTTTAAAACCTGAAGGCCGCGTTATCCGAACATTCACAACCGCGACCGAAACCTATGTTGCGGACACCAGCAAACCATTCTTGCCGCCCGTGCCTCCAGCTTTGTCGCTACCTCCCCGACCTCTACCAAATCATTACTATGACGATTGCTTCTTGGAGTGAGCGACAACAACGCTCCACTCTTCTGGCTTAAATCCAAGCAAGGCGCACGTGTCGGTCAGGACAAAGGGGCGTTTCACTAACATACCTTCCTGAGAGAGCAACGCCACCGCATCATCAATCGACATCGACGGAAGCTTATCAGCAAAGTTCCCCTCTCGATATTTAATCCCTGACGTATTGAAGAGCGGCCGAATGGCCCCTTTCCGCTCTATCATAGCTCGAATTTCAACGGTCGATGGGGGAGAAACAGAGATATCAATTCCCTCGAATGCCACCCCGTGCTCACTAAGAAATGTGATCGCCTTTTTACACGTCGAACATTTTGGATAGTAGTACACTTTCATTAAGGATCTCATACACTCACCCTCTTTACTCTTCTTACTATCCCCCCATCGACATCCTCTATCAAGACCACGAGCGTTCAACTCTTTTGAAAAGGAACGATGAAAGGAATAGCGATACCCGACGGCGTAAGAGATACCTCTTACCTATGTGCGCTCTTGAATACCGTCACAAACGAACTCGAAGCAGTCGGCCAAGAATTAAATCAGCCTTGGATAGAAAGTGCGGAATGTGACGATAATCACACGCTAATCTCAATAAGAATGGTCACCTTAGGGTGTTAACGTTTAAGGAGATACTTATGCCTCGAGCAGAAAAATCCAAGTCACCAAAAAAATCGACCCGAAAAGCCAAGAGTAGTACGGCACGCAATGCGCCGCGTAGCGCTTCTCGCAAACCAGCCGCTTCAAAGAGCTGGGGAATAGAGAATCTCGCGGCGAAGGCGATGACGAGTACCGGGGTAACGGCACGGACCAAATCCCCTAAAAAAGCAGCTACCAAAATGCCAACAATCAAAGGCACACAGCTGTCACCCGTGCGCCCTAAGCCTGCGTATAAAGCTTCGTCACGAAAAGTCTCTCAGAGCCGCTCCAAAACAGGTCGTCGATAGTTATCCCTTGATACGGTACGACCTACCTCAAAGCCTCCCGCTTCGCAGCGGGGGGCAGCCCAGCACGAGTTCGAAAGGAGGAGCCGCACGCGTGCACCCTCCTTGAATCGTGGCCCCTAAAAGCCCCCACCAGATGGCTCAGAGTTGGTATCTCTGCTAGCATGGAGTCATGACAGATCTACCCAACTGCCCGAAATGCGCCTCTGAACATACCTACGAAGATGGTCTCTTTTTTGTATGTCCTGAATGCGCTCATGAATGGCGCCAGGAAGCGCCGGACTCAGCTGAAGAAAGTTCAAACGTCATAAAAGACGCGAATGGAAACGTGCTCCAAGATGGTGACACAGTAACCGTAATCAAAGATCTGAAGGTGAAAGGCTCATCGACTGTAGTCAAGGTAGGGACGAAAGTGCGCAACATCCGACTCGTTGAGGGAGATCACGACATCGATTGCAAGATCGACGGAATTGGCGCGATGAAGCTCAAGTCGCAATTCGTTAAAAAGATCTAATTAGCTCAAGCTTCGTAATCACTGTACGCCCTGACGCTTCTCAAGAGCGAACGCTCGTCGAAGGTCTAGTGCATATGGCCACACGAGTGGCCGGCATCGTCCTGGGATTTTGTAGCGGTTCCGTGGTTACAGGAACAGGAAGTTCCCCCTTTATGCGCGCTGCACCCTTCACAAGAGCACGTCGTCGAAGCGCACGCGCACGCATGACCACACGATACTTGCTCCGGGTTTACAGGTGCGGAGCTTGCACATGCTGATAGTGAGATAACGAACACCAGAGAGAGAACACCGCGGATATGCATAGAGACACCTCGATACGTTACTTGTTCCAACGGCGATCATCGTACCACGACCGCTCGCTTTACGTAACACCTGATACGAGCCTTACGATTAGAAAAAAGAGAGAAGAACAGTGACTCCAGCAACCTAGTACAGTGTAAAGGAAGGGAGACAAAACGTTTTTACAACGAGTCACCGTCTCCCTGTGATTACCGTCTCGACGCGCTTGTAGAGCGCTGATTCCGATGTCGATGTATTGTAACTATCGAATCGGTGATTTTAGCCAACCTGTAAGGTACATTCTATATTCGCGCGAGTAGCTACTCGCGCCCGAAATGGTCTGCGGATTCACGTAACGGACGACCTGTCCGCACACCGAATCCCCATCCACGCACTACGGCTTCATCATCTCTGACTAAGCCTTTTTAACACCGATCACCCCGCGAAGTTTTTTAAACTCCGCCAGAGCGGTGGTGAGATCCTCGTCCAGAACGACGATTTGACACTGAGCATCCACTACTGCAACCTTTTTTACGAGGTTGGAGACGTCGATGACAGGAACAATGTAGGCCAGGCGGCCCTCAATTGCGCACACAAGCGGTGCTGTTGCTCGATAATCACCGAGCGTTTCTAACTTGGGGGCGAGTGCCGCCAAGGCAGCCGCGGGGCTGCCTACCTGCGCGTCACCAGTCACGCACTCGGTAGCTTTACCGGAGCGCGAGTCGACGAGCATGATTGACTGTAAGCTTCCATGAGGCTCCCCGCGTGGAACCATCGCCGCGTACAGATAGCGGCGACCATCGGCGCCATACATACTCCAGGCGCTACCACCATCCAAAGATAGTGGCTCGATAAAAGGACGGGCCCCGACAAATGGCGCTGCCCATCCCACTCTCGACTCACCCCAGCTCTTGAGATTCATCTCTGTTAAGAATGTAGGAGCGACACTATCGATCCATGCGGGCGCATCGGCTACGGAATACCCAGTAGCCTCCCCCGTATTAGGATTCACCACGACTACCCCCTCCACGCCGAATCTAAAAGGACCAGCGGCGGGGTTGACCGCAGTTACCACCCACCACGGGTTCATTGAATCATCCAACTCTAGGTGAGCGGAGGCTGCTGTGAAGTGATCCAACCCTATGTCGTGGATGTGACGAGCGAGGTTCTTAAAGAACCACGCTCCCGGTGTATAACGAAGCTTGATACGTTTGCCGGCGCCGTCCACTTCCATGAAACGAGCTGGCGCACGAACATCTTGCGCGTCAACAACCACCACTCCAGGAGCTGGGTCTGCGAGAGTCCAACTTCTAAAGCTCTTAAAATCCAACGGAGCAACCCAATAGAGCTTTCCATTGATTTTTTGGAGCACGTAGTTCCCAACGTGATACTCTGAACCCAGAGCATCGGCGACAACCTTTGCACCAACAGCTCTCGCATGTTCTTGCGGAACTATCGGGAAACGAAAGGTATAAGAGGGGATCGCTGAGGCGCTTACCTCAATTGTCTTGACAGGGCCAAGCAATTTGGCCGCGCCCATTGGTCCTGGAAATATCAAAGAGAACACAAATAAACAAAGACATCCCCAGTATATTCCCTGATTAACCGGCTCAAATCCCACCTTGAGGTTCCAGCAGAAGCCGATAAACACCAGGAGGAAAATAATAGCCAGCGTTGCCCATCCAAACATGAGCGTAGGCAACCACATCCAATAATAAAGGGCCGCAAAGGCAGTGAAAAAAAGAAAGATCTTTCCCCACTTCTTTCGAGCGGCTTTGGTCTCTGGACTGTCCCCGCGTTTAAAGGCGGGCGGATAAATTGAGGTTAAAAACCCCACGACGAGCGAATACAGAATTAATTTAATCATTATTGTTCCTTTCTTTTGCCAACCCCAAAACCTATTAGGGCGGACACTACAAGGCCCCCCACGGAACCATGTAGTGTCCACCCTACGGCCTAAGAGATGAGAAAAAAGGAACAGCTTCAAAACCGTTTTAGAGCCACTGAAGCTTCTCGAGATCCGCGCATATCGTATGAAGCGCTCACTCCAGAAGCACAGGCCTTGTTCTCTAACTACCCAAACAAAAGCACAGTAACGAAGCGTACGGGGTTTATCGGAAAAATAGATTTCTTTCCCATTTTTCTATCGTTTTGCACCATTTTTATCGGAGATAGCGAGAGGAGCCTTCCTGCATCAGAGCGAATGCCTCTGGAACCTCTTCAGTACTCCACTCTCGAAGTGCAACAACGTGAGAAACAGGATCTAAAGAACTTTTCTTCAGCGCTGCCCGTAATCTTCAATGCACATCCTAACAAAAGCATTGGTTAAGCCCAGAGTTGTAAGAGGCGAAGAAAGCGCGCCCCTGTCGGTTAAAGATTAATCCAGCTTTTTAGTTATGAGCGGGCATTCAATGGTTTAGCTTGAAACGGGCTGAAACGTCCCTTGAACACCACTCAGATGACCCTACCTACAATCGGAAGGCCAAAAGCCGCCAGGGAAGCACCAGAACCTCCCATAAAATCCCGATGGTCAACTTCGAATATCCGTTTACTCGGTCGCGAAAAACGATCGGCTCTTCCCGAAATCGCGCTCCCAATCGAAACGCTTCCCACTTCAGTTCAACGAGAAAGCCATACCCTTTGCACCGAATCGTTGAGAGTGGCAGTCGTGCGAGAAAATCACGTCTCCAGGCTATATAGCCACTCGTCGAATCCCGCAGCGAATACCCGGGCGACTTCATAGTAAAGACGGTGAGAACATAGATATTTCCAATTCGACTGAGCGCTCTCCGCCACCAGGAGAGCCCCAAAACCGCCCCGCCTTCCACATACTTGCTCCCTATCACGGCATCATAATCCTCGGTTTGCCGTATGAGGTCGTTAAGGTGCTTCGGATCATGGGAAAAATCGCTATCCATCTGAACGATGGGGTTAAAGCCCCGCTCTAGCGCCCAGTTCAGGCCATCAATATACGCCGACGCGAACCCGAGTTTTCGCGGACGGCTTATGAGGTGCAGTTGAGGATCTGAACGCTTCAACTGTTCGACGAAAACACCCGTCCCATCAGGGGAGTTGTCATCTACAATAAGGATATCGGTTACAACGTGCTCTCTAATGCCCCGAATAACGTGCTCGATATTGTCACGTTCACAATAGGTTGGCAGGACTATTACGGGATTCATGGCCCCACCGTACCATCGCCTTGGCGATGCGTATATTGAGAGTTTCGCCTCAGGCAAACCAGGCGTACCTGAACCCGGCTGCCGTAGCTCCATGGGGTATTTGACCGTGCCGACACCGAGTGGATGTTCCTCCATAAATAAGCTACCTTTGGGCTAACACGATCATGTCAACAAACCCTCCCCTCATCAGCACTCAAGAGATCACCAAAGGCTTCAGCGAAAAGCCACTCTTCTCGAAGCTCTCGCTCGGCATCCACGAGCAGGAGCGGCTGGCTCTTATCGGTAACAACGGCTCGGGTAAGTCGACCCTTCTTAAGATTCTCGCCGGCCTAGAGGAGGTGGACGGGGGAGTTGTAACCTCCCGAAAGGGGATTCGATGCGCCTACGTAGCACAACAGGATTTTTTTGAGCCGGGCCTTTCTGTAGAGGAAGTTGTAGAGCGCTCGCTTCAAGGCCTCAATATCCCTGACAGCGAGATAGCACGACGCGTTAATCAGACCTTGGGTATAGCCGGATTCGATGACCGGTCGATGTCCGTCTCGTCCCTTTCGGGCGGATGGAAAAAGAGACTCTCAATCGCAGCATCCCTCGCACAGGAGCCGGACTGTCTCCTTCTCGATGAGCCGACGAATCACCTCGATATCGATGCGATTCTGTGGTTGGAAGATCTCCTCATCAAAAGTCGGTGTACGACGGTCTTCGTTAGCCACGATCGTTATTTTATCGAGAACTTGGCTACCCGCGTGATCGAACTGAACCCCGCATATCCGAACAACCTTCTAGAGTCGGAGGGGGGATATGCCGATCACATCGAACACCGAGAAATGGTTCTTGAGCAACTCACCCAACAACGTCAATCGTTAGCTAATAAAGTACGTCGCGAGGTGGAATGGCTGCGTCAAGGAGTCAAAGCTCGAACAACTAAATCGCGAGCGAGAATTAATGAAGCGCATAAGCTCATTGATACCTTAAAGAGCTCATCCTCTGGCGAGGGCAAGAGAACCGCCTTTGAGTTCTCATCCACTCAAAGAAAGACGAAGGAGCTCCTTAAAACCGAAGAGATCGCTCAGGAGCTGGGCGGCAAGGCTCTTTTTTCAAACGTATCACTCGTACTATCTCCTGGATCCAGGCTAGCCATCGTTGGACCAAACGGAAGTGGCAAAACAACTTTTATTAACACGGTCCTTGGCAGCCTAAATCCATCCGCTGGCCTTGTGCGTCGCGCTCCCAATCTCCGCACCACGTTCATGGATCAGGGCCGCACTCAACTTCAAGACGACATGACGTTACGGGAGTTTTTATGCCCTCATGGCGATTCCGTTCACTTTCGAGGCGAAATGATTCATGTCGCGGCCTGGGCTTCTCGCTTTCTTTTTTCCCACAATCACCTCGCCACTAGGATCGGCTCACTTTCGGGCGGAGAGAGAGCGCGCGCACTTCTTGCAAAGAGCCTCGCGGAGGAATCAGATATTCTACTCTTCGATGAGCCCACCAACGACCTAGATATCGCCACCCTTGAGAACCTTGAGGAGAGTTTTGAAAGTTTCCCGGGCGCGATCGTTCTTATTACTCACGACCGTTATTTGCTCGAGCGAACTGGCAGCGCGGTGCTCGGCCTAGGAGATGGCAAAGGTGCTCTGTACGGAGACTACGCTCAATGGGAGTCCGCGCGTCGCGAGGTCCTCTCTCAATCGCAGCAAAAGAGAGAGGCTCCTAAGAAGCCGGGAGTCGCTACGCAACCAAAAACGGCCACAAAGCTTTCATACAAAGACGCCAGGGACCTGGCGTCGATTGAGGCTGAAATAGCCAAAGCTGAAGAAAAGCTCGCGGATACTCAGCGGCGGCTCGACTCGGGAGAATTCGCCACGAATGCGATAAAGCTAGGAGAGCTGTGCGATACCCTTTCTGCTCAACAAGCTGACGTTGAAAAGCTCTATGAGCGCTGGCAACATCTTGAGACCCTTCGCGCGTCTTTGCCACAAAAAGGCTAACGCTACGTCCCCGATATTTACTGCTCTGGCTCAAACACCGCTCGTTCTATGGCGAACTGCCTTCCGCACCGAGGGCATGTAATCTGCAGCTCCGAATCGGCACCGTACAGGTCGCTCAGCGCATCCTGCGTAAGCGTTCGGAAAAAGGGGATTAACTTCTCTGGTGAGCAATCACAAGCGAAGGCAAAATTGACGGTCCGCATAGGCGTCAACTGTACCCCTTCTCCAGCCGCAACCCTCTCTACGTCAGCCTCCGTCATCCATTCCTCATCATATTCCGGAAGGGCAACTAATCCCAAAGCGGTGTCACTCGTGTCAGACAATAGAATTTTAAGGGGATGTTGCTCACTCTGCGTGTAAAACTGCTCAACCATCTGAGCAATATCTGATGAATCGCACCGCACGATGCTATTGTAGGTCTTTCCGCGACTAGTAAACTGAGCGTGAATGGAGCTTACATCCGTATGCCTGATGTGCTCCGTTAAAACGTGTCCAACCAGAAATCCTTTCGCTACGCCACTCTCGTCGATCTCACCAGTGTCGCCCGTAACAAAAAGAGAATACGGAGTATCCGATACGATATGTACCGT
>JBIIEK010000151.1:0-7348 GCA_044237895.1 Bdellovibrionota bacterium
CAGATCACGTCATTCCCGGTGACCCAAAGGATAGAAAGCTACTCTTTCTTCGGCTCGCCACTCATCAGATGTCACAACATCCAGGTCTCGAGAATCAGAAGGAGGCTCTCCTCTTCGGACATATCGAGGAGCGTCTCGCCGTCAATGAAGCGCGCGGCATCCTGATCTTCGCGGAGCCACGATACCTCACTCGGTACCTGGCGCTACGACTTCACCACCGTTTTCATGGTCGTGACATTAACGTCGCTTTTGTAACGGGAGAGGGCGATGGTTTCGCAGCCGATCTGGCGGAGAGCTTAAAGGCACTACACACAGATCCTTCTCGTCCCCAGAAGCGATTTCTCTCGCCCTTCAATGATATTCGGGAGGCTTTCGAAGCTCCCTCTAACGGTGCTCAACGACGAGCCGACATCATAGTGGCCACAAGCCGTCTAGCGGTAGGACACAATCTCTCCGCAGCTGCGGAAGCACACCTCTACACCATGCATGCGGACGCGCAAAAGTTACTCCAGACAATAGGTCGCGCAGGACGGCCAAAGGGAGACAACTTTTTTGGTCGTGTGGGGCAATGCTTCTATCATGTGACCCAAAACTCATTTGAGAGGTATCTCTTCTTGAGCGCCGTGAAAAAATATTCCTGGATCAAGACTACGCTGACACAATCCGTAAGTTGGAGAGAACAGGAGGAGTCGGAGATAGACTAGTGCTTCTTTCCGAACATAACGGCCGAAGACTCAACTATCCATCAGAGCGCCCGCGGTGAAACGTGATAGAGTGCCGCCCAAAACTCACCCGCTCCACCGGAATATCGCATCCATCCGCATACAGAAGCAGGGCCGCTAGGGACCGCATCTCTAAACAATGCCCATTCAGTCGCAGTTGGCCCTCTGGAGCGAGGCTCCGCAACGCGTTTTCAATGACACTCCAAGAGCGATGCGTACGAGACCCTGGATAGGACACGGTGCTTAAAAAGAAGTGCGCCTCCTCCGCCGGCACGCTTCGAGGGCCGTTGTTCATAATATCCGCGGCTATTTCGCAAATACGGTCGAGACTCTCAAGGGGTATTTTTTTGCTGTCGATCGAGTGATCTCCAGATGTCCACGAAACCGCCATCCCTAAGGCCTCTGGAATTAGGATGTACTGATAGTGAGTGCGCTGGGCTGGCCACGGCAGGAGCATATTAAATTCTGCCTTTTGCACTCCGAGCTCACTCGGGTACTCTTTCAAGTCCACATCAGCAGCCGTGATGCAACGAGGATCGACACCTCCTACGTGAACGAGGTACCGCTCTATATCTCCAAGCCCAGCACCGACGACCAAGATCTCGCCGCCCTGCCTGAGCCCATTAATGAGATCAGGTGTAAGCAATCCACCTTCAGCGTGATGCAGGGGCGAAAAGTAAACCAAACCATGGGATTCGCTTCGCCCCGACCTTTCAAATGCTGCTCGTTACAATCAAGGAGTGCTGGATACAACACGCGCTGGTTTTGGCGCACCTCGGCGAGAAAAGATTCGTCCACGCTGATTTGCCCAACGTGTATTGGGTCGCGTGCGCCCGTATGCGTGTTCAAACGAGGATCCATTACAACAGTAGATACGATCTACCTTCGTTACATAAGAGGACCCGCGGTATCCCCCTCATATTTTGCTAAAACCGACCGATAGCTACATCAAGATCGGGGTCGGAAAGACCCGTTACAGAGCGTACACGGAGATGAGAAAGTCTCAAAGGAGGATCTATTTATCTCCTCGCGGATGGGTATCAGAGAGGAGCCTACGCCGAGCGATCACACGATCCGCCGCGAACGAAGCAACGCCCGCCGATGCAGTCATGAGAAACTTCGTTGCCTCACCCAACAGCTCTTGAATTACTGGGTGCGCACTGAGCTGTGGCAGGAGTTCGGCTGACGATACCGTCGACAACGCAAATGTTGTCATAATCATGGGTCCCGTAAGAGCTGTTAGCGCGAGCGCCTGGCGCATTCGTGCCTTAAAGGAACGAAGAGCAACACTCTCGTTTGCTATTTCAGGCTCTAGCTTGACCTGGTATCCGTACCGATTATGCCTATCTTCAAGTGGCACATCTGTTTGCATGGCACGAAGCACAGCCTTAGATAAGAGCGGAATCGGAGTAAGTGATAGGGTGATTTTTGTATCTACGCCGTTAATCGGCACCACCACCTGCCGCTTCCACTGCGGATTCTCGGGCGACCGCAGATCTATCTCGAGCGCCTCGTTGCAGACCGTTTTAAGCTCCCTATTCAGAGGGTCATCAGCGATCACCTTCTTTAGTACAAGTGAGAAGACACGAAATCCCGCTTTGCTTGGGGTCATGCCTAAGAGCTGCTGATATCTCTCTATGCAATCGGATAGTTTGTGGCCGTACTCCCTCAAACTCTGCAAAATTGGCTTGATCTCAGTATTACTTATATGAATCTGCGCTGTACCTGTACCAAAGGTGACGACCATTCCGTGCGCTATCTTCTCGCCCAAGGCGAAGTCACGAGCGCGACTCAAACTTTCGGTGAGCGCCTTAAGATCACCTCCACTAGTCTCGTCGCGACGCAGGGCACGCAGAGCGTCAACAAGAGAGCTTGTAACTGTCGCTACTGGCGGTCTTACGGGCCGAAAAGATGGGGCCTCGATACCGGGTCGACCGGTTGTATTCACGTCCTTAACCCGCTGCATACAGATGGTATGGGGCTGTCGTTTGTGCTGGCCGCATATTCAAGCCCCATATCTAGAATCCCATTTATTTCGGGCACCTATCAACTCGGCCCTCCCACGCCGAACACCGGTGAACGGACCTCACTCATCACCTTGGCGAACAATTCCGGTACGACGAGATGAAGGTAATTATCCGTGTTAATGGGGCCTTCGCAATAAGTCGGACCATGAAGGTCCTTCCTCGCAAGGACGCGCAACGTACGCACCCCCCCGAGGGTCTGTCGATTCGAGGAAGGCCTTATACGGTGGAAGATGGCGCCCGACGAAGGGACACGCGAGCTACAATGAGAGCGTGGCTAGCAACCAAAAGAGCTGCGAGAGGCACGAGAGTGAGTGGCGCTTCACGAAACCAAACACACGTATTGAGCGCAAGAACTGCAAAGACCGAGACTCGAAGCGAGCCGCTCGTCGTGAGCGGTATTCGAGTGAAGAGGATGAAGATCGATATACCCAGATCGTAAAACATAGTCTGCGGAACGAAGAGGGGAAAGGAAACTAGAAAGAGGTCCACTATTCGAGACACTGCGCGCGGCTCATGACGTTTGATGTACGAGGCGATACTGAGAAACGCGAAACAACCCAAGAGGCAAGCGACCTCCCACACTGGGGCTGCGGGCGATCCAAGTGCGTTTAGAATACTGGTCATCTGATAACCATCAACGCCGGACCTGGCAGCGGAGAAGCTACGAACTTCTGTCATCCACCGGCCCAGCCATTCCTCTCGCACAATCATGACTCCCACTACGTATTCAAGGAGAGCGACCAGCACTACGCCTCGAAGGAAATTGATCCGCGCGGAGACTGCCGCGAGCGCGACGAATAGGAGACCTACATGTGGCTTATAAAGGAGCGCTCCCGCGACCATCCCCGCCGCTAGATCACGATTATCTCGCAGGAGTTTTCGGGTTGCCACAATAAGAGCGATGGATAGAGCGGTATTCTGTATTCCAACGACACCGAGGAGCACAGGAAGGGAGAAGAGAATAAGCGACAGGCGCTCGAGGCGTCGATCTTTTGCCTCCTCTCGTACAGACCAAGCGAGGAGCGCAATTGATGCGGCAGCGAACAAGATTTGGAGGATCCTCGGCGGCATCCAAGCGACCAAGGCCATAACGCCCGCGACGAATGGCGGATAGAGTGTGAAGAGAACCGTACCCGACATGGCGGGCCAAAATCGATTTTGGATCTCTCTCTGGAGTTCGATGTTAAACAGTTCGGGCCCCTTCCCTTCCAGGACAATTCTTCCTAGCCCGTAAAAACCGGGAAGGTCTCCGATAACGAGTAATGATGCTGGGCCCTCGTTGCATGAGATGGAATAGCCAATCGCAATGAGGGTGCCTATGCACAAGGCGATAAAGACTCGCATACTTCGTGAGAGTGGTGGCATAAGGAACCGCTGCCGCGTTCTAGACAATAGCTGACTGAAAGGGCTGTGGTTGCCCACTCATGGAAACGCTATCACCTTCCAGGGGGGCTTGGTAGTCATGTGAGAGCCGCTATCGGGCTTATACTCGAGTTCGAACCTCTCGCGTCTACCGATACGAATCCCGCGCAGAGAGGCGACGAGGAAAACTCCGATACGGGCGTACTACCTGCGATGCGGCCCACCCCCACCTATCGCGACGAATTGTTTGTGGCATCTCTAGCTGGCAAGACTAATCTCTCAAGGAGCGCCCCAACTGACGCCGGCCATTCGTTTCGAATCTCCCGAGAGACATCGGGACAAAGAGGCGCCTGAGTACACCCATCGCACTGATTTGTTTTAAGCCCGGTGGGAGCCCATCGCTCAAGATGGGTTTCAACCGGATCTACAGAGATAAACTTTTGCACTTTTTGCGTTAACCGCTCTCGAAGGTCCGCTATAAAGATATCGAGATCGAGATCGGCTGCGCACTTCGGTTTGAACCGATACTGAGCGCCTAAATCACCAGCGGAGAGGTAGACATCGCCGACAAAAACCATCTCCGGGGAGAGCTGCCGCGGGAGATCGGGCTTGTGTTTGCCAGCTCTTTGAAAGGCGAGCAGGATCTCCTTATCATACCGTTGGAAGATATCCTGATAGCGCTGCAGGAGATAAACCGCATGATGTTTAAGCTGCGCAAGGTGTGCCTGCTGTGTCGCATACGAAGGTGCGCCCGTGTGCTCATCCAATGAATTGGTCTTCCAGTCCATCGCTACGAGGCGGGGCTCGCCCTTCTGCGTAAAGGTCAGATACACAAAATCGATCACATCTCGGATTCTAAATTGAAATCTTCCCGGAACACCTGCTTTCTGCAACACACTTACCGGGGCATTCGGAATCGCTACATCAAGCTCATAGAAGGGGAGCGAAAGAGCCCCTTGTGCGAGGAGCTCAAAGGTATCTTGCTTCAAGTAACTGATGCTCTTCTCTTCGGCTTCAATGACTAGTGCCGGATCGATATTTCGCAACCCTCCAGGGGGAATCAAGCCCCTGGGGTCATCTCGAAAAACATCGCCGAGGTCGAGGTAAAAGAGATCCCTCCACCTTACCGCAGTCTCTTTGAGTTGGTCTTTAAGACCGTCAACCGTAGAGGGGTTTGGGTACGCCTGTGGAACTGACGGAGGCATCGCTCCTCGCTGTTGATCAATCTGGTGTTTAGCCTTTATGTGCTCAACAAAGCGGGGATGATCCCGGGACGCCTTTCCATTTGGAAAAGACTCCCGCCAAGAGTCGACAATCATGTGGGACAACCGCTCAACGCCAGCCGCAACCCCTCGGTCAAAATCATGCGCTCGCGATTCCGTGAGGGCACGCCCGTCCACGGCTAAAATCTCGCGATGAGCATCAAGCGTTCTACGAATGATGTCGTGAACAACGGTTCCAAAAGCCCCTCCATAGGTCGAAAGTGATTTCAGGATTGCCACCTCGTGAACATCGATCGCTCGCTCAAGGCCGGAGGCCAGGTACCACGCTCGCTCGCAATGAGCCTGCCGAAGAATGCTGGAGTGAGACTCGTCTAGTAGCCAATGAAAGTTGGAAGTCGGGGATACTGTCGCGTGAATCTGGCCATCAATTCTATTTGGAAGCTTAAGCCCAAGCGGGTTGGATGAAGATACCGGAACACCGTCCACTGTCTGAATATGGTTATGAGAAGGGCTCACGTTCGCTACCGGCTATTCCCGCTAATTACTGGCCAGGCGCAATCGTAGGAGGAGCTAGCGCTAAAATCAAACGACTAGTACACCAACGGCATCCGATAGAGTTCGAACGTGTCTGTTTTAGAAAAATATGCGAGACGAGGTGGTAGTGTGCCAGGTAGTAGTCGAAAACGATTACTACCTGGCACAGCCACAACCACACATTAGTTGCCTCCCTGCCACATCCCCTCGATACCGGCCCGAAGAACATCTGAGTTCATGAGGACCGCTGGGTTCTCCTGCAACAGCCTTCTCAGGTTGGGGGGAAGGCTATTAACCTTTTCCTCCAGCCTCTTTACGCGATCGATAGGAACGTTCGCGCGGTCCGCTATCTCCTGAGCCGACAGGCCCCTCCCGAATAAAAGAAACATCGAGCGGGCAGCATCCTCTTTGAAAAGTGCCCTTAAATCGCTCAAGACCTTGTTTGGCGACCGTTGAGCCGATTTCTGGGCTCGCTGCTGCTCTTGCTTCCGTTCTTCTCGCTTCCTACGTTCTCGCGCAACGCGCTTTGCATGGTCTTTCCTAGACATGGAAGGACTCCTGAATAGAACCTGAAGATAAAAACCATGGCGGTCTACACAACCACCCCGTCCGAAGCATTTCTATCACGGCCATACGAGCCAGAGCAAAGCGTCCAACCGAACGCTCCTGGAAAGTAGGAGCCATCGAAACTCCCTGCCGTTGCGTCAAAGGCCGTTTACTAAAGAGCTAGAGAAAATTCCTGAGGCGGAGAGGAATAAGGCAGAGCCGTTGCCTTGCACTCAGAGCCAAGCGAAACACAAAAAAATCCCCACAAACCATCTCTGATTTGTGGGGTCTACATTCACCGAAGATTACCTCGAAACATCGGCGGAAAGCGCGGAGATCGACGGCCAAAAAAAAAGCCCCACAAAGCTTTCGCTTCGTGGGGCATAAATCTGGCAACGACCTACTTTCCCGGGAGATCCCAGTATCATCGGCCTTTGAGAGCTTAACTACCGTGTTCGGAATGGGAACGGGTGTGACCTCTCAGGTAGAGTCACCAGAAAATCGAATGCCCCCTCAGGGACATCCTGTTTTCTGTGCGAGTGATAATAACTTTATTGCAGCGGTATGTCTATTACCGCGAATCAGTATTCTCGAGCGCAACCAGCGATTATCGTAATCACCAGCTGCTCTCTTAATGGTGTCTAAACTTCAGACACTATGCTTAACGCTTTAAGAAAAAAGGTTAAGCCTCACGGCAAATTAGTATTGGTCAGCTGAACGTATTACTACGCTAACACCTCCAACCTATCAACGTTGTAGTCTACAACATGCCTTCAGGGATCTTATGATCCAGGGATATATAATCTCGAGGCTAGCTTCCCACTTAGATGCTTTCAGCGGTTATCTATTCCGGACATAGCTACCCAGCGGTGCCACTGGCGTGACAACTGGTACACCATCGGTCCGTCCCTTTCGGCCCTCTCGTACTAGAAAG
>JBIIEK010000139.1:0-7947 GCA_044237895.1 Bdellovibrionota bacterium
GGATTTAGCAGCGACTTTACTGATCCGGCCCCATGGTACTTTCGAACAATCGAAACATGGGTAAAGCTTTTCACAGACAATGGGTTCACCGTCAAAGAAATCAGAGAGCCAGTGAACCCTAAGACCCAAAAGGCGGCGTCAATAATTTTTGTCGGTGAAATCAACGGCTAACAAATGCCTGGTCGGGACGTGCGACCGCGAAGCAAATTTGTGATATACTAGGTGACTAAGTGGCGCGGTTCGCGCGCCCGACACGCTAACCGTTGTATCGCTAAGTCACCATCTTAAATCATTGCTCCATAACAGATCTAACGAGGTGATGTTATGATTGAACAACCTAAAGGCTCCTTAGGTGCGATACGTGGATTTGTCTCCCATCAAGAAGGTGCTCGAGTTAAAGCTGTAGAATTTATCAATGCCTTTGATTTTGAAGTTCGAATCAAAGAAATCCTTGAAAGAGCAGGAATAGCGATTGAACGTGGTGCTGATGCGAAGGCATTGGGGCATTTATTCTATGATGCTGCCGCAGACTGTTCTCGTGTCTTTGAAACATTAATGCCTAAATTTGATGGCCTTGGGCTTAATATCAAAATTGGTGTCGGTCTGGAAAATAAGGACCAGATCACACTTGGTGATTTAGAGGAAGTTTTTAATAATCCCCAATGCAAAAATTCAGTGGATACTATTGCATCATATCTTGGCCCAGTAACTTATCCTTACTCTTTGGGGATACTTTTTAAGTCTATTGCTGTCGAATTAAATCCGGCGCTAGGTGAATAGCCGCGATACAACAAAAAGATCGGAAAGATTTACGCCCCTAAAGTAATTTGGCTTGATTAGCCTGACGTTGGGTGTAAACTTTTCATCCATAATATTATCCTAAGGGCACTATGAACGGACCAACAGGAATTCCAAACACGAACGATGGCGGACTTCGGCTTGGTCAAGCACCTTTAACGCTGAATTGCGAACAGAAGCCCGGGAGGCGCGAAAACGTTGAAGCGATTCTCGGTCTCATCACCTCGCTTGGCATGCAGCGCCCCAACGCGGAGCAGGAGGGCTTTCTTCGGCTTCGTCACAAAGCGGATGAATACCAGCGGTTCACGGACGCCGGACATGTGACTGTGGCTTCCCTTGGCGGCAGGACTGTCGGCTTTTTGTTGGCATTTCCATGGGAAAGCGGAGAGCTTGCGCTCGAGCGACAGCTGGTCGGGGCAGTGTCGTGGACGGACCGCAGCTGTTCTAACAGTGACAATCCGATCTACCGGAAGGCTATCTTTATCGCAGAGGTTGGCGTCGATCCTGCTCTTGCTAGGAAGGGCATCGGCCGGCACCTCTATGCTGAACTTGTAGGCAGACACCCAGACGCGCACTTGATAACCACAATAATGGAAGAGCCTTTATCGAACGAGGCGTCCGCAGCCTTCCATACAAGCCTAGGCTTTGTCCGTGTCGGGTTTTGGGAGACATCAGAATTTTTCGACCTGAGGCCTTATCGATGCGGTATTTACTTACGCAGGCCGTGAAGAGGATAACAAGAGTGTCCAAGGGACTCGCTTACGCTCCCCCTTCACGAAAACGTTCTCTCAATCGTAGACTTATGCAATTTCTCATCATCGCCTATGACGGCACAGACGCAGAGGCCCTCAACCGGCGACTTGCTGCTCGTGGTGCCCACATCGAGCTCGGCGACAAGCTGCGAGACGCAGGGCACTTGCATTTTGGGACCGCCATCCTCGACGACTCAGGCAAAATGATCGGGTCGATGCTTGTTGCCGAATACGACTCTCGTGAAGAGCTAGATGCTTGGTTGAATGGCGAGCCTTACGTTACAGGTAAGGTATGGGAGACGATCGAGGTACGCCCTTGTCGAGTTGGTCCAAGCTTCGTGCGAAAGTGACGAGAGAACACATCAAGGCAGCCAGGTCGCCTTACGCTCACGCTCCCGGCGTCCGCTGCTCGAAACGTTATACCCTCAAAGCTATCGTAATGAATGTCAACTCTGTTTATCATTTGGTCACGGGGGCAAAGCTGATTCGTGGTCAAATGATGCATTTTGGGAAGCAACTGCCTAATAGGCTCCGTAGTTTCTTCTTTGACAAAGAGATAGTTAACAGCAATGGGGAAGATCTTTACAATATTCTCCGCAACAATCACTTGGAGGGCCGAATCGTACTCGATGGTGAGGACGCTCAGGTTGCTCTTGGCTACACTGACATCACAGGCAGGGCTATCAGAGAAGTGATACTGGAAATGGTTCGGCTTCAAGAGTTTTCAGAACGCCCGTCCCGATTGTCGAGCCTCTATGCCGCGCGAAATATTGAGGAGGCTCTAAGATGGAAACAAATATTCGATTCATACAACCGTAACGTTCTTCAGATTGTGAAGGTTTCCTTCGATGGTAATTATTTTGAGGGAGATGGGGATTTGCTGCCGCGCCTGAATGGCGAGCCAGTTTCGGCAAAAATCCAACAAGCTCAGGCGTACTGGAGAGGAACGACGGAGCATACACTCCCTGAAGTATTGATTGATGGACGGATTGAAGTTGCTGAGATTGTTCGGGAGTTCGGGACGCTCTGAGCGGAATCGCTAAGGCTCATATCAGCGTGCTGCGGAAGTGAAGATGCGCAGCACCCTCGACAGCCCTAATCCGTATCGCCACCAAAGCCGATCCTTCTCTTCTAAGGAGGCTGCGCGGGATTCAAGATTTCCCTTATTGCGTCGAAGACCACCTTGAATTGGTGGTTGTATCGACTTTCAAGCTGGCTCAATTTTTCGGCAAGCTCAGCGTGAGACTCAATCAAGGAACGAAGACGCACGAATGCTCTCATGATCTCAATGTTGACTGCGATTGCTCGGGGGCTGTTGAGTACGCCGGATAGCATGGCGATTCCCTGTTCTGTGAACACATAGGGCAAATATCTTCGACCGCCACGACCTTGTTTTGAGGTGCCAATTTGGCATCTCAAAGCGCTAACTTCCTGTTCCGACAGCTGAAACATAAAGTCTTCGGGGAAGCGTTCGCGGTTTCTTTGAACTGCACGAACAAGCGCGCCGGTTTCGGAGCCATACAAGCGAGCAAGATCCTCATCGAGCATGACTTTGTGTTTTCTGATCAAGTATATGCTTTGCTAGAGCAATCGACGATTCAATCCCTCTTCCATACGGGGCATCAACAAAAATATTCCCCCTAGCTATCGTGAAAATATGGGATAAGTTGCTAACAGGCATAACAAACGCCTGGTGCCGAGCGAGGACGCCGGGACAGTCTTATCGTCGTACCTGCGAAGCAGTTGCCGAAAGTTCAAAAGGGCACGAAATCCCTGTATCGATCTCATTGGGGTTAGTCCCCCCTATGTGGTTATGAACAAGCGCATCCGTGTTCGTTGTTCCGCCATTGAGATTGGCGCTCTGTCATTCATGTTGCTGGGAAATAGCTAATTGCTTACATTCGCAGAGGGCAGTGAATTAGGTTGCTCCCCCATCAGTCCTTATGAGGGCCTAAAATTGTGATCAACAAGTCTATGGAAAAAGCATTCGTTATAAACACATCGGATAATGCTGAGATTCACGGATTTCTTCACTCCTCCTCGAATCAGAGCCGTCCAATGGTTGTGCTGGTTCACGGCCTCACGGGCCATATGGACGAATACATCCACGTACGCCTCGCGCGGCTGTTATGCAAGGAGGGATTCTCAGTCATCCGTTTTAATCAATACGGCGACGAGCCACGGGCCAGGAGGTTCCATGATTCGACTATTAGGAAACACGTCTCTGACACCAAGGATGTCCTTGCGTATGCCATCGCAGAGGGGTACTCCTCGATAGTATTGGCGGGACACAGCCTCGGTTCTCCAGTAGCTATAGCAGCCGTCGGAGATTCAGTCAGTGGGCTCATATTGATTGATCCAACCGGTCGTCCAATGGATCGGATCAAGGAGTGGCAGACGTACGACGCGGAGCACAAGATCTCCTACCTCGATTGGTCACGACGAATTATCCTCGGCGAGCGTTGGATTGAAGATGCGAAATCGTTTCCTGACTCGTACCTGCAGTTTGCGAGCGTTGTGTGTCCCGTTCAGATCATTGCCGCGGAGCGGGCGGATCAGATGAAGTACTGCGAGCGCTACCGAGAAGTGCACCCGGATCATCCAGTAATTCAAATCGTGCCTAACGCTACGCACTGCTTCCCGGAGGAAGGAGCTGCTGAGGTGCTTGGTTCCGTAATTTCAAAGTGGATTACGAGTAACATTAACGGCAGTCGCTCTTAATCTCTGAGCTGTGCGCGAAACCTATTTGCTCGTCAGCTGTTACGTTTGGTGTCTTTTGAGCTTGCTGGTAAGCTCTTGTGGAGTGATGCTAGCTAAGGCTTAGGCGGGTCAAATAAGGATACTTCTTAGCCCGGTCGACCGACTTTCATCCGTCTGCGCTGAGTGTTGTTCCAGCCTTGTATTGGCATTTTTGAGTCTCTCTGCGTAAGTTCGTAAGACAATGGGTACAACAAGGCATTCGAGCCGCCAGGGCGCCCGCTCATCGAAACGTTTTCCCTTTAGGACATGAATCGTCGAATAAAACTAGCGTTAGTCGGCTCTCGAACACTGAAGCGCTCTACTGAAGGAATCCTCCAGAGGGGATTAGAGCTGAATAGCTGCGATATTGTTCCGGAGCTCGCAGCTGCTGACTTCAGTGTTATTCAAATTCATGGAGCACCAGCAGTCCGTGAGGCCGATTGCAACGCCCATTAAGGGCGCAACTTCGGGTATGCTCCGCGAACTTGTGAGAATTTCGCTGAGTCAGAAATGGGCTGCAAGGTTAGTGGCGTTCGTGTATCCGTGACACAAGGAGATTACTTCTAAGACGACCCCTCACCACGGCGTTGCTAGTTTCATCCTCTTCCCTTTTCAAATTGCCGTGCAGGACGTTCGGGGGTAGGGCTCATTACAAACCCGGCCTGAAAGGAAATCGTCTGTTCCCGTAAGCTGACTTCCGATTGGCCAACTATTCTTTGCTGCAACGAATACGTCGCCCAGCTCCTTGATACACTCCTCTCGTCGGGTGAGCTGCGAGCACATCCGGACCACCCATTTATCTTCATTCTTCCTGAGGGGAACCGTATCTTTTATCTGCACTAGCCGCTTTGCGAGATCTTTTTGAATCACCTCGCTCACCGTTCCGGCAAGAAGGATCTCTTCGACGATAAATTTACTTGAATCATCGAGGCGCGGGGATTGCACTAAATCCCACAAAGCCTTTTGTGTGGCGTCAGGAAGGCTCGAAGAAGTTTGTGTCACGAACTGCCGAAGGCCCTTTAGAATGACTTCCTGTCTAACGTTAGGGTAGCCAACTAAAGAGACTACTTCATCAAGTAGTAGGCCATTCTGTGCCAGGGAAGATATCAGCCCCATCTTCTCCGTGATTAGACCTCCACGCCAAGAGGAGGTTGACTCTCGTTCGCCAAAAAATCTGTCGAACCATCCGGGAAGTGGTAGCTGCTTCCTAAGAAATGCAATCGACTCTTTGCTAACACTCCCTGTACCCACCGCCACTTCTATCCGCTCAGAGTCGGTAAGCCCAGCAGTTTCTATTCTGTGAATAAGCGCTGTGCGATGCTGCGTGCCTTCTGGCGTTGCTCCAACAGCAGCGATAAATAGCCGAACGATTACACCTCTCACCGGAGAGGTCGTGGCTGCCGTTAAGTCCAATCGTGCACGGCACGCTGTTACAACCACCTCGGCTAGAGAGGCGTTTTTACTCAATGCCCGTTCAAGAGCCGCCGCTACTGAATCGCTCAATTGGGGGTCGATACCAAGCTCTAAGAGCTGGTGAATATCCTGTCCTACAACCATGGCGGGATCATTGGATACTCTATCGATAAGACGCTGTGCGGAATCGAGTTGTCGAGTGTCGGGAACAGGCCGCGTCCACCCCGGCGGTGGTGGTGCGTCTTTCAATCCGTCACGAGCAGGACCGGCAGCGACTGCAACTTCGGGCGATTTAGGTTTAACCGTGGGCCCTCCCTCTGTCCAGGGCCTGCGGCAGGCTCCTCCATCTTTTTCATGCTTGAACATACGCATCTCCCAGCTCTGTTCGATGAGCGCACCGCTTCCAAAACCACAGATGTAGTTCGGTGCTGATGCGAGCGCCCCCAAGTCCACTCACATTATACAAAAGTAATAAGCGTACTCACGGCGCTGATTTCACCAACCGAGAGGCGCTTTTCGCCCAACTCATGGAAATTAGGAGGTCTCGAGGGTCTCTTACTAGCCTGATTGGTTTGGATTGGGTCGCTCTAACCACTGGAGCGAAAACCCTAAGATTCTACAAAAAGTGGAAGGTGAGGTGTGCGCTCTTGAGTGAGGGGCTCGCCGTCGCCCTCGCCCGGTGAGATGCTAACAATCTAAACCGATGAAACATACCGCAATTCCGATCGCTGCCCGGCATGTGCAACTGCTTGCTAAGTTAGTTCAGCGATGTGTGACTAATCTGGAGGAGTTCGACTAAGTGCGCGACCTCCAATCAGAGATCCGTTGATCTACATCCGCGGGTGTACAAATCGGATGGGGGAGAAGGCGATGGTGTTCGTTGATCAAGAACATCCAATGGGAGTATATCGTGATTGAGGTTGAGATAGGGGCCCTAGTAGTTGGGCACAGGGTTCTTATGGCATCTTCGATCAGCGGATGTGCCCAATTCTTATGTTATGTCATTTAAAATAAGGAACTAGTCGTATGCCCGCATTTCATGTGGTCCTTCTTTCTGCAAAAAGTCATATACCCGAGGAGAGGGTCAACGGAATGCTTCAGGCGCTGAGAGATATTCGAAGCCACGTCCCTGGTTTGCTGGACGTTAAGTGCGGTAAAAACAAGCACGCCGATAGTCATCGCTTTCCTTATTGCATCGTTGTAATCGGAGAAGATGAGGCTGCGATAGAGCGGTATCGCAGACATCCCCTGCATGGACCGATTGCCGAGGAGTTTGTTCAAATCGAGCTCGATAGCGTTGGGTGTGATTTCACAGATGGAGATTAGCGGGTAATTATTAGGAGTGCTTTCTACTTCTAAAAGTTTGCTCGGACTATTATAGTTTTGACATAACAAAACATTCGAGCGGATCGCTGTAGCGCCCGCTCACCGGAACGTTATGGCACTAACAAAAAAAATCTTATCGCTGCTAATTGCTTGTCACGTGATTTCAGTAACGCCTTTCTCTCAAGCGTTTGCTTCAGAAGCGGACCGGCTGTTTGGAGCTTGGAGATACAGGAATGAAACAGGAAAAGTTATTCCTATGGTACTTGTCCATCAATGCGAGATTACAGTGGACAAAAAGGATATTTGCCATGTTGAGGTAGCGCAGTTCACGCCAGGGCAGGCGCCAGGATACAAGCGCGTAATCATGCATCTTGCGATAACGAGGGAGAGTCTCAAGGCCAGTGTTGTGGACCGGCCCCCAAAGCCCCTCAGCTTTTATCCGGAAGGGTACGAAGAGGCTCTCAACGCATGGAGAAAGAGGGCTGAGCGGAATCGGCCTGAAATATGCGATCGAAAGCTCAGCGATTGTCTTTTACAGCTCAAAGCGCAATAGGTATCATCTCCCGAAACCAATTCTTCGTGTCGGGGGCGGTTGAGTAGGAGTCATAATTTCTCGAATAGCGTCAAAGACGAGTTTGAATTGCTTGTCGTAGCGCTTTTCCAAAATATCTAATTTCTCTGCGAGTGCGTCGTTGGTTACCAGTAACTTTCGAAGTCTTACGAAGGTTCGCATGATCTCGACATTCGCGTGGATGGCTCTGTCGCTATGCAAGACGCCCGAGAGCATTGCGACACCCTGTTCCGTGAATACCAGAGGGGGCGTTCTTCGACCGCCGCGGTTTGAGATCACAATCTGTGATCTCAAAACACTAAACACCTGATCTGACAATGTAAAAAAGAAGTCCTCTGGGAAGCGCCG
>JBIIEK010000120.1:0-9282 GCA_044237895.1 Bdellovibrionota bacterium
GGGCGAGGGAGAGAAGTTGACGGTGAAGCTCTCCATCTTCGACCGCCGCCTTTTTTTTAGTGGCGTCGATCCATGGTCCGGGGCTTATGATCATGCAATGAGTTTCTAGACCCTCAGCACCTCCGTGGTGTTTTAGGTAGCCGACGGTGCGGGTGAACGTCGTTAATTCAGGTGGGATTTTATCAGGGATGGTCTTAAGAGCTTTCACCGCGTCGACTGCCCCGGGGATAGCGGCGAAGAGCTCCGCGTGGATGAGATGGGTGTTGCCCTGGGTGGGAGCCGTCCATGATTGAATGTCGCGCTCCATCTGAACGGTTGCACGTAGAGAAGCGACAGCCTCGGGGAGGAGTCTTAAAAAATGAGTCGAAAACCCGGTCGGCCTGTGAGCTGTGTTTGTCACGAGCCCTCCACGCCGAAGCAAAGCCGCCCTTTGATCAAGGTTAGTCGTTTGGGCGACCTCCCTCAAAGGGAGGAGGTATGGAGGTGGTGTTTTCGCAAAGCCGCAACGTTTGAGTTCCGAGGTGACTTTTTCATAGAGCGAGATGGTTTGCGCGGCTCTGTCTAGGTCGGAAGCACGATGGCAGGAGTCCCAATGTTGCATGAAGTTTACATTAAGAGCTTCAAGGCATTGAGCACCGCAATTCTCGAATAGGTCGGCGTGGTCTTTCTCCACGGACGCCCAGGAGAGAGCCCTTAGCCGGGCGAGTAGGTCAAAGGTGGAGTCTATGTTTTTGAGTGCGTTAGGAATCGAGCCCATGTTTCCCGTGGATGAGCGGGTTGCTCGCTTTGAACAGTCATGGATGTGTGTTGAGATATCTTGAACTGTACTCTTCACGAGCATCGTAAGTTCGCGACGAAGATCCGTCTCGTTTGCGATCGGCTTTTTTGAGGCAAGCTCTGCCAGATTCAAGAGGAGATCTCGTGATGAGGGTATCTCCGAGCCGGTTCGAGCGAAGTGAGTCAAGGTCGAAAAGACAAGCTCGCGAACAAGGGTGCGAGTAATCATGTCTTGAGCGCGAGGGATCCGCGTCGCACTCGGAAGTTCAATAGAGACCTCCCCTCGAGAAGAGGCGAGGGTAACCTCTTTGACCTTTGAAAGGCGAACGGAGATATCTGAGGTGGCATCGGGGAAGAGCACCAGAATCGCGCGAGATACCGCGTCGTTTCGGACTAGGGACTGCAGAGAGGCGACGAGCTCCCTAGGACTCCCTTTTACGGTTAGAGCTGCAGGAGGTAGCGCAGCGGGTATTTCCTGTTCGCCCTTTGGTAGTCTTGTATCGTGCTCGGGGTGAGGAGTTGCGCCCATGGGAGAGTTCTTACGGGCTTCCTCCTCTCAAGTCAAAAGTTAAGGCGCTCGTGGGGTGCGCCGCTACTGCCTCGTGTTTGAATCTGGTCTTTTCTGACCCTCCAGCGGGCTCCTGAGAGCGGGCTATTATTATCCCCCGAAGGAATCCTGATAATCCCTCATGCTCTGTTTGATAACTTCGTAAGCTGTCTTGCGATCGTAGATCTTGCTCACCTGTACCTTTGGCGGGAGTTTTTTACCGGGCACCTGTTTATAGGTGAGAAAGTAATGGTGGAGCCGATCGATCGTTCCTTGGGGCACGTCACCGATCTCCGCTATATCGCCGTATGTATCGTCGTTTTCAAGCACGGCGACGATCTTGTCGTCAGCCTCACCTCCATCAATCATTCGAAAGCCACCGATGGGACGGGCGGTTAGGATGATATCGCTATGAAGAATTGGCCGCGAGGTGAGTACGCATACGTCCATGGCGTCTCCATCTCCGATAATGCCGCGTTTGCCGGTAGCCTTCGAGCACAGTTTTCCGATGCCGTCCCCGCACAGGGTTCGAGGGATAAAACCATACAGCGTAGGGCATTGATTTGAGAATTTCTGTGGTCGATCAAGTCGTAAGATGCCACTCTCTTTATCTACCTCAAACTTCATGGTGTCGGTGGGCACGATCTCTACGTAGCAGGTGATGATCTTTGGAGCGTCGGGTCCAGCAGGAACCCCGTGCCATGGGTGGGCGCGAAATGAGAGGTGAGTTTTCTTCATGGACGAATGATCACGGTAGCCGCGGTTAAAGGCAAGGGGAGTTCTATACTTTTCCCACAACCGTCAATTCATTTTTGTTGTGAGCCAGCTGCTTCCCGTCAAACCAGGTTGTTTTCTCTGTTAGGAGAGAACGAATAGCCGCGAGGCTTTGGAAGTCTGGGGTGCCCTTGAATTTTACGGTGACACAGAAGAGCGAGCAGTGTCGTTTGCTCAGCCATGAATCAAGGATTTTTAACGTGCGATCGGGGGTCGTTATGACATCGCAGATGAGCCATGTGACCGGCTTTCCGGGTACCCATGTAAACGCATCCCCTTTCACGAAGGAGACGTTCTTGTGTCCCATTAATCGATCGTCAACGGGGCTTCGGTCGATCGCGGTGACGTGCGCGCCTCGCGCAACCATGACGTGAGTCCATCCGCCGGGGCATGCGCCGAGGTCGACACAAGTATCGCCCGTCTTGACATTAAGGCCGAAGATCGCGAGCGCCTCTTCAAGTTTTTTAAATGCGCGGGATGGGGGGCGTTGGTCATCGGGAATATCGATGTATCCGCCGAGGCGAGGGGTGCAGAGTGATTGAAGGGATCTGCGGGTATCGGGGCGCGTAACGCTCATGAAGACCACGTTTCGATCGGCGAGTAGCACTTGAACGAGTACAGCGTCATCAGAGATCTCGTCTGTGAGACCCTTGAGGAGTGAGCGGCGTTTCTGTTTGAGGAGAGATACTGTCTCTTGTTGAATTAGTCGAGCGCGGCTGTAGGCCTCTCCGGAATCAGCCGTTGCCGGTTCGAAGATGTAGAGGTTCCACGGCTCAGACTCTGTCGGCAGCTGTTCAATAAGTCCACGTACGATTCCGGCGGCGAATGTCTTTATGGAGTTTCCCTCCACTTGGAACGCTTGTGGGAGGAGTTGTCGTGAAAAAAGGATGGGGTTTTTGGACAAAAACGATAGGTCTACTCCCGTAAGCTCTACCACCCCGGGCGCAACGTAGGTACACTGGACACCTTCAGAGATGGGCGAGAGCTCTTGAGAGATAAAGCTCTCTTGGCCCAATCGGGTAACACAGATATGTCGCTCAGGCGGGGATATGGCCATACGTAAGTCTCATTCGAGTACCATAAAGGGCGGGAAGGGGCGAGCCGTAACCAAGTATAAACCCCCTCACTTCGATAAGGAACCTCGTACCAAATATTACGGAGTTCAGTGCTGCCTTGCGATCTTTGAGGAGCGAAAAAGTGACATTAAGCGGGTCTTTGTTAGCCATGATAATGAAGAGGTCTTCGATCATGTTTTGAACTGGGCCCATCGAAGAAATGTTCCGTATCGGATCGTATCGGATGACGAATTGGCTCGCGTAGCCTCAACGGAACATCACGAAGGGGTTTGCCTTGAAGCAAGGCCACAAGAGCTTCTCACTCCAGCGGCGTTAGTGAAAAAGGTTTCCGATCTCCAGCGGGGGGTGCTTTTGCTTCTAGAGGGAGTTGAAAATCCTCATAACGTTGGAGCGATATTGCGAACGGCGTGTTTCTTCGGAGTCGATGGCGTTCTTCTCCAATCTAAGAATATCACCAATCTCTCCGGTGCCGCGTGCCGAATCGCGGAAGGCGCCGCAGAGCATCTTTCGATCGCGTTTACCCAAGATTATGGCCCGACGTTCGCCGCTCTTAAGCAGCGTGGATTTTCATTTGTCGCCACAACTCCTCACCAGGCTCGGTCGATCTACAGCGTAAAGTGGCCGAACAAGTTTGTTTTAATGTTTGGCACTGAAGGAACGGGCTTATCGCAAGCCGCTCTCGAGTTGGCGGACTTACGGGTCGTTGTTCCTCGGGTTGGGCCGCTTGAAAGCTTAAATGTGAGTGCCGCGGTATCCTCTATACTGACGGAGTCGCGGCGGGAAGCGATCGTCAAGGGCCACGTGCGCCGGGTGAAGATGACATCTGAGTCTCAAGAGTAGGGGTGCAAGAGAGGTGCGCTTAACCCGCTAACGCGAGAAGGCTTCGAAGGGGCTTTCCGCTTGTGGTTGAATGGGCAGCATGTGAAACCAGTCCAGCGATCCCCGTTTTCGCTGCGACCGGAAGGCTAAGACGCCCTAGGCGCGATCTCATCATAGTGGATGTAAGTCGGGTGAATCCACGGAGGGGGCTGACGAGACGCTCCCTTGCTTCGGCGTACTCTCGTAACGCCTTATCGCGACAGCCCATCGCCTCAGCCTTAAGGATGTGTTCCGCCGCGAGGCGCCCTGAGAGTATCGCATGGGTCATTCCAAAGCCGGCGCACGGATCAAACGTTTCGCACGCGTCGCCAACGACAAACGCGCCGCGATAGTGCTCCCCGTGATAACATGAATTAAGCGAGCCACTTCCGAGGGGAGGGGCTACCATCTCCATTTCGATGGAAAGTTTGTTGGCAATCGTATTAACCATCTCGTGGAGTAGAGCAGGGTGCGACGCTCGTTGTATAAGAGCTTTATCTCCAAGGACCGAGATGTTTACTCCCTCGCCAGAGAGCGGGGTAAGGTATAGCTCACCTCCAGGAACGAAACTCGTATGCACATACGGCGCAAGGGATCCGCGGGTAATCTGCCATGATGAACTTGTCCCAAGGCGAGGGTTTGCGGGTTCCGCACATCGTTTTCCCAGGGCCCTGAGAGTCGGTGATGTCGCTCCATCAGCTATAACGACATAGGGGGTAGTAATCGATCGCTGGTTGAAAGTCAGTTCGAAATTCCGAGCTGCGCTCTCAATACGATCAACGGTGGTCGCCTGATGTATCGTTATGTTCGGAAAATTTGAAGCGTGACTGAGAAGCTCCGCGTCTAGCTGATGCCTTCGTATCCCGGTGAGTGTCGATCCGTCTGAGATAGTGGCCCATGCCGAGCCCGATTCGATGCGATAGCCTTTAAGGGGCAACGCAAATTCGGAGCATTGAGAGAGCTCAATGCCGATTCGTTTGAGCTCCTCTAATCCGCGCGCTGAGAGTCCTTCGCCGCAGGGCTTTCGTCGAGGAAACGTAGCTTTGTCGACGAGGGACACCTTGATACCTTGATTGGCAAGGGTGATAGCGGTAGCCGTGCCAGCTAATGAGGCTCCGATGACTATAACGTGTGTCATAGGCAGATCACGCTCGCGCGGCGGCTTGGGATGAATCGTGGTTTTTGACCCATGATATCTCTATAGCCAGGAATCTTTAAGAGGCTCTCCTCTTCGAGGGGGATCCTTCGACGAAGAAGGAGGCCGTTAGCAAGAGTGAAGAGGAGGGAGGTAATAGGAGCGTCTCCGATGAGGGGAAGTGTGCAGAGTTCGAGGATGACGACGAGATAGTTGGGGTGCCTTATGTATCGGTACGGGCCGCTGGAAATAAAGTTATGCTCGGAGTCTCCTTTCGTGAGGACTGAGATGTTCCAGAAAGAGCCAAGGGATATAAGGGTCCAGAATCGAAGTCCTTGAGCGAGGATGAAGAGTGTGAGGGCCCCCATCCGTACGAGCATCACAACGTGGAGGGGCCGTACTAGTCCCTCGAAGAGAAGAGAAAGATACCACGTCGCGTGAAGCGCGATCATCGCGCCCATGCCCGCCTTGCTCTCGGTTTCAATAAACCCTTTGGTGCGCATCGCACGGTGGTTTCGACGCGAAATAACAAGCTCTCCTAGTCGCTCAAGGAGACAATATGCGAAAAGAAACCAAAAGAGTCCTTCCATTAATAACACTCGAAGAGATTTACTTGTAGTGTCAAGCCTGGTCCAACGCCGAGCATAAGCACCTTATCGCCAACCTTGTAAGGCCGCTCACGAAGGAATGCTTCGAGGGCGAAAAGGATGGATGCCGAGGACATATTTCCATTCTCTCGTAGAGTATCCCACCCCCATTTTGCTTGATCCCGCGATAGGCCAAAGGATTCCTCGAGGCTCGAGAGGATCTTTGCTCCTCCTGGGTGAAATAGCCACCACGAGATGTCTCCGGTTGTAAGGTGGTGATTTCGAAGAAAGGTATCGATCGCAGTCGGGGCGGCTTTAAGAAGAGCTTGAGGGATCTCTCTGTCTAAGCGGAGGTGAGCGCCGTCGTCCATGAGTTCATACCCCATCAGCTCGTAGGTGTTGGGGATGAGGAATGATTGGGAGGCGACTATCTTGAGGGGGCCAGGTTTCTCAGAGACCACGACACATGCGGCACCGTCACCGAAAATAGCCGAGCCGACGATATTACCAGCTTGAAGATCGTCTCTTTGATAGACAAGGGAGCAAAGTTCCACCGCTGCCAGTACCGTAACTCCCTTCGGCAAGGAGAGGTGCCGCGCAAGGGAGATACCCATAGCTCCACCGGCGCATCCGTATTGAAAGATGGGGAGACGCAAGACCGTTGCGGGGATTCCTATCTGACCGATAGCGCGGGTGTCGATCGATGGGATCGTCGGAACGGAGCATGACGTCATGATGAGTGCCGATACATCCTCGGCTGAAATTCCCGCGGCAGAGAGGCCCTTTTTAACGACCTCGGTAAGAAGGCTCGTTCCTACCTCGAGGAATATCTTGGAGCGCTCCCCCTGACCTCGAAGCGTGATGAGCTCCTCTATCGGCAGGCCAAATGCTCGAGTTTCAATCTTAGTTGAGGAGGCGAGTCGTTCAAAAAGAGCGCGCTCACTTGGGGAGTCAGAGAGCCACGTACCAGCTGAGTTAGTGATTTGCTCCGTAGAATAGCGGTACGGAGGGAGATGGGTAGTAACTGCTTGAACGTAAGTCATAGGATTATGGTTGTTTTGGAATGATTGTTCGGTACGTAATGGTAACGGTTGGATCGAGTTTCGCTATGAGGATCGAGGGGTCTTCGACATTAAAATCACTCCATTGAATGGGAAGGGCCCCCTCCATCACAAATTGATCATCTTCAAGGGATATGGTGATGGGGAGTTCGACCTTCTTCGTGCTATCACGAATAGACAGCGCCCCACTGAGCGTCCCGGAGCATCGTCCGGCTGACCGAATCGAGTCGGGGGAGCAGGAGGGGGATAACCGAGAGGAGGTAAAGAAAACTTTCGGATATGTAGCAGAGGCCATTACCTCTTGCAGCCTCTCATCACGCGACTCTCCGTTGGTGTTAAATAGCCTCACAGGGATTGTGAGTTCCACTTTAATCGAAAGTGGATCTTTCGGATTCGCGATGGAGACGGTGCCGGAGATCCCCTTTGTTTCTCCATGGACGGTGTGCCACGTGGAGTCGACCACAAAGGTCACGGAGGTGTTTGTATCGTCGAGGTGAGCTGGGAGCTCCCATGTTTGCGCCGAACAGGGTGCGAAGCTGAGGGGTTGGGTCAGCGCGACAGCCAATATGAGAGGGGATAGTCGGATGTTCATAGAGAGCTCCGGCAGGACATGAAGGGTAGATGTTCCCGCAAAATAATCAAAAAAACCAGAATAAAGGGGGCAGGCAGCGGTAGTCGAAAACTCTTCGCTGTCCTCGGCAACGACTCCGTAGACTATGCACCGAGCTGTATTGCTAGGGCGCCAAGTTAGAACCTCTTCCCTTTGCCGCCAGTCGCTCGCTTGAGCAGATCCCGGCGGCCTCCCCTAAGTGGTCGAGTGCTTTGCCCTCTATGAGTCGTGCGACTATCTCTCCGCCTAGTGGTGCTGTAAGAAGACCACGACTACCGTGCCCCGCGTTAATGAAGAGGTTCGGTCCCTCGGTATTTGGGAGTGCCCCTATATACGGCATCCGATCGTACGTTGACGCGCGGAAGCATACGCGCGAGTCAGCTACCTTTAAATCTGATATATCAGGAAGGGTCCGGTAGAGTCGCGCGAGGATCTCTTGCGTATCAAGATCCTTTGGTTCGGCATCGAAATCATCGTGGCGATAGTGGGCGCCGATAAAGTGGAGCCCCTCCTGTTGTGGTGTAATGTATCCATCATAGGAGATGACGGTTCGAAGTCGTGCTGATGCAGGTGTCGGGGTTGTTTGTGTCGTTTGTCCACGGATCGCTTCGAGGGGGATCCATGATGTGAGTGAGAGCTTCTGAATGTCGTGAGCTCCGCAGAGTACGACGCTCGCGAAAGAGTTGGCGGTGCCGTCGTTAAATGAGGCCTGCCAAGTCGAGTCGGCCCAACGAAGATCTTCTAGGGATCGACTAAGGCTCACAGTGATTAGAGCGCGGGAACTCTTCGTCATTTGTTCAGCAATGACTCTTGGTTTGCAGAATCCCGCTTGAGGGATGAAGAAGCTTGCGGTCGGAAGCGTGGTCCCGGCACGTTCAGAGCCCTCTTGCGCAGAGACCCGTCGAATCGGCGAATCGCCGACGAAGGGAACTGTCTCGGTGAGGATACGGGAGAGCCTTTTTGTGGCAGGAAGCTGAATGGCGCCAACCTCATGATACGCAACCTTCCCGTCAAACGTTGAGGCGAGGAGCTGGTGCGTAAAATTGAACCCCTCCGCGTACAGTCGCCCCGGGGGAGATGATTGAGTCGCGACGTACGGCATGAGGAGAGCCCACGCGTTCCCTGAGGCTTTCGATGCAAGTCGAGGCTCGGATTCACACAGGAGGACTCTGAGGGAGCGTTGTGCAAGCGCATACGCGGTGCTGGCGCCCGCAAGGCCGCCGCCAACCACTAACACATCGTATGAGCCTGACGATGTCATGCGAGTTTACTTCCATTTTCGACATGTCTCTCTGGACGGGCAAGCACAACCGCTCCGTCATCTCGAATGAATCCGGTGACGAGCACCTCAGAGATAAATGGTCCGATCTGGCGAGGAGGGAGGTTGGTCACCGCGATCACCTGGGAGCCAATAAGCTCTTCAGGTTCATACAGAGCGGTAATTTGAGCGCTGCTCTGTTTGAGGCCGAGCGCCCCAAAATCGATCCAGAGTTTATAGGCGGACTTTCTCGCCTCAGGAAATCGCTCAGCTCGGGAGATCGTGCCCACGCGTATCTCGACCTTCTCAAAGTCATCCCATGAAATCGTGTTATCGCTCATAATGCCCTCGTAGCTCAGAAGGGTAGTGTGCCCATGTTAAGGGAAGCAATCAACGGATTGCGTGTGAGGGGGCCCGCAAGTAGCCTCTCGGTAGTTAGTTTTTTCAATTTTCTTGGGGAGTTTTTGTGTCTGAAACGCTCGTCGCTGTGATCCTTGGGCTTGTTGAAGGAATAACGGAGTACCTACCGGTGTCCAGCACTGGGCACCTCATCCTTTTTGGGGATCTCCTCGAATTCGAGGGGGAGAAGGCTAAGACGT
>JBIIEK010000121.1:0-9248 GCA_044237895.1 Bdellovibrionota bacterium
CCTACGGGCCCTCGCGACTCAAACGATTCCACACCTTGCGGCGGCGAAACGCGTCCTTGAAATAAACACCCTCCCCTGGCCGGAAATTCTGGACCGAGCACACGAACTCCCAACCACATTCGAAGAGTCTCAGTTCGGAGAGTTTGTGAAGGGATTTGTCACGGACTTAAACCAAGCGCTCCTCGTTCGAGCGGAAGAGTTTGCGACCGAAACAAATAACCTCCTCTCGTCCGCCTACGACGACGGAGATAGCACCGCATTCTGCCGCGCCGCATCAGCAGCGCTCGCCTGCGTGGCGAAGCCTTCGTATCCCGAAAACGCAAAGATGAAGATTCTAGTCGCCCTCGACGGATGGATGCTCAAGTTCATAAATCTCGCGCGCGATGCGGTAGAATACGAACTGACCAACCAAGAGGAAGCTCTTCGTGCGGCGCCTACCTCTCAAACAGCCAAGGCTTCCGGCATCGAAACCCTATCGTTCTTCGTAGAGGCGATGACGCCGCTACATCAACTGATCGCAAACAATCGAAACCTCATTCAGGCAGCCAGATTGAATCATTATCATTCGACCGCAATTCAAACCCTGCATCGCTCTCCACTTGTCTCTTCGGCTTTCATAAGCACACTGCGCGAACAACTGGCCCTCAAGGATCCGAGTCCTCAATTAATTGAACATGCGCGCTTCTTCCTCTCCCTCCATTCTATCGGTTCGAGACTCTCGCACCGAGCACAAGAGGATCTCGCTTCAATCAAGAAGCTTATTTCGAGTTCCTAGGCCGGAAACGACACCTCGCCACTCGTCTCACTCTTGGTGACCGGCGGCGATACAGGAGGGGGTGTTTTAGGGGATTTCCCACGTTCCATCCGTCCCGAATATCTCTTCTGCTGGTTGTAAAGAGCCTTATACTTACCACCGCGCTTCAGCAGTAATTCGTTCGGCCGTCCCTGTTCAACCACCTCGCCCTCATCCACTACGAGGACCCAATCACAGGTATTTGCCTGCTCGTATTTGTGGGTGACAAAAAATATCGTCGGGCGTTTCTCTAAATTAAGAAGCGCGTCGCTAATGTGCGCCATCATTGAGGGGCCCAACGCCGACAACGGCTCATCAAGCAGAAGCATCCCCGACTCAGCGGCAACCGCTTGAGCGAGCGCAATGAGTTGCCGTTGGCCGATTGAAAAATTCGTACTCTTTTGATTCCTTCCCGGAATAATAGTGTCGAGCCCCTCTGGCTTGTTTTTGCAAAGGATCTCTCGCACGCCAAGTAGATCGACGACCTCTTCAGCCGTCATTCCGCGGTTGGGTGGGCGGTATCGCTCGATATTGGCTCGAACGGACACCCCTGCAAGCAAAGTATAATCCTGCGTTAGATTTCCAGTGAACACGGAACGTTCACGTGTGTCATGTACACCGACTTTTACTTCGCCAGACGTTGGCAACAAGCGTCCCGAGATTAATCCAAGCAGGGACGATTTGCCCTGACCGTTATTTCCGACGATAGCAACCGACATGCCCGGTTCTATGGCGAAGCTCGTCTCTTTCAGCGTGTCTCTACTCGAACCTCGTCGGCGCAAACGCACCCTCGCAAAGGTCACCCCACCCGGCTCATCAAGAACAACCTTCTCTCGTCTATCTCCAAGGGGCTCAGCTATATCGAGCGCAGCGTGTCGATAGGAGGCGAGCTTTAAATCTGCCACCTGGTGACTGAAGAGGGTCCCGATGTGATTTATGTTAGCTCGAACTGACCATATTGATAACATCAACCATATGCAGGTGACCGACGAGAGATCCCCTGACATCCATTGAGTCATGAACAAAAGGCACGATCCCGCGACAGGGATCTCAAGAATTCGAGCCACCATCCATGAATCGCGCTCATTTTTCTGGAATGCGTCAACACGAATACGAGCGGCCTCCTGCTTCAGTGCGGCAACCTCGTCCACTACTTTATCATGGGCGTGCGCGAGCTGCAGATTACTAATAGAGGAATTGGTCGTCAGCGCGCGATCACCATCTTCATAAAAGATATCAACCTCATTGGCGCGCTCCTCAGCGAGCACTTCGCGATCGGCGCACCGAGTCGAACTGCGATATTTCAGATACCCCCCTAAAACAACGGGAACAATACCAAGAGCACCACCACTGATAACGACTAAGCCAGCAGTTACCGATAATTCAACGACCTCCTGGCTGAGATTAATAATGCCTGTTACCAGCTCCTTGCTCGACTTCTCGTGGTGCTCCACAAGCTGCAGCAACTCTGAAACGTCTTTGCGTTGACGCACGTCCTCAGGAAAAGATCCCGTTAATCTTCGGATTGACTTATAGATTGTCAGATCAACCTCATTCGCGTGCTTCTCGGCGATAACGTCAGTGCGCGTTTGAACACCCTCCGCGAGGTACCAAAAGGAGAGGCTGCCGGCGAACCAACCCAGAATGTGCGAGATCGTACCGAGCGGAGCTCCCAGGATCGGATGGGTTTCGGCATCTCCCACCAGAGCGAGTGTTTGCGAGAAGGCGAAGCTTGAAGCAGCGCCGCAAACGGCGCCAATAGTGGTTAGGGCGATTCGAGTGCTCCAGGTGGAGGGAGAGATGTGCCATATCTCACGAACGCTTCTAAAATAATCGGCTATCGCCGACCGATCATTCACCGTTTTCGAAATAAACGACGAGAGCTCCTCCTCGCGGGCAACATACTCGGCGTGCTGCGCCTGAATCGAAGCGCTATCCCCCTCTTTTCGATTTTTACGCACCCGTGGCTTTGACTTTCGCTCCCGGGACATCTCAGGAGGTGCAGGAGAGGGACCCTCTCCACTCGCCGCTGGGCCCTTGAGCACCAAACCAGCCTGGTCGAGGTCTACAGGGGCAGAGCGTGGCGAATCTGCCGGCTCAAGGTTGGAGGCGGGGTCAGCTCTCTTGTGGGGATCGGGTTCGGCACCTGGTTGCATACGGTCACGCTTGGTGTGGCCAAAGGTAGCCATTACCACCTCGCTTCGCAATTATTTTGCGCCCACGGCGACTAATACCGACCGATAACTACCTGGGCGAAAGCACCTTCCAGTGGGGGCTTTCGGTAGAAGAGGAATCCTACCGAACCGAATCGTCCCTGCTGCGTCAGCTCCTCAACACATCGCAAAAACGCTCCGGGCTTATCGTCCAGCGTTATGAGCTCCTCTTTATACTTTTGGGCGACCGGGCGTCCTACATCATAAAGCATATGCTCCCCGGGCTTCTGAAGCCGAGACCCCGGAAAACGTTCCATGAGTGCATCGTGAAGGGGAGCTACAGCCTTCGTCTCTACCTCAAACTCCGCGAGCAAGTGCCCAGCCCTTGTTCCCGGCCTCTGCTTATAGGTGAGGCTTGCGATGTTATATCCTTGAACCGTTTTGAGAAAATGAAGGAGCTCTCCCTGCCGCTCCTCGACACGGACGTCGAATCCCTGGCGAAGATGAGAGTCCAGATTCAAGCGCGGCGTCGCCGTTACCGTATCGTGGTAGGTAGTGGCGTCAACATTTCTTCCGGTAACCACGGCGAAACTGATCGGAGGTTTCGGGTCAGCAAATAAACTATGGCTACGAGCCAATTCCTCACCCGCCAGAGCAAGCGCCCCGGCCCCTTCAACTCGCGAGAGCGTCTGGACCTCATAGCGTCTCATCGCTGAAACTATCGCATCGTGAGGAACCAAGATGAGGCGATCAACGAGGGGCGATACGGACAGGAAGGTCTCTCCTACAAGCGCGACCTTCGTTCCATCGGCTATCGTATTTGGTAGAACTCGAACTGGGCGACCGAATAGAGTGGCGAGAAGAGAAGCAGGGGCGCTTTCATCGATTACTCCGACGATCTCCAGCTTGGGCAAATCATCAGACCAACGCGTCTTCATGGCGCTAGCAACACCTGCCATAAGCCCACCACCGCCTATGGGCAAGAACACCCTTACGACATCAGTCTCTGTCGCTAATGCGAGTGTTTTAGCACGCTCAAGTAGTTCGATTCCTATCGTACCCTGGCCAGCGGCCACAATCATATCATCGAAAGGGTGCACGAACTTTCCTTTCGCCGATTGCACATCGAGATCCCGTCGAGCATACGCTAGACACTCATCAAAGGTGCTGCCCGCCTTTTTGATCTCTGCGCCGAATCCTTCAATCTTTTGAATTTTTACTTGAGGAGCATTTTCGGGAACGTACACGCGCGCTTTCATCCCACGAAGCTGCGCGGCGTATGCGATTCCAGCGCCATGATTTCCAGCCGACGCGGTCACCAGGAATCGCTTTCCTTCGAGCTGGGCCGCCTGCGCGCTCGCCAGTGCCCCCCTCACTTTATAGGCATTGGTTGGATTACGACTAGCATCGGCTATCCATAGCCCGGTCGAAAGCCCGGGGAGAAGCTCTACCGCTAGCCCGTTCTCTCGCATGAGCGGCATGAGCCCGTCGGAGAGCTCTGCCAACTTCCATTCCGGCCTCCGGGCCGGCAGCCATTGCTCTGTTACTGGGGCCGGTCGGCTTTGTTTACTAAACATCTTTTCTCTTCAAGAACTTTTTCGACGCCGCGTCAGGCGGCTCTGGTAGAATCACGGTGTGGGGATTGGGGCTTTGGGAAACAACCGTTTAAGAACGGTTATTTCCAATCAAATGGCGATAATCGCAGCAATGGCGATCTCGGAGCAAAGAAGGGGTGCATTTGATGGCGAACGACCGTTCAACATACGAAGGGATTATACGGCCGGTGAAGCGGCAGTCAAGGCGACCACCCTCTAAATCCAGAATATTCAACTAACGGAGGCTCTAGGGTTCGCAGGATATCCGAACCGAATCCTATCGAGCAGTTACGGTACCGTCTCACCCTCCGGAATCGCGGAGAGAATCCTATCACGGAGCGTTCCGACTCTCAGTGTCCACTTCCTGCCATCCAAAACCGTACGGACCTCCAATTCCCCCTCCCCGTTCCGCCAGTCTTCTCTGCCTAACTGGTTTACGCCAGCCTACCCACCGGCTCAAGACATCATCGACAAAGGGTCCGTCCACACTCATTCACGGGTGCTCTAAGCTTCCAAAAAAGTGGACCTCTTGCACGCCTACATAAGGCTCTCCAAATCGACGATCCCCAATCGACTCGTAAAGACATGGGGGATATAATTCGGACGGCCTCCATATGCTATCCCTACCTGAGCCACGCGAAGGAGGAGATACCGAGCTACCCTGCTTTAACACCCCCCTGGATCCGATGCGCATCTTGATGATCGATAACTACGACTCCTTTACCTTCAACCTCGTCCACATGCTTGAGGGGTTTGACGGGGTGTCAGTTACCGTGCGCAAGAACGACGAGATCTCGCTCGACGAGGTAGACCAATTTTCAAAGATCATCCTCTCCCCTGGTCCTGGTCTCCCTTCAGATGCCGGAATAATGCCGTCCCTCGTGAGAAGATATGCCTCCTCGAAGAGCATCCTTGGAGTCTGCCTCGGGCACCAATGTATAGGCGAGAACTTTGGGGCATCCTTACGAAATCTCGTGGCGCCATTACACGGAAAATCAACGTCGGTAACCATTACTGATCATGCGGAGCCTCTTTTTCGAGGACTACCGAAAACCTTTCATATCGGTCGGTATCACTCGTGGGTGGTCGATCTAAAAGGATTCCCCCACGAAGAGCTTCTCATAACAGCCGTAGATGACGCCCAAGAGATCATGGCGATACGTCATAGAACCCTCAAGATATGCGGCCTACAGTTCCATCCCGAGTCGGTGCTCACAGAGCACGGACGGATGATTGCAGAAAACTGGCTTTTTCATGAAAAGTAGCCCCAGGTGACCCTTCAGGTGAAACACCCGTCACACACAAAACTGTTCAAAAGCCCTGCGCCGACATGACCACAATCATGGCAGTTGCGTGAGCATCTAAATTGCAGACTAGCAGTCTACCCCAATTAGGGTATGATTGCGCACAGTATGGGTCCGACGCCCCATATCCGCGGTCTCGGATTATTTCGGCTACACCTAATCGGAGCTCTCGATGTACGGCCTCATCAATCAAGCAGTGAAGGATCTCGTGGTATCAACCGCGGGCACAGCAGTATGGGAAGCGGTCTGCGACGAGGCTAAGGTGGCACCGACGGACTTTGGCCACCTCTCGCCGTATCCGGATACCTTGACCTACGCCCTCGTTAAGAGCGCCGCTAGTCGCCTCCACGAAACCACAGAGGTCTTTTTAAAGAACTTGGGTAAACACTGGGTGCTATTTACCGCAACGCATGGCTACGGCGAGATAATGAACCTCCTGGGACGGGACTTAGTAACCTGTCTTTCCAACCTCAACCACATGCACGCGCATCTTGGGGCGTCTCTGCCCGAGCTACAACCTCCCCGATTTGTTGTTGAGGAGGGAGACTCCGAAGGTACCCTTCTACATTATTACTCCCACCGACCGGGCATGACGCCTCTTGTTGTCGGCATACTGGAGGGCTTGTCAGAGAAGTATGAACAACCGATCTCGGTTGCGGTCTATCCTCGAGGCTCACGCTCCGATCACGATGAATTTGAGATAACCTTCATCAAATAGGAGCACGCGGATGGCATCTCCGCTCTTAGACTCTTTACATCCCTTCTCATTCACAACCAACGAACAAGGCCATATCGTTTCAGTAGGCCGTTCGCTCCTAAGGCTGTATCCAGAGATCGGCAAAAAAGCGACCTTTCAGGATGCATTCAATATTGCTGAACCTATACGCCTACGGAGAGCAAAAAGCCCCTCGTCCATGATCGGGGAGATGCTCTTATTAACGGCTATCGATAATGAACGGCTGCAACTGCGGGGGCACATCGTAGCCCTGTCAGAACATCCCAAGGACTACCTCTTCGCGATCACCCCTCTTATATCGCGATTAGAACAAATTTCGGAGATGCAGCTTGAGTTAAGGGATTTTCCTATCGCAGATCCGATTCTTGACTTCCTCATGTTTATGCGGAGCCAGATTACCGCGCGACGAGCGGCGGAAGAGGCTCGCCTAGACCTGGAGTGGGAGAGCCGAACCTCCAAGCTGCTCTATAGGATCATCCTTTGGACCCAAGAAGCCATCACCCCCCAGGATATCTATGACCTCGTGTTGAAGGCTGTTGGCGATGGACTTGGCTGGGAGATAGGTCACGCCTACCTGAGCTCGACCGATGACACAGAAACGTTAAAGCCCTCCGATCTTTGGTTTGTAGCGCCTGGAATTGACGCAACTCAATTTCAACAGGCCTCACGTCGCACCCAAGGTGATCGCACTATGGGAATGATCGGGAAGTGCATGGCCTCTCGTGACACTCAGTGGATGGCTAATGTTCACGAAGAGCCGGAATTTTTAAGAAAAGACTACCTCTCAAGATGGCCAAAGATCTCTGGTATCATGGTACCAATTATCGCGGACAACGAAGTCCAGGCCGTGCTGGAATTTTACACACCGGGACACATCAGAAACCCTTGCACGACTCGGAGGTTTTTTGAGCTGCTCGGCGTTCAGGTAAGCAATCTCATCTCTCGTCATAGCGCGAGACGGAGAGAGCAAGAACAACTCGCCGCTCTCGTCAATGCCTCGAAGATGGCAACTCTTGGAGAGATAGCCGCCGGCGTAGCTCACGAGATCAACAATCCTCTATATACCCTCTCGCTGATCGGTCAGGTTCTCAAGCGACTAAATGAGAGAGGCTCCCTGACTCAAGAGGAGGTGGCTCTGCAAATTGAAAGGATTAATAGTAGCGTTCAACGAATGGCAAGGATCGTCTCAGAGCTCTCTGATTTTTCGCGAGAGTCATCAACAGACCCGATGATCGAACACGAAGTACATCGCCTTATCTCTGACACGGTAGATCTCTGCCATGCGAGATTCCGTGACAATCGTGTCGAATTAATTGTGGATCCTGTTGCTCCGTCGTGGACGACGGAGTGTCATCCCGCTCAGATCTCCCAGGTTCTGCTAAACTTACTCAACAACGCGCACGACGCGATTAGCAACCTTGAGGAGCGGTGGATCAGGATTCAAACCTCGGATTCCGGAGATACCTTCACTATCCGAGTAACCGATTCAGGGAAAGGTATCGAGCCTGCAATAGCTAAGAGGATAATGTCTCCTTTCTTCACCACGAAACCTCCAGGACGGGGCACGGGGCTCGGCTTAAGCATCTCAAGTAATATCATGACGGACCACGGCGGTAGCCTCTCTTTCGATCAAGCCTCAGCCAACACCTGCTTCGTCCTCACTATCCCAAAACACCAACATAAACCGAAACAGGACCCTGCCTCAAAACAAGCGGCTGCATCCTAACCATTCCTACTGCGCAGGGGCATGAAATACCTCGACGTCCGCAGCGGATGACTCAGTTTGAGTTTTGAGGTACGCCTTATACTGCTCCGGTGAGAGGATGTTTTGCATCTCTCGGTTACGCAGCTCGCTTCGCTGACGATTTTCTTCAATCATCGTCTTCACTCGATCGTGAGCAGATTCATCTTTACCTACCCCTTTGTTGGCCTCAACAACCTCTTCCACCTTGGCAAAAACGGCACGAACGCTCTCCTCTTGTGCCGCATCGAGAGAAAGCTGCCGCGAGATAAGGAGAACATCTTTCTCCATCTCTTCATCCTGCATCCGTTTGAACGCAGCGTTCACCTGCTGACGATAGTACCGAGCATTATCCTCACCGAGGATCTGCTCAAGACTCTGACTGCGAGCCTCTGAACCGGAGGTCTTCGCCTCCCGCTCCGCGCGATACTTTCGAGTGAGCTGCTCCTTCTGCTCCGCGGTAAGAGGCACAAACTTCTCGATGGCGCTCACTCGCCAGGTGAGAGCCTCGTCTTCCTCTACCCTCTTTGCATCTTCACCATTCTGTCCAGAACCTTCATCCATCAAGGGAGCCGTGCCGCCCCCTTTAGAAAACTCAATACGTGCGGCCCGCTCGGTTGCAAGCTCGCGCTCCAATTGCGCCACCCGAGTGGAAGCCCGTTCGAGTTCATCCCTATCACAGCGCACCACGGCGAGCTGAGGGATAGCTGCCTGGGAAGTGGCTCCCCCCGACGTCCCCATACTCCCCCCTGCGGCCGCCCACACACCGAGCCCCCCTAGAACGACCCCCACTACAAACACCGGCAAACTATTTCTCATCGGCGATAACCTCGACACGCTACGTCTCATACGGTTAGTATCCCCTCCACATAGAAGCTTCAACCAGAAATATAGGGTCCACGATGAAAAGATATTTTGGAGCACAC
>JBIIEK010000122.1:0-9235 GCA_044237895.1 Bdellovibrionota bacterium
CGCATCGGGGGCGAGCAATTTGGGAAGGTAAAGCAGACCTTCAAGTTCACGCTGATTAACAACGCCAAAGTGGACTTTATAGCAAAGAATCCGACTGTAAAGGTCATCGACATGGGGGTGGGAGAGCCTGAAGAGACCCCGGATCGCTCTATCATGGAGAAGCTCTTTGAGGAGTCCCAACGTAAAGAGAATCGGATCTATCCGTGCAATGGTATACTTGAATTTCAAGAAGCAGCGGCCCGCTATTTGGCTCGAGATTTTGGTTTAAAACTCGACCCCAAGACAGAAATTATGCACTGCGTAGGAACGAAGACGGCGCTCGCTCAAATACCGCTGGCGTTTGTAAATCCGGGGGACGCGGTTGTCACAACGGCTCCAGGCTATCCGGTATTGCCTCGTGTGGCGGAGTGGCTCGGCGCTCGTATGATCTCTGTGCCCCTCGAATCTCGCTATAATTTCCTTCCAAACATGGATGAGTTTGAGCAGCTCGTAAAGCGCGAACGACCGAAGCTCGTGCTCCTTAACTATCCGAACAATCCGACGGGTGGCGTCGCCACGGAGGACTTCTTTAAACGAATGGTCGCGCTTGCGCACCAGTACTCATTCCTGATCGTCCAAGATGCCGCCTATGCCGACTTTGTCTTCGAAGGAAGGTTCATTTCGCCTCTGCACATTACGGGGGGTAAGGACGTGACCCTTGAGCTGTATTCGCTTTCGAAGAGTTACAATATGCAGGGGTATCGACTCGGCTTCGTCGCCGGTGGGGCTGCATTGGTTAAGGCGTTCGCGCTTGTCAAAGATAACACCGATAATGGACAGTTTATCGCCATTCAAAAAGCTGGCGTTCATGCTCTTGATAGGTGTGAGACGTTCTTGCGAGAAAATAAGGAGAAGTACGGTCGACGTTTAGGGCGTGTCGCAGCGATCTTGAATAAGGCCGGGATTCCAGCACGACCTTCGCCTGGCACCTTTTACCTCTATGTTGACGTGCCAAAAGAGTTTCGTGGAGTAGCTTGTGAGACCGCGCAGGCGATGGCTGACCTCCTCATAAGCCGATACGGGTTGATCACGGTTCCCTGGGAAGAAGCCGGCCCATGTTTAAGGTTCTCGATGACTTTTGAGGTCGGAAATAAGGATTTTGCCTCAGAGGATGAGGTATTTGAGGCCCTTGAAAGCCGTCTGGTTCACGACCGCTTGTCTTGATCGGGTTGGGGCCCTTTGGTACCGTCCCTCTATGAGAGGGTTCTCCGCCCTGTGGGTGTGAGAACTTACGAGGGGCCTATAATGGCCGCGGATAAGGTAGGTACCTACATGACGTATTCAGTTCTCGTCTCCACATCGAGCTTCATCGATACCCCTGGTGATCACGTAAAGCGTCTCCAAGACACTGGATGGGAGGTCGTTAAGGCGCGTGGCCCCCTTAATGAAGATCAGCTGCTCTCGTATATCGGTGATGGAAACCGATTCGACGCATTCCTTTGCGGAGAGGATGACTTTAACGGAAGGGTTTTGAAGGCCGCCGCTCCCCGCGCCAAGGTTATTAGTAAATACGGCGTCGGCCTCGATAAGATCGATCTCTCAGAAGCCGAAAAGCTCGGCATTCGCGTGACAAATACACCGGGAGTTAATCATACCACCGTTACGGAGCTCACCTTCGGGCTTTTACTGAGCCTCACCCGATGCATCCCCGAGCAGAATACACTGGTGCACAAAGGGGAGTGGCGGCGTCAAACCGGAAGAGAGCTTGCGGGTAAGACCCTCGGAATCTTGGGTTTTGGACGTGTTGGTAAGGAGGTCGCTAAGAGAGCGATGGCGTTCGGAATGAACGTTCGCGTGTTTAACACCTCATGGTCCGCTCAACACACCGCGTATCTTGAGCACCTTTCAAAGGTGTTTGGCGACTCGCTCTTCAATGAATATCCGCCAGTGGTTCAACGTGCTCCCAGAGATGAGGATGTATTTCCGCACGTTGACTTCCTCTCCGTGCATATGAGCCTCACAAAAGATAACCAGTTTTTTCTTAACCGTCGTCGCTTGGCGATGTGTAAAAGGGGCGTATACATCGTGAATGTAAGCCGAGGAGCCCTGATTGATCAGCGCGCCATGGCGGATGCCATTAAGAGCGGTCAGGTGGCTGGATATGGGGCGGACGTGTTGGACCCAGAACCAGTGCAGCTCGATAATCCGCTCCTTGGATTACACAACGTTCACCTTACTCCGCACGTAGGGAGTCGAACCTATGAGAGCGTTGTGCGTCAGGGCTCTGCCGCCGTCGACAATATCATCAAAGCGCTCCAGGGGGCTCCGTCTGCGAAAGCTCATACGGCTTAGTTTCTTATCATTCTCCTTACGAAAGGGGTGTTCTGAATGAAGTATATCGCCTTTCTTCCTAAGTCGTACCTGAGTTGGTTTATCGGCACGATGGCGAATATCCCATTGCCGCAGCCCTTTGCTGGTTGGCTTGTGGGATGGTTTGTCAGCGCGTACAAGATCGATCCGTCGATGGCGACTCGCCCACTGCGAGAGTTTCGATCGATAGGGGAGTTTTTCACGCGAGATCTCAAGCCACACCTTCGACCCATAGCAGAGGGTGTTGTGTGCCCGGTCGATGGAACCCTACGTGCAGCGTTCGATCTCTCCAGTGGAGGGGAGGTAACTCAAGTTAAAGGTAAAACCTTCACCGTTTCAGCGCTCCTAGGGAACGATCCCTTGGTCTCACGATTTGGCGCGGGGCAGCTGTGGAATTACTACCTCTCTCCGCAAGATGCCCATCATATCTTTAGCCCCGTTGATGGAAAGATCGTGCGCACGGTGCATATTCCCGGAAAGTTATGGCCTGTGAACGACTGGGCTCTCGCCTCAGTAGAGGGTCTCTTTTGCGTTAACGAGCGAGTGGTGACCTTTATCGAAAGCGCACAAGGACTGGTCGCGGTTGTTATGGTCGGCGCCACAAATGTAGGACGAATAGCGCTCGCGTACGACAACCTGGAAACCAACACCGCGCCATGGAGGAGCCACGCTCAACGCTCGATAGAGCATGCTGGCCCTATCGAGGTGGCGAGGGGAGACAAGCTCGGTACCTTTAAGATGGGCTCTAGTGTGCTGGTGGTGTTTGAGAGGCGTCTGGCGGACGTATCCCAAGCAAAGCCTCTTGGTAAGGTTTCATACGGACAGCCCTTGGGATAGCCGACTGATTCAAAACGATGAGAACAGAGAAAGGTGTGTTGCCTTTATCGATCTATGGGCTATAACCGGCGTGGACATATCATGAAAAACCACCTCCTGCTCTTCATTCTCGCTTGTTCGTTCTTCGGATGTGGTGGCGAAAACACGGCCTCATTTGATGGTGTGTGGAACGGCTCCTACACCTCGAACCAGAACAACTGTCCTTTCTCGGTTAAGGCAGATATCAATCCGTTGTTTCCTATGACGGTTACGACCGATGTGAATGACGTGTTTACCGTCGTTGCCGTCGATGGAAGTATAGCTACGGGAGGGCAGGGAGCGGGGGAGATTATCAGCTTTATCGCCTCGGCCCCCACGTTTGGAAATTACGGTTCGATCGCACCGTATTCCTGCGCGTCGACACTGTCCACCGTTGGCTTCCTCGATGCTGGAACGGATAAAGCGCGTGTGACCTTACTCGTTCAGTTCACCGATTGTAATACACCCGGCTCTTCGGAAGACCCTATATCGTGCTCCGTTACCTACTATGGGGATGCTACGAAGGTTTCGTAAAGATCCGGGAGGGCCGGCGGCCTGATCCTCCAGATCGAATTCCCCGTGACGTTTAAGATTTCGCCGAGCTCTTCACCGCTCTTTCAAGAGCTGCCTTGGCGTGACTGTGATCTCCTCGGCCAAATTCCCCGGATTCACCAGAGCATATGATATTTCCCCGTTCTGATATCGCTACAAACCCACCACCTACGCACATCGGAGTCTGCTCAGAGGCGGCTCGAACGATACCAAGAATGTCACGATGGGAGAAAAACCACTGCATCGGGGCTGCCACGATGTAGCGCTGCTCTGCCGTAATCGCCACGATATATTTGTGCCGTGCTCCTTCTGTCACTGCATGGACAAAGACAACCGTTTCGTGTGGTGCTGAGAAATCGGAATATATCTGGTAGGGGCCGGCGTGGGACACTTCATTTCTACGAAGAGCAGAGATAACATTGTTGGTAGCCTCGGGTCCCGCAAGATTCGCTCCTATTAATTCCCAAGTTGTGGAGGCTAGTGGTTTCGGCTGGCTGCTTGGTTCGTTGTTCATAACATCTTTTTTTCGCGTCAATGCTTCCGATTCTATCGTCTCCTTAAGTGCTACGGAAGGTGCCCATAGACCTAATTCTGCTCGAGGATTTTCAGCCTTTTAAATCCTATCCGTTTAATACAAGACGCTGTGTAAAAAGGTCATGGCACACCGCTTGAAGGGCCTCCTCGTTGACCTCAATATCTCCCAATCTATCGATATCTCCGACGAGAGCTGTGTAGTGATGATCTGGTACGCTTGATAACATCTCATAGCAGTCACATGAGAGTTGTCGTCTGGCCGGAAAAAGCTCGATGAGAAGGGAGCCCTCCGGCATGCAGAGAGAGTGAACAAGTCCCGACCCGTGCGGGGCGACCATCGCTTCAGTTTGTGCAGCCAGCGTAATCTGTTCTCTGAGCGAAAGGTTCTCGAAGTAAACGGTTGAAAAACCGTACGGGGAGAGGATCTCTTCAACACGTGCCTGATTGAGCACGCGCCGTGTTTTTACGGAGCTGCGGCGGGCTATAAAAATTCGCCTATTCTGAGGGGCTGTTGTGGCTCCCGCATGTAAGAGGAGGTACTTGCGATACTCTCTCATAAACGGGGCGTTGTGATGCGCGTTAAATCCACAGAAGTAGGTTGGCACGAAGAGCGTTTCTACGTGCATATCCTCGCCCTCGTGAAAACGTAGCCTCGTAGATTCAATTCTTAGTAGCTCCAGGCACTCGCTGGCCCACGGCGCGACGCTTTTCGGCGGAAGGAGATAGCTGCCTTTAAAACCGCAGGCTTCGGCGATGAATACCTTCGGCATTGAGTCCATCATCCAGTGCCAGAAATAATGGTGGCAACACGATACCAGTGAGAGGAGGCTCTCGGCCTCTTGAGGAGGAGGGTGATGAGCCTGAGGACGTCGAGGTTTCCCAAGGATGAATTCTCCCTTCCGAAGGAGCACTGCGTTTTGTTCTAGGATCGGGGTTCTATCCTTTGTATGAATCACGCCCGCGTTTCCGGAGATGATGGCGTTCGACACAACGAATAGACCGAAAGGTATATCGCCGTACATATCAACGCACGGCCTCCCTCGCTGCGAGGGCATCTCAACGAAATGAGCCTTAGCTACCTCACGGAGAGAGTGCGCGGTTGGCGAGAGGGTTTGATTGTATCTAAATGGGGTGCCCATATTTCTCTCAGGATTGCAGGAGTAGTACTCTCCTGTAGCGGTGCAAACGTCAATGGGGCGGTCCTCCTGGGGCGAAATGGAGGGCGAAAAGCGAGCCCGTATCCCGGACCTGATAATGAAGGTACCGTATCTTGAGGGCGCCCTGATACGGGCATCTCTCTCCCGTATGCTCGTTGCCAGTTGGGGTGGGATACCGAATGAGGCGAGGCGCTTACCGTTTGGGGTGGAGTCGCTGGACCCTGTCCTTTGCAAGCCGTTTTTCGATTTTCTGGTCTGAATAAAAGTGGGAGACTCAATTGAAATACCCCGTGCGTATGTTAACCAGGCTCCTTCTCATCTGCCTATCACTTGAATGCAGTCTCTTTCTGGTCGAGGCTGGCTTCCGTTATTTTCAGCTAGCGCCTCGTGTTCAGGTGCTCACCGAGTCTGACACGAAGGCCCCGTACATCCGCTCATCTAATCCTGTTCTGGGATACGAACTCAAGCCGAACTATCGAGACGTACGTCCAACGAATCACTATGGCAGATTCGCTTTCGTTAATGCGGATGGTCAGCGCGATGTTGAGAGGACGATCGAGCGCATACCAAATCGCAAGCGAGTCATCTTGGCAGGCGATTCCGTGGTCGCGGGGCACGGCGAGCCAAACTTCGAGAACACGATATCCCGTAAGCTTGAGCGCTCACTGAACGATGGAACGGAGGTACTAAACTTTGGAGTTGGCGGATACTCCACCGTGGCCGAAGTGGAGCTCCTTCGTGAGAAAGGGCTTAAATACAATCCAGACGCGATACTCCTTGTCGTTGTCTTTAATGATGCGGAGGAGATGAATGGAGATATGTGTGCGGTGTACAGTCAGACCCGACCGCGTTTGATAAAGGAACTCTTTCTCCGTTCCGCGTTCTTCCGGTTCCTTGCATTGCGCTTGAATCTCTTTCATCTGCGAGAGTGCTCCGTTGGATGGGCGGCCAAGTCTGATTTTACCACTACGGGTATAAGAAATATGGAGCAGGCGTTTGCCACGCTGAGCGAGATATCAAAGGCTCGAAACATCCCGGTAGGTGTCGTACTCTGGCCTGTGTTTACCTCTTCAGAGATCACATACGCAGGTCATCCAATGAAGGGGGCGCGGCCGCTCGGTGAAGCTCTAGCCGTCGAGCACCACTTTCCGGCACTCAGTATGCGTGAGCCGTTCTTAGCTGATTTTCAACGACGATGTCCAAATGCGGCGGCAGTTCCGTGCTCACATCCTCACGATATGTACACCGCGACTTCTGATGGGATCCATCCGAATGAGGTGGCTTCTGAAGTGACTGCGGCCACCCTGTCATCCTTCACCAAGGATCTCCTGAAGCGATAGACACTATCGGGAGTGCTGTGTTCAGCGAACTGTGAGTTGGCGAGTACGAATGGGAGGGGGAGGCAAATGTTTTTCCGGATTTACCCGCTTAAAAGCAAAGAAATCCCTCTATCTCTCGAATTGTGAGATTGTTTTTACGATTGCCTCGAACGCGGCGTTCTCGCTTCCTGCAACGGAGACCGTCGCGCACGGTTCTCCGGCCTCCGGCCGTTCAAGGGTGGCCAACTGGCTATCGAGGAGGCTTGCCGGCATATAATCATGCTGACGGTGGTTGAGCCGCTCTACGAGCACCTCCCTCGGCGCATCAAGAAAGATAAAAAACAGGTCATCTTCAATCGTGCGTCGCAATCTCTCTCGATAGGAACGTCGAAGAGCTGAGCATGTCGCGATACACCACGGGCGAGTCGCGTCTGCTAATGCCCGATTGAGTCTGTCGAGCCACGGCCAGCGATCCTCATCCGTGAGGGGGTTGCCTGACCGCATCTTCTCTTTCATCTCAACTGAGTGATAACTATCTGCCTCGATAACGGGCCCGCAGCCTAGATGCTCCGCAAGCCGGAGCGCCAGCGTAGTCTTGCCACTTCCACACACACCCATCAAAACGATCTTCATGATGCTTCCTATATTAGCCGCATGGCAGCAAAGGGCGCTCTGGTCATACATTTGAATCTGAGAGCTCTTGTCCTGGACTCCTCGGGATCGATCCTATCTCGCCGAGTCCTCCACCGATAGAGCGCACTAAGATGATACCAGGAGTAGCGAATGGTATCTCCTCCTGAGCTTCAAAGCCGAATGCGAGTGAAGGCGCTTGCTGTAAGGCGGTCGAAGATTATCCGTATGCTTCGCCTCTGGAGCAACGATCGTGGGTCTTTTAAGGTATCAACTTTAAAATAGAGCCCCTTCCGTCGCGTCCTCATCGAATCTTCATTAGGCAGGGATGACCTTGCCCGGATTCATAATCCCTTTGGGGTCGAATGCTCTCTTTATCCCTCTCATGAGCTCGAGCTCGGCGTCGCTTCGCGTGTAGCGGATGAAGTCTCGCTTTAAAAGCCCGACCCCGTGCTCAGCGGAGATGCTACCTTTATACTGTTGCACAGTTTTAAAGATCGTATGGTCTGCTTCGTGGCAGCTCTTCCAGAATTGCTCGTCCGACATTGAATCGGGTTTTAAGACGTTAACGTGTAAGTTGCCGTCTCCGACGTGCCCAAATATAACAACGCGGAACTGTGAGTAAGCCTCCGCGATTGAATCCTGAAGCTGTTTTATGAAGTTTGGAATAGCGGTCACCGGCACGGAGATATCGTTCTTATGGATGGTGTAGTGTGTTGAGAGCGTCTCGCTGATGAGGTCGCGGATGTTCATCAGCTCTTGTGCTTGTGCTTGAGATTCACTCACGACTACATCAAGAATAAGGCCTTTTTCGTACGCCTCTCCAAAGGTAGCTAGTATCTCCTCCTGGGTATCTTTCGTATTCAGCTCACATTCAATAAGCACGTAAGCGTTGTATCGCGAGGAGAAGGGATCTCGTAGTTTTCTATGGGTTACGACCTCGTGAAACGAGGACTGATCGATAAACTCGAATGCCGAGAGATCCCGCAGCTTTCCACGACAGAACGAGAGTAGGGGAAGGATCGCTTCCGTTGACGCAAGCCCGCACATCACACGAGTTACCCCTTTGGGAGGAGTCGTAAGTCGCAACGTCGCTTCAACGATGATCCCTAAGGTCCCCTCAGAGCCGATAAAAAGGGAGCGGAGATCGTACCCGGAATTGTTCTTGAAGAGTGAACCGTTTAATTCGAGGAGCACGCCTCCAGCGGTTACGACTTTCAGTCCGAGCACCCATTCGCGCATATTTCCGTAGCGTATGACTCGAATACCCCCGGCGTTTGTTGAGATGTTGCCACCGATTTGAGCGGAGCCGCGCGTTGAGAAGTCTACCGGAAAGTAGAGGCTGTGATTTTGGGCTTCAAGTTGAATTCGTTCCAGAGGAACGCCAGCCTGACACCGTATGGTGCGATCCGTCGTATTCACTTCGAGTATGGCCCGCATCCGCTCAAGCGATACCACCACCTCGCCGTTCGTTGCTGTAGCGCCACCGCTAAGACCTGTCCGGCCACCTGAGGGCACTACGCCGAATACGAGATTCTCGCATGTCTGGAGGATGTGCTGTACCTGCTCGATCGTCTCAGGAAGGGCTATAACGCACGGAGCGGGCTTGAAATCTTTAATCCAATCACGACCGTAGAACTCTTTGGATCTCTCGTCTGTGAGGAGTAAATGGCCTGGAATTTTGGATGAAAGCTCGGTTAGTAAGGTGTTGATGTGACTCATGTATATTTCCTGAAGCAGGGATCCGCCTTCTGTTGATTAGTCTAAGGAGCCAACAAGTACAAGCTTACGAACTCGGGGGGGACGTAAGCGCAGTGTAACGGAGCAACTGTAGTCGAT
>JBIIEK010000123.1:0-9180 GCA_044237895.1 Bdellovibrionota bacterium
GCTGGTGCCAGGTTCTATCGATGGAAAGGGGAAGCTCTAGCACCGCGGACGACAATCACTGGAACTCACGTCTGTCCTGGTTGGGAGTATCGCTACATCCCCCGCACCGAATAGATCAACGATGTCATGACGAAACTATCTGATGCTGAGAAGCCTTCGTGTCGGGGAAACACATCTTGTGTACTTAGGAATACGCGATACTCATTTCTCCAGATCAGGTTCTGAATGATGGTGGTATCAAGGTTTACTGAGAGGCCGGTGGTGTTGAAGCTCTTACCAGAGAGCGGTTGTATCATAACTTGGTGTGGATCCTCGTATCGCTCGACTCATCCGGCGATGGCGTAGGTCTCGTTAATTTGATACCGGGGTATGACCGTCCACCCGTGCCACCAGTGGAAGGCAAAGAGGGGAGTTCATCGACAGCCTCTATGGCATCGATGAACTTAGGAATAGGTGGAGGAGCCTGAAAGTCGGGGATACCTTGTGCCTTCATGATGTCCTTGATTGAGTGCTCGTCTTGGATGAACGCGATGATGCGCATCTGTGCTTTACACTTGGGGCGCTCTAGGGGATCTATCTCGCAGATTCTTTTTAGCTAAGGCCCCCAGGATTTCGCTTTCCAGGGGAGGTAATAGGCGGTATCTACGAGCGGAGCCGTGAATATTGAGGGTTAATCTTCATAGAGGAGAGGTGTGATGGCGAGATCGCGCCGAACGAAAAATAAGAAAGCAGCCATCTCACCCAAGGAGATGTATCGAGCGCTTCTCCTTCCACGGATGATTGAGGAGAAGATGCTCCTTCTCCTACGGCAAGGAAGAGTCAGTAAATGGTTCTCTGGGATCGGCCAGGAGGCGATCGCGGTTGGTGTCACTTTGGCTCTGAACGCTGACGAGTACATCCTGCCGCTGCACCGTAACCTAGGAGTGTTCACATCGAGAAATGTGCCTCTATGGAAGCTTATAGCGCAGTGGCAGGGAAAAGCTTCGGGATTCACCAAGGGCCGGGATCGCTCCTTCCATTTCGGAACTCGTGAACACCACATCGTGGGCATGATCTCTCACTTGGGCCCCCAGCTGGCGGTTGGTGATGGGATTGCGCTCGCTACAAGCCTCTCAAAATCGGGAAAGGTGACGGTTGTTTTTAGTGGTGAAGGGGGAACTTCCGAAGGTGATTTCCACGAGGCGCTTAATGTGGCGTCGGTATGGAATCTTCCGGTTATCTTCATCGTAGAAAACAACGGCTACGCCCTCTCAACACCAACTACGGAGCAGTTTAAGTGCGCCTCGATCGCGGATAAGGCACGTGGATACGGAATCGAGGGGGTCACGATCGACGGAAACGACCTGGGAGAGGTCTACAGCACTATCTCCGAACTGGCTTCGTCGATTCGCAAAAAGCCGAGACCAATTCTGGTTGAGTGCATGACCTTCCGGATGCGAGGGCATGAGGAGGCTTCGGGGATTAAGTACGTGCCGAAGAAGTTGCTCGCTGAGTGGGCGAAGCGCGATCCAGTTGAGCGCTTTGAGCGCGCTCTGGTTCGGACAAAGAAGTTTTCCCGGAAAGAGATGAAGGTCGTTCGCGCGGAGCTGAGCGCTCTGATCGACGAAAGTGTTGAGAGGGCGTTTGCCGAGCCTGAGGTGGAGGCGACGCTTGAAGGTGAGTTGGGGGATGTTTTTGCGCCCGTTCCTGCTCTTCCCGAGCAGGATAACACCCAAGAGAGCGCATCTATGCGTTTTATCGATGCTCTCTCGGATGGGCTCCGAGAGAGCATGCGTCGCTCAAGTGACCTTGTCCTCATGGGGCAAGATATCGCTGACTATGGTGGCGTTTTTAAAGTCACTGATGGATTTCTGCGGGAGTTCGGTAAGGAGCGGGTGCGAAACACTCCCCTGTGTGAGTCAGCGATATTAGGCGCGTCCCTCGGACTAAGTATTTGTGGCTATCGCTCGATGGTGGAGATGCAGTTCGCGGATTTCGTCTCAAGCGGATTTACTCAAGTAGTGAATAATCTCGCCAAGACGCACTACCGATGGGGTCAGTCCGCTCATGTTGTAGTGCGGATGCCAACGGGCGCCGGCACGGGCGCCGGGCCCTTTCACTCTCAATCAAACGAGGCGTGGTTCACGCACACACCGGGCCTCAAGGTCGCGTATCCAGCGATTCCTTCCGACGCCAAAGGGCTCCTTATGACGGCGCTGGAGGACCCCAATCCCGTTATGTTCTTTGAGCATAAGCTTCTCTATCGAAGTGTGGTGGGAGAGGTGCCGAAGGGCGCGTACTTTGTGCCTTTCGGCGAGGCTCGCATTCATCGCGAAGGAGAGCAGCTTGCGATCCTTACCTACGGGGCGGGTGTGCACTGGGCATCAAAGGTTCTCGATGAGCATCCGGAGTGGTCTGCGCGAATCCTCGACCTTCGCACTCTGGTGCCCCTCGATTACAAATCTATCGATGAAGCGGTACGTCAGTTCGGTCGCGTTATCGTGTTTCATGAGGATACCCTCTTCGGCGGAATAGGAGGGGAGATCGCGGCGTACATCAATGAGCACCTCTTTGAGCACTTGGATGCCCCCGTGAAGAGAGTCGCGAGCCTTGATACCCCTGTGCCCTTCGCCACCGCTCTCGAGGCTCAGTTCCTCGCGCGGGCGCGACTGGCTCAGGCGATAGAGGCGACGCTCGCTTATTGAGCGATTATTCTTGTTTCGACAAAGGGCGCAGTTTAATCTTTCGTCACGCTGCTCCTCTCGCGTGGGGGCTCGAAAGCGCGCCAAAGTTTTGAATTGGAGGATCTCATGGACGCACAACGATTTTCAGATGAGCTGAAGGATCTTGAGCGTAGGTTCGAAGCCCTTACTCCAGAGCTTGAGATGACGGTGCGGGATCCTGAACTAGGGGTAGAGGGGTTCGTTGTCGTGTGGAACACGATAGCGGGTAGCGACAGTCCGCTTGGGCGAGTGGGGAAGGGCGGAACCCGAATAACGCCTAAGACCTCCCTTGAGGAGATTAAAATGCTCGCCCGAATTATGGCGCTGAAAAACGCGGCCGCCGGGCTTCCTTTGGGAGGCGCGAAATCGGGAATGCGCGATGATCCTTCTTCCCCCGGTTTTGAGCGGAGGCTACGAAGGTTCGCCACACTCGCCGCGCCGGTGCTCGTTGAGCGCGGTGGCGTGTTTGGAGGCTTCGGCTTCGATATCGGTGTTAAGCCAGAGCACGCCCGGTGGGTTTGTGATGAGCTTAAATCAACTCGGTGCTTCACTGGAAAGCCGATGGATATGGGGGGCACCGATTACGATCGCGAAGGGATCGCGGGACTCGGGGTGAGTGAGAGCGCTATTACGGCGCTCAGGTTCGAGGGGACGGAGGCTTCAGGTAAGACTTTTGCGGTGCAGGGAATGGGTGCGATGGGAGCCGCTATCGTGAGGTATTTCACGGAGGCTGGGGGTGCTCTCTCAGCGATCTCTGATCCGGTTGTCGGCGGAACGTATCTCTTGTCGAAGGGAGCCTCCGGCGCCCTGATTGAGGCGATATCCTGTCATCAGTGGGAGAGGAGTAAAGAGCTCCTCAATAAGGAGGGTGAGCGAGTCGCTCTCGAGGAGGTCCTCTACCAACCCGTTGACGTTCTCTTTCCCGCGGCCGTGCAAGAGGTAATCACCGCCGCTAATGTTGATAAGATCAGGGCCAAGAGAGTTGTGGAAGGAGCCAACAATCCGTGCACCGGAGAGGCCCGCGCCGCGCTGAGCCGAAGGGGTGTGCTCGTTCTGCCTGATTTCATAGTTAACGCTGGTGGGATTATCGCGGCGTTCGTTGAGATGTCCTCAACCATCTCCCCGGAAGAAAACGTACGGACGAAGAAGAACGCGGAGGATGCCAAGCAGCTAACCCGTCAAAGGATGAGTGCCAACGTGAAACGAGCCCTCGAGATCGCAAAAGTTGCTCAGGTTGAGCCGCAGGTAGCAGCTAGGTATCTTGCTTTAAGCAATATATTTAAGAGCGTCTAGGGCGAGTCGACGCTTCGCCTATGCGGGCCTTTGAAGCGGACGCCGACCCTGGTGCAGGGCAACAGTTGATGACACTGAAATCTCAATAGCGTTGCCGCCCGGCGGCCATAGAACTTCTCGCCTCAGACGTCTGCCTGTCCCAGTGCTGGTGGGCCAGAAGACCTCCACCTTTGCTCTCACGAGCTACGGTGGACAGGCAAGCGGCTCGCCCGGCGTAGCTCGCTAGAGCGCAGGCGGGAACGCCTCAAACTTAAGCCTGAGAACTGGAACTATAGACCTCACACAAAAGTGATAAGTCGCTCTGCGCGCAGAGGTAGTAAAGGTCTAAGAATATGGGCAGGACTTTACTAACAAATAGGTATCCCTTGAGGGCGTACCAGCGAGGAGGGCTTCAATGGTGCCTGCCGGTCTGACTACTACGTGAGATTAGAACGGCTTTGCTCGCCGAATTTCGTGCGTCGCCGGAAGGCTCCGAGCGAAAGCGATTATTTCTTTCGGGAAATTGAGTGCTTGCGCAACTTCAAATGCATGCGAATCCGCCATGCCTTCTTGTTTAATGTGAGTGAACTTAAATTCCCCATCGTCCATAAATTCCACGCCGAGATGGGTTGCTCGGCCCCTGCCCTGATTGTGTGCCATAAATGCTTCCACCGGGGGCATACAATGTGAAGCGATCGTCGCGGAACCGCCCCGTGCGGCAACAGCGGCTGCAACGGCGAAGTTCAGTGAATCGCGAAATCGTGATGAGGCCGATGACCAAGGTTCATCCGCAAAAAGCAGAGTTCTGCCTCCACTTTCCAGATCTTGAAGTATCTGCCTCCAGTAGTAAGCTTCAGTTCCAAAAGCACTCAGGTTAAGATCTTTCCGCTCCGCTACACGTTCGATGTGGACAATGCGATCAAAGATTGGCAGCGAAACCTCCCGCCCCGGTGCCCAGCCAGTAGCCTGCGCCATGATGCATGTCCACGTAAATGCAACTCCATCAAAAGTTTTTCCAGACATGTTGGCACCGGTACTGAATTCAATCTGCTGGCCCGGTTCAAAGTGGCGATCATTTCTAACCTGCTCGTGCCAACGCTCGGTGATGTTCCACCCATCTTTTATATGAATTAGCCCTGTATTATTAAAATTTACCGCGGCGCACTTGTAGCGCGCCATCTCGGACAACTCGGTAGAAAGATTTAACAAACCGGCCAATCGTTCGCGCTCCTGTTTGAAGACTACCCTACTGTCTCTATCAAGCGCGGCCTTGCCCACAGATTTGCCTGCGAGCTTTACCTTGTTCCCATTCCGCCGTTTCGATTTGAGACACGTTTGGAGCAGGTCGTGGCCGGTTGCATCAGGATTAATAAGAAGTGAGCCAACTGATTCCAAATAGTTTGCATACTGCCTAAGATGGACAGAGTCCAGTTCGCGAAGTGAATCGAGAATATCCCCGAGGGGCTTTCGCCCATCATCTCGAAACGCCATCAATTCAATCAAGAAATTTAAAGTCTCAGTCCAATTTAAAGGACGATAGTCACTGGTTCGCTTCGACTGTTCCAAAAAGCGAGCTAGGCTCTCGGCGGGAACCTCAAGTACGGAGGATTTTTTCTGCAGCGGAGCAAGTATGGCAATCAAATCCCTACAGGTGCGCAGGAAATCGGCGGGGAACTTTAACTTTTTTTCAAGTAACTCGTCAGCTTCTTCCAACGAGAGATCGGTTGATCTCATTCGAATGTGAAGCTGCGAAAGGCTTTCAGAGTAAAGTTTTGAAATCTGCCCCTCAATTTGTGACTTCTCTGCTTTACTTTTGAGTTTAGAAAAAAGGAGCTTGCCTTCTAATTGAGAGATTTCACTATCGATTTCGATGAAGCGTCTCAAATTGTTCAGATAGGCGAGCGCATCAGCCGGTAGGGGGAGCTGTGTCGTGGTCTCAGCGAGTAGCGAAATGCTCGCGACAACCTGCCGCATTCCATCTCTTTGGCTTGCCACGAATCCATATTTCTCCGCACCGTGGCGTTCAAATTCCTCCAATGACTGATTGACGGTCCGAAGTAACAGCACCGAGAGGTCGGATAAATCAAAATACCCGATCCATCCAACTACAATCATGGCAAAAGAGAGATTCGAAAGCTGAGAAGTAAACTTTTCGCAGATCCCGGCTTTCATCAGCTCCGCAAACATCTGCTGGCGTTCAAACAGTTCTCTCGCGTCCGCCGTAGCGCCATGATAAAGCAGATCAGAAACGAAACTTGTGTTATCCAGGTGTTCAAATTTACTTGGGAAGTGCTTGGAATTCCCACTGACATACGTAAAGGGAAACCGCGGCTCGGCCGAGAATACTTCGTGGTCACTGGGGGCGGGCGACACTCGATCTCTACGGCCCATGTCGTTATTTGGACGATACCTACCACTGCCCTCTGAACGCCAACTTAGCCGTGTGCCTGTCAGTTTGTCCGAAACTACTATAATTTCATCGATTCTCGGAATCAGAGAACGAAAGCTCTTTGTTTCCTTCATCAGCTGTTCGCGCTCATAAGCTGTATAATGCTCAAGCGACTTCTTGATTTTTCGCGCAGCCCTAACCTGGCAAGACCCCTCCTCGTACTGCTCGGCGTGTTTGAGAAATGATTGGTTGATGCCAAGTGACTTCGCCACATCGAAGGCATTGCTTTTACCGCGTCCCTTTCGAAGCGTGCGCGTGTAGTGCATTCGGTCGCCCTCTTCGGCAAACGCCTCAAAATGGTAAACTCTAGTGTCCGCCTGACGCTCACAATATTCCAGATATGTATCGTTGTGGGTTGCCCTAAAGCGACGAGCCCCGGATTTGGCCAAAAAATTATCTTCTGCCGCGTTGAATCTGTATTCGTAATTGGGGGAGGTCGTCGTCCACGATTCATCGGCGTACCAAACGCTCCGAGTCCCCAGTTTAGCATAGGCTATATTCCGCACCGCTATCTCACGGCCAAAATCACTCGGGTTCCTCCCGTATTGTCTTTGGAATTCTCGTTCGTCGACAGGAGAGGTTCTGTCAACCCAGATAAAGGCATCAGCGAGGTGAATATTAGCCTGCTTTGCAGGAGCAAACCCAAAGCTTTGAGAGGAGAGGCGAATCAATAAATCGCGCTGCAAGAAAAATGTCTTACCGGACATGTTAGTGCCGCAGAGAACCACATGTGCGCACGGCTCAGGGGAGTTGCCTTGTATCTGTCTCCGGGCCTCCCCATCTCTACCAAAACCCTCCCGACTCTCATCTTTCTCCCGCAATAGATTCCAGGCGCCCCGATACTTTTCCGCTTCCGAGCCTGAAAAAGTGGTTTGGCAATAATTATCTCTAATTGCAAGCTGGGCAAAGCTCGTTATTCCGCCAAAGAGGCCGAGGGTGTAAGAAAACCCACGGGCGGACTCTCGGAGATCTTCTGCTTGGTTGGTCGGATCTGAAGAAGCCAAGGCGAGCAGAGAGGCACTATCCAGAGGCGGGATCCCCTTTAAAGCTTCTTTAAGTTGCTGCAGAGAAAGCTTGATATCCTTATTTATAAAACAAGTAGCTTCATCGATTGCATCGAGCACCCGCTGCTGCATGATTGCAAGACCTCCAAGCATGCGGACTAAATCGCATTCTGTCGGCTCAAGAAACGTTACCTGATAGGAGCCCGAATCTGCCACCGCTTGTTGAAACTTCTCTGGAAAATTCTCGGGGGTGATTGGGGCGCTTTCAATTATTGCGCCAAGTCGAGTCTTTGGTTCCCGACGTTCCATACCGGCGAGCTGTCGTTCCCGTTCTGAAGACGTGAAGAGTCTCTCCAGAAACAAATCGATTTGATACCCAGCAGATATTTCCTGACACAGCTGTTCTAGCGCATTTTTGTTTGCCACCATTTCAGCAATGACACTCTGCCGGGCAAGTGTCTGCTCTTCTCGTAAGGGAGGACTTTCCAGGATCTTCCAGAAATTCCGCTGCTCGAGTTGATTGCCTGGAATGTTAACATCTCGCAGCCCCTCTCGGGATTCCGACTTAAAGGAGAATCCGGGCAGATGCACGGTGGCGGCGCCCGTATCACCATAGAATAATCGTAGGCCCAGCGCGGGTTGTGCAACGCGCGAAGTATCTGTCGTTTGGATCCGTCCCATCTTTTTTGAGCCGTCTATGCCTGGGCGCATATCGGGACTAGCCTGTAACCGATTCCGAACGGGGCCACGTTGCCGGTCATCGACACGACGTTCATGTTTCTCGTTTTCTGGCTCATGCATATGGAGACGTTAAATTATGCGCGATCCCTAAACAAGTTCGATGCTGAAAATGAACCTGTCATCAAGGAACACCCGGCTCAACTTCTGAACACTGGAGGTATCAAAGCTTCATGCGAAGGTCCCCACATACCAACTAGTTCCACTTTTAGTAGAAACCGAATAAAAGAGTGTCCTCAAAGTATGCCGTGATTTCGTGTTGTTAGCCCGGTGTTCAGCCCTAAGTGCGCGAACCGAGGCTCCGCCCTGACAAGCTTTGCTCCTTCGCTCTGGTGGCATGGCGTCCGTGCGGTTGGATCGTTGTCGCATCGAGCGCAACGCCTCGGGATGGCGCACACCAAAAGATACGATGCTACGAATGGGAAGGAGCACGCTCCGAGCAAAGAGGAGCCGATCGTCGAGATTCAGCGCCACGTCGCCTACCTTCTTTCCACCGACGATTATGCCGTAGAGGAAAAGGAAGCCGTCGCACGGAGATTTTTTCAGGCGTAAACGGAACACCTACTTGGTAGGTAAGAGCTACCCATATTCTTAGCCCCATACTACTTCTTTGCTTAGAGCGACGTATCACTTTTGCATGAGGTTAATGGATGTAGCTCTCATGCTAAATTGTGAGGCGTTCCCGCTTGCGCTCTAGGGAGCTACGCCGGGCGAGCCGCTTAACTGTCCACCGTAGCTCGTGAGAGCAAAGATGGAGGTCTCCTCGCCTTCGTTTCTCGAGTCCCCGTCTGTAGGTGAGGAGAAAATGTTCGCTTGCTCACATTTTTGTTGTTCTATTACGTGCTCGACGGCTGGTCGCGAAGCTCCCTAGCCCCGCTCGTTGTCTCTTCCCTGAAATTTATCGATGGCCCCGGGGCTTGTCGTCTCCTCGCTCGAGCGAGCGCTCGACGCTATTATTGTACGGTCCTCAAAGTCGATCGTAACACAGCAATAAACTAGTCGGCTCTATTGGCTA
>JBIIEK010000124.1:0-9045 GCA_044237895.1 Bdellovibrionota bacterium
CTGTCGGGCCGTTGTTGATCTTACGCTTCGGTTTCTTCCTGAGATGAAGGCTCGTAAGCGCGGTGCTATAATCATCCTGTCCAGCGTCGTAGCCACGGTGCCTGCCCCGTGGTTCTCCGCATACAGCGCGACAAAGGCTTTCGATCTCTACTTCGGAGAGGGGCTTCATGCGGAGTGTAGGGGGACCGGTGTGGATGTTCTTACAGTCTTGCCTGGATTAACCCGGACCGAGTTTCAGGCCGGAGCGGGATTAAGGGATTACCACTCTCCGTATCGTTCTGCGCAGCACGTCGTCGACTCTGCGTTCGCAGCGCTCGGAAAAAAATCGATCGTCGTAGATGGATGGTTTAATAAATTCCTTGTGCACGGGTCGCGTTTCATTCCTCGAGGAGCTTTGCTGGCGCTGTCTCGTGTCGTGATGCGTAAAGAGTTGGGGTATTAGCAACGAGTTTCCTATTGCGTATCGAGGTCTGCTGTAGGCGCTTCTCGTAAGAAGTTTCCTCAGTTCAGGGCCCCGTTTTCTTCTACAAAGGATTTTCTTCGGGGCTTTCCGCTCGCGACTCTCCTGAATTTGTCGGATATGACGATGTGCAAAGAGAGGGCTTTTACCTCTCTCTAGAAGCTGACCCCCAGCACAGTATGGTAAGCGCTTTATCGAATAGCTCCTCCTCGGGATCCTCCTCGCCACAGGCTGGGGATGTGATACTTGCCATCTATTCGCAGGCGAATGCGGGTACCGGATTTCCTACCTCGTATGACACCTCGGGAGTGGATGCGATAGTAGCGGCCTATTCCTCGACATCCGGCTCCAACAAACCAAGCTCCGAGAGCTCTGGCGCGCAGGAATCCTCTCTTACCGTTGCGACCGACGCGGTGGTGATGGTGCAGGATCTTGCGAACCGGCTTCAGGATCTGGCCTACGTCTCTTCTAATCCTTGGCTTCCGGATCGGCAGCGAAGTGTGTTGCAGACAGAGTATAAAGCAACGGTAGCGCAGATAGAGTCGGTCGCGGTCTCCACCAGTTACGGCGGAGAGAAGCTGTTCGACGGGACGCCCTTTCGGGTTCGGGTAGGAAACGGAAGTGATGCGAGTATACAAGCGGGAGGAATCGACCTTCAGAGCCTCACGGGTAGTCTTGGAAATCTTGACATCAGTACGTTGCAAGGATCTTTCGATGCGATGGACACGGTTCAGCAGTTCTCTGAGCATGTAATGCGACAAGCCAGTCGTTCTATCGATTCTGCCGAAAACCGACTCTCAACTATACGACAGAGCCTTGAAGGGCTGCTCTCGGATGGAAACAGTTCTTTACTTGAGGGTGCTACTGTCAGCGGTTTCTCTGGATCCGGAACCCTCGCTCGCTCTCAGATGCTCCAGTCGTACCAATTGAGCCTTGTCTCTTTGATCGGTCAGGGAGTGGCTTCGAAGAACATATCGATGTTTGCGTAACTGGATGTCGATGGGCTCGTCATTCGTGTTAGCGGGAGGCGATGAACTCCTGCACGAGCGTCTTCCACTCCTCTTCTAAGGGGCCGTTAAATGGGGGTCTTCCAGCATTGTTGTACCAGTATCGCGCGTTCCAGATATCGCCCTCCTTACGGTGAAGATAGGCATGCACCGCGGCGCTTCCACGATCAGCCCCATGTTGCACCGCTCCGTGAGCATTTTCCCAGTCACCTTTTTGGTCGTGCCAGAGAGCTTTTAAGGTATTGCTGAGATCCTGTGGAGGAGAGTCCTTAGAGCAGATTTCGATAAAGAGTTCGAGGGTCATGCTACCGATGTAGCAAGCGCAGGTTGGGGTGTCCATAAGCGCCGTGGTCCTTAACAAAATTCTAAAGATCGGCGGTCGGGTTGGTGAAGGTGCACTGGGAGTCGTGCCTTTGGATAGTTGGCCACACTAAAGAAGGAGGCACAGAGAATCTTAAAGTATCTCAGGATGAGCTTCTGAAGTTGTTCGTTTTTTTCGTACTGTTCCGCTAAAACTTTGGATATGTCTGCAACGGATTTGCGGTGACGCACATCTTTGCGAAGATCGACACGCCGGTATAGCCCTAGCTGGAGGAGATTAGATTCTTAAATACCGTGCTATCCAGAAATTCACGGTCGACATCAAAGATACGCTTCTGAGGAAACTCAGAGGGATCGATGAAACCTACGTCCTGGACGTCGTCATTGTTTCCGAGCGGGGTGAGTGCGCCACCTGAACGCCGCACCTTGTAGAAGATGTGGATGAGCTGTTCGTCCGGGTAGTCGGGATTTTGGTGAAAACCTTCAGAGGTGAAGAGTAGCTGCTCGACATCTACGACTAGGCCAGTTTCTTCCCTAAACTCCCTTACCACAGCATTTACGGGCGCCTCTCCGAGCTCAAGACCGCCGCCGGGGAAGTTTGTCACCGTACCGGAGGGTATCCGGGTGGTAGCAAGTAAGACTTTACCCTGTTCAATGAGGACTCCGTAGACAGCGACGCGAAACCGTTTTACTTGAGTTGTCATAACTGCAGTGTAATGGCGGCGGGCTGGGCAGGGAATAGGCTTCTGTATTGGTCAATCGACTTCGTTTCGACTAGGATTGAGGGGGCCCGCCCGGTAACGGTTGTATCTCTGCCTTTAAAAGGTCTCTCATTATGGAACTTAGAAGTCTTATCCGCTCAGTGGCGCACTACGTCCCAGAGCGACGTGTTTCGAACGAGGATCTCTCGAAGATAATGGATACCAGTGACGCGTGGATTATCGAGCGAACTGGGATCAAAGAGCGACGCTTTGTGGAACACGAAGCGGTCAGCACCGCAGATCTTGGAGAGCGGGCCTCACGCATTGCGTTAGCCAAAGCGGGATGGTCTCCGGAAGATCTCGACCTGATTGTATTCGCGACGTTATCCCCGGATTACTACTTTCCGGGGGTGGGAGTAATGATGCAACAGCGACTCGGATGTCGAACGATTCCAGCGCTTGATATCCGTGCCCAGTGTAGTGGATTGGTGTACGGACTCTCTTGTGTTGATGGCTACGTGAAGAGTCGACAGGCGAAAAAAATCCTGCTGGTATGCGCGGAGGTGCAGTCCCCGGTTTTGGACCTGACAACCCGAGGACGAGATATGGCGGTGTTGTTTGGCGATGGCGCGGGAGCCCTTACCATTGAGGCGGTAGAGAGCGATGCTTCAAACCTCAAACAACGCGGAATTATAGACTCGGTTTTAGGGAGTGATGGCAGCGGGGCGGATGTCTTGTGTATGAAGACGCCAGGGACGGCCGTCCCCGGATTTATCAGCCAGGACGACATCGCGCAGGCGCGAGTTCATCCCTATATGGATGGAAAAGTTGTGTTTAAGAATGCGGTCACGCGTCTTATTGAAACAGCGTCCACATTGATTTCTCGAAACGGCATAACGCCCGACGAGATCGACCTTGTCCTTCCTCACCAGGCGAACCTTCGAATTAACGAGATGGTTCGAACGCAGCTGGGGCTCCCGCCTGAACGGGTGTTCAATAATATTCAGCGGTATGGAAACACGACAGCCGCGACGATTCCCATCTGTATGTCGGAGGCCGTAGAGCAGGGGATTCTTAGAGAGGGCTCGCTCGTTCTGACGATAGCCTTCGGTGCTGGATTTACCTGGGGTGGTAATCTCATCCGTTGGTAAGAGAGACGCCTCAAGGTTTCGCTATGGGCGCATCCCCACCCGTCGACACTACGACCAGCTTGTAGCCTGGATTGACACTCATGAGCCTAGCTCTTGGGTGTCGGCGTTTTCTTCGCTGGAGTCGGTTGCTTTTTCTTCGTCGAGGTTTTTTTCTGCGCGTTCTTCTTGTTGGTCGGGGTCGGTGTTGGCTTAGGGGTGGTTAGCGTTAGTTCCGAAGTCTCGGAGGAGGCTTCGGCAATTTCCGATGGCGTTTGCGTTGGTTTCGGAGTCGCGGTGGGCGCTGGAGTAGTAGATGCGTTTTGGGCGGTGAGGCCCATGCCGCCCATCGGGTTCAGCCCTGTCGTGGAGCTCTGTACGAACGTTACTCGAACGTCTCCCTCAGCTTGACTTCGATTTTCATTGATAAAGATCTTGATGCGATCGGCTGTGAGGATACTCTGATTTTGAGCGAGTTGTGGGTTGTCCGTTAAGATGACTATACCTGCCACGGCGTCGTAGGTTGCGGTTTGCCCGGAAGCATTGATGTCCTGCTTTGTGATTACCACATCTCCTCGAGCAATAAGTTTTTGAAGTTGATTCGTTTCGCTGTAGTTGCCCTCCAGGGTTTTTGAGGTCAGTTTCAGGTCTCCTTGAGTCACGATAACGTTACCCTGGTACGCGAAGACTCTGGTTTTAGGATTAAAGGAGAGGGAATCGGCCGTAACATTTGTAGGAAGCTTACCGAAGCTATCGTCGAATGCCTTCTGATCAAGGAGGGGGGCAGTGGTTGTAGCTCCGACAGGCTTGTCTTGGGCTGCAAGGGGCGAGCTAGAGAGGAGGATAAGCGCGAGCAGGGTGAGAGCAGGGATGCGTTTCATGGCTTATTTCATTTTCCGTGGCTTAAAGGTGCTTTTGACACCGTTAGTCATAAAAAATTCTTGGGGCTCCAGCTTTGCGGTCATCTTATTTCCGTGAATGGTGAAGATAGGCCCATCAATGGTTACCTCTCCCGGGAACTCGACTGTGTCCGCTTCTTTGATGTAGATGGCGTAATTTGTTGTGAGAGTTGTTTCACCTTTGTGCACGACGACCACGTGGTCGAAGAGCTCGGCTTTCTTTAGCTCCGTGCCCGTGAGGTTTAAGAGCGCTCGACCAGCTATAAGATTTACGGTGTCGCCGTTCTTCTGGGTAAGGGTAAGCCGAGGTTCTTCCACGTCAGCAGAGTTTTGGGTGGCGTCGTAACGACCCCGTTTTCCAAAGATCTCCCACTCAACTTTCCCCTCTTTTATCGAGCTTCGATGGAAGTCGTTGAGGACGAAGCCGACCGATGCTGCACCAGGTGTCGCAAGTCCGGGAGCGGTACCCCCTTCAATGCTCTCTTTGTCGAGAGAGCCCTTCTGCGGCGGGATTCGAGCGGAGTTGTGCGAATAAATGACCAAACCGCTCATAATGAAGAACGAGCCGAGAAGGCCGAGTCCCAGGATCATGCTCTTTTTTCGGGTGAGTATAATGGGCACAGATGATTCCTAGGCAGCTGCCTCACGGATGCGCAGGAGTTTCTCCACTATCGGCCGCACGTTTTCGAGCGGAAGCATGCAGGGGCCATCTGAGGGCGCGTTATCGGGATCGTTATGGCATTCCATGAACACTCCGTCGATGCCGGTCGCTACCGCTGCGCGGGCAAGAGCCTCTACGTAGTGCCGCGTCCCTCCAGAGCTACCACTCCCGCCGCCCATTTGCTGCACGCTGTGGGTGGCATCGAAGACGACCGGGTATCCCGTTTCTCGCATGATAATCAAGTTGCGAGGATCTAAGATGAGATCTCGGTACCCAAAACAGGTGCCCCGTTCGCAGAGCATTATATTTTTGTTGCCGGTGCTCGCGATCTTCTCTGCGACGAATTGCATATCCGAGGGGTGAAGGAACTGCCCCTTTTTGACGTTGATGGCTCTGTTAGTGGCTCCGGCGGCGACCAGGAGATCCGTTTGGCGGCACAGAAACGCGGGTATCTGAAGTACGTCAACGATCGTTCCGGCGGTAGTCGCTTGCTCTACGGAGTGGACATCGGTCAGCACGGGGATCCCGAATGAAGCGCGAACCTCTTCGAGGATTCTAAGTCCCTGGTCTATCCCGACACCCCGCTGGCTCTTGACGCTGGTACGGTTCGCCTTGTCGAATGATGATTTGTAGACGAGCGAGATCGGAAGCTTCGTTAGGTTAACGCTTAGAAATTCGGCGATTTTGAGCGCATGGTCACGGGATTCGATTTGGCACGGACCTGCGATGAGAAGGAGCTTCTCGCCGCGACCGACTTTGACTGAGGGAGTAATTGAAACCGTCACTGCTACTTTCCTGTTGTAACCTCGCTAGCTACTCTCTCCGCTGAGAGTAGCGCTTGTCCTTTGGTCTTTGGTGTCGTGGAGTGCTTCTCTACTTTTTTTGTGAGCCCCGCATCGTTTCTCTTGTTCGTAAGCGCTGCAGCAACAAACGACTTAAAGAGTGGATGAGGGACCCGTGGGTTCGATTGGAACTCAGGATGGAATTGAACGCCGATGAACCACGGATGGTCCTTGAGCTCGATGATCTCAGCGAGGGTGTCGTCAGGTGACGTTCCCGAGAAGATCAGGCCCGCTGCCTCAAGTTTCGACCGGAACTCATTGTTGACCTCGAATCGATGGCGATGACGCTCGCCGATAAGAGCTTTGCCATAGATCTCGCGGGCCTTAGAGCCGTCCTTGAGCGCACACGGATAGGCACCCAGCCGCATCGAGCCACCTTTCTGCTCGACCGATTTTTGGCTCTCCATAATATCAATAACGGTGCATGTTGAACTTGGCTCGAACTCACGACTTGTGGCGCTCGTTAGGCCGGCGACGTTGCGAGCGTATTCGATAGTCGCGATCTGGAGGCCAAGGCAGATTCCAAAGAAGGGCACCTTCTTTTCGCGCGCATATCGAGCCGCGGCGATCTTTCCTTCGCTGCCACGTACTCCAAATCCGCCCGGAATGAGGATGGCATCTACCATCTCGCCGTTGTTCGCGGCGCGGATGGTTTGCTCCACGTCATGGGACTCTATCGTTTCGCTGTCTACATACACGATCTGAATTTTGCAGTTGTTAGCCACTCCGCTGTGGATGAGTGCTTCGCTGAGGCTCTTGTAGCTCTCGGTGAGGTCTACATACTTGCCAACCATGGCGATCGTGGCGGTCTCCCGATTCTTGTCGGTTAGAGACGCGGCGATGCGGCTCCATGCATCGAGTTTTGGCGCGCCCGTCCAGATATTGAGAAGCTCGGCGATGCGTTGGTCGAGCCCTTCTGTATGAAGAACCATAGGAAGCTCGTAGATAGTCTTCACATCAGGAGCATTGATAACGCAATGTGGACTGACGTTGCAGAAGAGGCTGATCTTGTTCTTGAGCTTTTCGTCGAGGGGTTTTTCGGATCGACAGATAATAATACTTGGCACGATTCCATACCCGGTGATCTCTTTGATGGAGTGCTGAGTTGGTTTCGTTTTGAACTCATGGGCGGTCGCGATGTGTGGAACGAGCGTTACGTGGACATACAGGGTGTTTTGAGCGCCGACGTCAGCACGCATCTGACGGATCGCTTCAAGGAATGGGAGGCTCTCGATATCACCGACGGTTCCTCCAACCTCAACGAGGCAGATGTCAAAACCTTCTGCCGCGAGTTTTATCCTGCGCTTAATTTCGTCAGTGATGTGTGGGATTACCTGTACGGTGCCGCCAAGATAGTCTCCGCGACGTTCGTTTGCGATAACGGTCTCGTACACCTTTCCAGAGGTGAAGTTGTTGAGCTTCGACATGCGAGTGCCCATGAAACGCTCATAGTGCCCGAGGTCGAGGTCTGTTTCTCCTCCATCGTCGGTTACAAACACCTCGCCATGTTGAAACGGGCTCATCGTTCCCGGATCGACGTTAATGTAGGGGTCGAGCTTGACCGCGGTGGCTTTTAGGCCACGAGCTTCAAGGAGGGCGCCTATGCATGCGGTGGTTAGCCCTTTGCCGATGGATGATACTACTCCGCCTGTGATGAAGATGTATTTTGTAGGGCGAGATTCCATAGTGATTACAAGCACTCCTGGTGAAAATGCCCCTGAAAAAAGGGCCACGAGTAGTATCGCCCGTCTAGGCGCCAATGACAATTAAAGAGTGGGATAAAAGGGGTATTTTTAGGGAGCGTCTAGCAGTATCTCCGGTTAGGCCACCAGCCCCCCGTTCTGGCAGAGATTATGGTTTTAGAACGACGTGCGAAGATTCAGAAGTTGTGGTGCGCATTCCATGGAGGCGTCGATGCCCAGAGGGAGAGGGCCCCGTGTTAGGGGTCATGGTCGTTGAGGAGTAGCGGTGCCTAAGGTTAGCGGTTCCGGGGAGGGTTTCTCGGGGGCTTAAGCTTCAGATAACAACACAGGAGGAGCATATGAGAGGGATAGATAGCACGTACAAGGTTTCAAGGTTAAGGATTGTTGCCATCGCTTTGATGGTCTCTTTAGTGGTGCCGTTTGCGCATGCATCTGCAGCGTGGCAGGAGATTACGGGCTCCATCAAGAGAGATATGGGAGCTCTTCAACCCCCGCTCGGTCCTCACAACGTTGATATAGAGTATCGTGGCAATGGAGTCATTCGTCTTAATGGGAGCGTTTCGAGTCAGGCCGAGCGAGAGCGGATAGCTTCTATCGCAGAGCAGACGAAGGGGGTGAAGGAGGTTGAGAATCAGCTGACTGTTTCCGCCGCGGGGTATGTATCAGGGGAGTCGCAGGATGAAGTTCAGCGCATTAAACAAGAGCTCCGACAGCAGGTGCGTAGCGGGGCTTATTCGGTTTCCATCGAAAGTGTTCACGACGGCGTAATACTTCGCGGAGATGCTACTACTCTTCAGACGAAAGAGGAGATCCTTAAGGTAGCGAGAGCGGTTTCGAAGAGGAATATAATCGATCAGATCGTAGTTAAGAATCCTGTTGATGATGCGAGTATCAAAAAGTCGATCGAACAGTTGGTGCGAAAAGAGTATCCCTCGCTCCTCAAAACGCTCGATGTAGAGGTTTCTAAGGGGATAGTTACCCTTCATGGAAATCTTCCCAGTCGTCGTGAGGTAGACAAAGTGCTCGCGTCGATTCTGATGGTTGATGGGGTTGCGGATATCCAGAGTGACCTAACGGTAGGTGGTCGGCCTTATATGCGAGAGCGGTAGTTTCAGAGCGGAGGCGCTTTCTTAACGTGTGTCAGATGATACGTAATCGTTTCTTCAGCGCCTTCGCCTTGTGGAGTCTCCGTTCTTGCTAGAAGCCATTTCAAAAATACCATGCAGGCGAGGCTCTGCGAGCTACGAGAGCGCGAGAATGCAGGGAGAAAACGCGCGCAGGTGTATCCGCTGCGATACAGCGAGCACGTTTTCTCCCGAAGACG
>JBIIEK010000126.1:0-8976 GCA_044237895.1 Bdellovibrionota bacterium
AGGCAGGTGCGCGCGGCAGTGCTCAGGAGCATCTCAGAAACACCTCAGAAGAGCGCGGAGATCGTTGCAGCTCTTCCTTTTTCGTCAGAGCGAATTGAGAGAGCGCTCGTGGATCTAGAGAGAGAGGGGTTTGTAGTTCAAAATAAACGGGGATCTTTTTCGGTAATTGGCGCGTAGTGGCACTAACCGAGCATTGAGTCGTCGAAGCGAACGTTTGCGGCAAGCATTGAGAATCGATTACGCCATTCACGATGGGCCGCAAGGATCTTCTTGGCGTAGGTAACGCTCTCGGAAGGAGTTCGTGCGTTTCCGCGAAGGGCTAGCTTTACGTTCGCTGGCCCCCAATTATAGGCGATGAGCATTCGCTCGCGGTTTCCTTGAAACATTCGGTCGAGATACTTTAAATACGCGATACCAACCCGAAGGTTCGTTGTCGGGTCGTGCAAGTCTGCTGTTTTACCAAGAGCGAGATTCTCACGCTCAGAGACATACCGACCGGTTGCCGGCATAATTTGCATGAGTCCTTTCGCGCCGCGTGGTGATAGTGCGGACTGTTTGAACATACTTTCGGATCGGATAACCGCCGCCACAAAGAGGGGGTCCACCTTGGCTTTTGCGCTCTCTTCAACGATCAGTCGGGCGGTAGGTTCGACGTTCGAGTGTTTGGGATTGTGTGACCGAATGATCTCAGAGACAAACTTGGTCTGTTGCTGACGAACGAGGGATGCCTGGGTCTGGGCTTGAGAGGCGGACTTTGTGAGGGCTGCTTGGGCCACTCGCGCAACATCAGAGGACTCCTTTTGAGTCAGGAGTGAAACCAGGGTAACGTAGGACGCGATACCAGCGCCCGCCAAAGCTACGCAGATGGTTTCGATGATTCGCTTGGACCGTATGTCTTTTACAACTCGTTTCATAGCGGCTCTCGCCGTGAACTTAAAACAACTGACCGTAGGCCGGTCGGTGTCCCCAACACCTTTCTGGGTACACTGTGCAGATGAAGGGTACCCACGAATCGGTTCCTTAAACAAACTTGCTACCAGTAGTTTTTCTGGGGAAAACTCGCCTAACCGCCTGGTATTGCTATGTTTGAAACGTGGAGTTGCAGGGTTAGATGGGGTACTATGTCACTGATGAGACGTTCTAAATTTAATAGAATAGTGGTGGTAGGCGGGGGCCATGCAGGTATCGAAGCTGCCTATGCGGCAGCTCGCATCGGGGTTCCCACCACCTTGGTCTCTCTCCGTAAAGATGGTGTCGGGCAGATGTCGTGCAACCCGGCGATCGGTGGAGTTGGTAAGGGACACTTAGTAAAAGAGCTCGACGCCCTCGGCGGGCTCATGGGGCGAGCGATAGACGCCACCGGTATTCAGTTTAAAACTTTGAACTCCAGCAAGGGGGCCGCCGCCCAGGCAACTCGGGCCCAAGCGGATCGTGACCTCTATAAGGAGTGGATTCAGAGGTACCTTGAAACAGTTCCAAATCTGACGGTCCTTGAGGGAGAGGCGGCTTCGATTGAGGTCGAAGGGGGCGCTGTTTCAGGAGTTCGTTTAAAAGATGGGTCTTTGGTGGAGGCTGGTGGCGTTGTTCTGACGACCGGAACGTTTCTTAAAGGTCTCATGCACACCGGATCAGCTCAGAAGGAGGGGGGACGTCTCGGGGACCTCGCGTCAAACGATTTAAGTGATTCGCTCCGCTCTCTCGGATTTCCGCTGGGCCGCTTAAAAACCGGAACGCCACCACGTCTTCGTAAATCGACGATCGATTTCTCAGGAATGAGAGAGCAGCCAGGAGACGAGCCGCCTCCGCCGTTCTCGTTCACAACAGCCGCTATCAACCGCCGACAGATATCGTGTTGGCTTACTTCAACGAACGAAGAGATTCACGACCTCATACGCCGCAATCGAGAAAGTAGCCCGATGTTTAACGGGCAGATTAAGTCGAGCGGCCCACGCTACTGTCCGTCGATTGAGGACAAGGTCTTTCGATTTGCCGATAAGACGAGCCATCCGGTGTTCCTTGAGCCCGAAGGATTTACCTCCGATATCGTCTATCCGAATGGGATATCTACCTCTCTTCCATTCGAGATTCAGCAGCAGTTTATCCGAAAGATTAGAGGGCTTGAGAACGTAGAGTTTCTTGCGCCCGGCTACGCCGTTGAATATGACTTTGTCGATCCGCGAGAGCTTCTCCCTACCTATGAGACCAAGGGGGTTTCAGGGCTCTACATGGCTGGGCAGATAAATGGAACCAGTGGCTACGAGGAGGCCGCCGCGCAGGGGCTTATCGCTGGAGCTAACGCTGCTTTAAAAGTTCTTGAACGAGAGCCGCTTAGTATCACGCGTGGTCAAGGATACATTGGCGTAATGACCGACGACCTCACAACGTTAGGAGTTGATGAGCCGTATCGGATGTTCACCTCCCGCGCTGAGTATCGGTTGATTTTGCGAGAGGATAACGCAGCCGCTCGTCTTTGTCCGATTGCGATTCAGTACGGCCTGTTGAGTGATGGTCAAATGGCTCTCTTTGAGGCGCGACAAGCCTCGTATGACAAGGCGATGAAGTGGCTCGCAACGACGGTTGCGAAACCGACGGAGTCCACTAACGCGTGGCTTGTGACCAAGGGTACCGCAGCTTTAAAAGATGGCTCGTTCCTTTCACAACTTATAAAACGCCCACAGCTATCGCTTGATGATATCATTGAGCACTTTCCGTACGAGGAGCCGCTCTCAACAGATCTTAAGGCTGCAATCGAGATTGAATATAAGTTTAGCGGGTATCTCGATCGACAAGAGGACGAGGTTCGACATCTAAAGAAGATTGAAAACGAATTGATTCCGGCTGACTTCCCGTACGATCAGATTAAGCAGCTTCGCACCGAGGCGTGCGAGAAGTTAAAGAAGCACAGGCCGGCCTCGATCGGTCAGGCGACCCGTATACCGGGTATGACACCGAGCATGATCTCTCTACTCGCGATGTACTTGAAGCGCTATCGAGAGGGGAGTTTCGGCTCTCGGGCAGCGTAGCGTTCAGAGTCAGGTGCTGGCCTCAGGTCTAGAGATGGATTGAGGAGGTACGAGCGCCTGCACCAAAAGCTTTCAGATTTTTAGCGATCTGAGGTACGGTTTCGTGAAAGACGCTTGCGAGAGTCTTCAACAGAGAGCGCAGCATCTCGTATTACCGAAAATGTGTGGATGTAGCGTTGAACATCTGGCTCCGTCCAGATTGTGAGTTCATGAGTTAAGGTTTCAACGGTAACCAAGGATTCATCAAAGATTGCAAAGCTCGTCATCGAGCACGCCGTTAGGGGGGCTCCCATCGGAAGAATTCGAAGTTCGAGGTTCGAATTCATGGATGCAGCTCGGAGCATCGCGAGCTGCTCTTGCATGACGTCGCGATTGCAGAGATTCGACTCAAGAGCTCTCTCGTCAAGGACGTACTGAAAAGACCGTCCTGATTGATGGAGGACCTTTTGACGTTTAATGCGATGTGCGATCGCCTCCTCTATATCGGTGATGCTTGTGGGAGCCAGTGCGTGAAAAACGCACCGCATGTATTCGGGTGTCTGGAGGAGCCCAAAGACGAGCTGTATATTATAGCCACGATGCTGGGTTGCGCGCTGCTCCCGCTCCTGAACGATTTTTTGGGACTCGGCGTACGAATCAAAGGACCGAATCGACCACTTGTTAAACTCTTCTAAGAAGAGCCTCGTTTGCTCAATCAGGAGACGCTTCTCCGCCGCGGGAACCTTGAGCGCTTTACATATTTGTTCCACCACCTCTACGGTTGGTCGGAGCAGGCCCTTTTCAACCTTTGATATTCCTGACTGGCTGTACCCGATCATCTTCGCGAGCTCTTGGCCAGTAACTCCACGCTGCTTACGCAGTGCGCGGAGTCTCTGACCTAAGTAATCGCGAGATGCATCCATGAATGATCCAAAGCCGGAAGTACACTATCAAGAGCCCTTCGTTACGACCTCATGTGAGGGTGGTGTTCCAACGGGAAGCTCAAGGGAGACAACACATCCCTAACATGACGAAGCGTTTGAAGGCCACTTTCCGATCGGAGAAAGTCAGAACCTTGCCAGCTACCAGCTCGGTCGTAGCGCTGGATCAAGCACGCAGCGTCGTCAAAGAGCCAAAAATCCGGCAACGCCAACGATTTAAGGGTTGTTGGTAGGGCGTCCTCATAGACAAAGGAGATCTTTTCCCCTGCTTGCTGACTGTAGCGATATGCCCAATCGATCTCAAACTTAAGGTAGTCTGTGAGCTCGCGAGGAATTACATGGATTCGCTCTATGGTCTGCCCCTGGCGGTTCACATCTGAACTACCTTAACAACTACAACGCCCCCTCTAAGCTTCTCGCTACAACGAAGTTAAGCGTCCTAACCCCTCGGTAGCACGAGGGGGCGATAGTCGTCGATTCACAAAATATGAATTTTTATTTGACCAAGAGGCGATTACCTATTATTCAAATAAGCTGAATAATTATCTGACGCTTTTTCTGAAGAATTTCAGGGCGGTGAAGACTTACATAGGAAGATGGCCATGAAAGAGGGCAGCAAGGATCGAAATAGAATGGCGGTTGAGGATGCGGCGGGTGTGAGCCCACGTGAGACGTTTTCAGAGACGGCGCCTTATTCGGAAGGGATCGCGCGGATCGTCGACACCTTTCCGATACTGCTCGCGTCCTTTGATTGCGACGGGCGATGCCTCTGCGTAAATAAGGGGGCAGGGCTCCTCTTTAAGTCCGGGGAGATTGGACCGATACGGCTACAATCGATACTTGAGGAGTCGATGGGATCTCGGGACTCTTGGTTGAGGGTCGTTACGGAGGCTCTCTCTTCAGAGGGGTTTACATCCATGGAGCTCTCTTTCGCCTCTGCGGGGGCCGATCCGATCCGTGTATTTCTAAAATCTCAAAGGGAGGGGAGCGACACGTCGCTCCAAGGCGTGGTCGCTCTCGGGGTCGACCGGTCGCTGTCGAGTGTCCAGCGTTCGGAAATGGTAGGGGAGCACCACCTTGCGATGGTGGCCCATGAGCTCCGCAATCCTCTATCAAATGCCCTTGCTGGTCTTAAGATCCTCGACATGGAGCCAGCAGAGGAGACCTCTCGTAACACTCGACAGCTCATGCGAAGGCAGCTCGACCATTTGGCAGGGCTCGTTGACGACTTGGCAGAAGCAGCTCGGAGCAAAGCGGGAAAAAGGAGGCTCCTTCGGGGCCGAACCGATGCGCATCACGTTGTTCATCTTGCTCTACAGCTGATGGGAGAATCGATTACGGCTCCAGGGGTCTCCTTGCATATTTCGATACCCCCTGAAAATCTTTCGTTTGACGGCGATGCTCACCGCTTGGCACAAGTTGTCTCTAACCTACTCGATAATGCCGTAAAGTTTTCTCCTGATGGCGGAGCGATCTTTGCAGAGGCGACGTATAACGAGAGCGAGATTCGTATCTCAGTGAGGGATTCGGGAATAGGTCTAACCGCGGAGCAGCAAAGTGCCCTCTTTCGACCCTTCGTCCAAATTGAGGAGGGACGGGCATGGTCCCCGCGCGGCCTCGGTCTTGGGCTCTTTATTGCGAAGTCGATCGTTGAGGAGCACGGGGGAAGGATTGAGGTCTACAGCGAGGGGCTACAAAGAGGCTCCTCATTCTCAATTATCCTTCCGTTTAAAATCTCTGTTGAGTCGGTCTAGGCGGCGTATCCCTCAGGTTCAGTGCGAATGCATAGATCGGTCGCCGACCATTGGTGTTGGCAAGCGGAGACCGAAGCGAGGGGGCGCGACCATGCGCGCCTATTTCTCCAGCACCTCGCGCCGTTTCTTTGCATATCCCTCTTTATTATCCTGACGAGCGCGACCAACTCCGAGGGCATCGGCTGGAACATCATTGGTAATGACCGATCCAGCTGCTACCAGCGCACCATCGCCGATCGTAATAGGGGCGACGAGGGCTGAATTGCTTCCGATAAAGACATCCTTTCCTATCGTTGTTTTCGATTTGGAGTAGCCGTCGTAGTTGCACGTAATCGTTCCAGCGCCGATGTTCGTTGCTCGACCTACGGTGCAATCGCCGAGGTAGGTGAGGTGATTCGCTTTTGATCCATCATGCATGGTGGTGTTCTTTGTTTCGACAAAGTTTCCGATTCTGACGTGATCTCCTAGGCGTGAGTCTGGCCGGATGTGCGCGAAGGGTCCAACGGAGGTTTCCCTGCCGATTGAGGACTTTTCGATCTGGCATCCGAGTTTGATAACCGCTCCGGCTGCGATCGTAGTGTCTTCGATGATCGCGGTTCCGTGGATAGTGACCTTATCACTGATAGTGGTCTTACCCTTTATCTGAACATTTGGTCCGATGACGACGTGCTTGCCGATCGTCACCTCCGGATCGATAAAGCAGCTCTTCGGATCGATAAAAGTTACGCCACTGTTGATCAAGCGATCCATCTGACGTTCGGCGAGGATGGAGTTGACGAGAGCGAGATCCTGCGGGCTATTAACGCCTGCAGCCTCTTGGGCGTTCGAAAGAGGGAAGGCGGTCACCGTCTGACCCTCTTTCGCCGCTTTCTCGACGATATCTGTAAGGTAGTACTCCCCCTGCGCGTTGTTGTTGGTAAGACTTTCAACAGCGGGTTTAAGGAACGCCGAATCAACAGCGTAGAATCCAGAGTTTACCTCAGAGGTTAGAGCCTCTTCAGGGTTACAATCCTTCGACTCTGTTATGCAGAGTATCTGGCCCTTTGGGTCTCGAATAACTTTTCCATATCCGTTTGGCGGTGGCGCCTGGAAAGAAAGCATCGTCAGGGTCGATTTTTTGTGGAAGTGGTACTGAACGAAGAGCTTTAACGTTTCAGCGGTAAAGAGTGGATGATCGGCGTAGGTAATGAGGACGGTACCCTTAAAAGAGCCGAGAGTCGGGAGGGCGCTTTTTACGGCGTCCCCAGTACCACGTTGTTGTTCCTGGAAGGCGTATTCGATGGCGTGAGCTTTCGCGCTCGGGCTGTCGGCGAGGTGTTGCTTTAAGAGTTCCTGCTTGTGGCCCGTAACGACGATCGTTTTTTCAGGTTTTAGGGGCGCCAGGGCGTCTAAGAGGTGGTCGATGAGGGCCTTCTCCCGAGTTTGGGTGATGGCCTTCGGGAGATCCCCTCCCATACGCTTTCCTACGCCAGCGGCGAGAACGATGCAGCAGAGTGTATCCATAGGCCCGTACGGTACCACACGAAAGCGAGAACGGACATGGTATGGAATGGGTGAGGGGGGAAGCCCCGCGGGGTGATACCAGGGATGTCCGGGGCCCTCCCTTTGGACCAAGGGGCGCCTCTCCAATTGAATCCCATGTATTCTCCACATCGAGGCCCTTTTGCGAGCGTGGCATCCTTGGTATTGATATCCCGATATTTTAAGAGGCCCACATGACAGTAAAAATCCACGTAGAGCACCCTGTAGTCGAGCTTGATGGCGATGAGATGACCCGCATCATCTGGCAGATCATCCGAGAGAAGTTGATCCTCCCATTCCTTGATATCGACATTAAGTACTTCGACCTCTCGATTGAGAACCGCGATGCGACCAACGATCAGGTTACGATCGATTCTGCAGAGGCGATTAAGGAGTTCGGCGTTGGGATTAAGTGCGCGACGATTACCCCAGACGAGGAGCGCGTCAAAGAGTTTAAACTCAAGAAGATGTGGAAGTCTCCGAATGGAACCATCCGAAATATCATCGGCGGAACCGTCTTCCGTGAGCCGATCATCTGCAAGAACGTTCCCCGCCTGGTGCCAGGTTGGACTCAATCTATCGTTGTTGGTCGTCATGCGTTCGGCGACCAGTATAGGGCGACTGACTTCAAGGTTCCCGGTAAGGGCAAGCTTACGATGAAGTTCTCTCCGGCTGACGGAGGCTCTCCGATTGAGTACGAGGTCTTTGATTTCCCAAGTAGCGGCGTCGCTATGGGGATGTACAACCTCGATGAGTCTATCTACAGCTTCGCTCGAAGCTGTTTGAACTATGGGCTCGCGAAGAAGCTGCCAACCTACCTCTCCACAAAGAACACGATCCTTAAAGCGTATGATGGACGATTTAAGGATATCTTTCAGGCCGTGTATGAGGCGGAGTTTGCGGAGTCCTACAAGAAAGCCGGCATTGAGTATCAGCATCGCCTCATCGATGACATGGTCGCCTACGCGATGAAATCACAGGGCGGATTCCTGTGGGCATGCAAGAACTACGACGGAGATGTTCAGTCGGATTCTATCGCGCAGGGCTTTGGCTCACTTGGTCTTATGACCTCAGTGCTCATGACTGAGGATGGCAGAACGATCGAGGCGGAGGCGGCTCACGGAACCGTGACTCGTCACTATCGTCTACACCAACAAGGAAAAGAGACCTCAACGAATCCGATCGCGTCGATCTTCGCGTGGACAACGGGGCTTAAGTTCCGCGGACAGTTTGATGGAAATCACGCCTTAATGAGCTTTGCTACGGCGCTTGAGGAGGTGTGTGTTGACGCGGTTGAAGCTGGGCATATGACCAAGGATCTGGCGCTCTGTATCCACGGGGATAATCTTAAGCGCGAACACTACTTGAGCACTGAGCAGTTCCTTGATGTCATCGCGCAGGGGATCTCTCGGCGAATCGCGCATTAATCCGCGCAACATCAATCGATCCCGCGACGAACGTCCCTGGAGGGCCGGCGGGGCCGGCCGACCCTCCAATCGATACCGAGATAATTATGGGACTCGTTCGAGCTGGCGACGAACGTCCCTGGAGGGCCGGCGGCCTCGCCGGCTTGCCGCAACCCGCGACATCAATTACATCGAAACATTTGTACCTGCGGCCGGCGGGGCCGGCCGACCCTCCAATCGATACCGAGATAATTATGGGACTCGTTCGAACCCACGACGAACGTCCCTGGAGGGCCGGCGGCCTCGCCGGCTTGCCGCAACCCGCTACATCAATCACATCGAAACATTTGCA
>JBIIEK010000127.1:0-8961 GCA_044237895.1 Bdellovibrionota bacterium
GCTCTATTGGGTCTATCGTCACTTTCATTATGGGAGAGAAGAACAGGGGTCTTTAGAGTGGTAACATTGGAGGATGCTGTTGAACGGGTCGTTTATATCTACTGCAACCCCTCCAATGCGGGACTCTGTGATTCTATCGATCAATATCCAGGTCTTAGCTCCTGGCGCGCCTTCAGAGACTGCGCGGCGTCAATCGATGCAGAAGTACAAATCGATGTACAGTGGTATCCAGTCTCCGAAATCCCGACTCTTCCAACAGAGCGGTACCTGTCCCCACGTCAAGATGCGGCTCTTTGCCGAAAGCTTAAAGAATCAGAGAACGCGGTGCGGCACTCCATAGTTCTTAAACCGTTTAAATGGTTGGAAACGTACGGTGTAACCACCCCTCAAGAGATTGAAAAGATACGTCAGAGAATCATTCAGCGAGTAAGAGATGCTGAGCATGTCAATGTGAGAGCGAGAGCCCGGTACAACATGCAAAGCGCTTCACCTGCAGCGTTGCGACAGGCACGTTATCTACAGGCTCACAAACCCAAGAAGAGGGAACGTAAGATATTTCTGATATGTCACAACAAAGAACTAAGGCTTGCACTCCTCGAATCATTTCGACGGATAGCTACTCAGTGTCGGGAGTGTTACCAAAAGGCAAAAGCTGGCATTCGTGTTGAGTGGCCCCCCGGCACCTTCACGCCTTGGTTCCCTCCAGGATTCGTTTTTCCTTTGCCTTAGTGAGCGCGCTGGTGCTCAATCCCTACTAGCTTAATTGTAATAATTCCGGCCTTCTCTTGTTTTAGGGCAGACAAGCTCTTTAGTAGCCGTCGGCACTCCGGAGCGCTTTGAATGCTCTGCCTAAAACACGGCATCTGCTCAGAATTCGGCGGTGTAGGGGTATGAAAGAGAGAGGTTATCGGAATCTTATCGAAAAGTAGGATGTTCTAGAGTAACTGTTCTAGAGTAACTGTTGTTCTAGAGTAACTGTCGAAAAGTAGGATGTTCTAGAGTAACTGTTATAGAATTGTGATACCTCTGGAACACTCTTGAGAGCTGCCACCTCCATAAAACTTTTAGTTTCTTAACTACTTCGTTTTTGGAGGTTGTATATGAAGAGTGTTGGTTCGAAATTCACATTGGCATTGATTTCAGTTCTGGGATTTACGGTAGCCGCGCACGGCCAGGGGATGGCTAGTTCGGCTACGCCCACCGCATCCGTAAAGGATGAGCAGGTGCGAGCGATAGTGTCAGCTATTAGCGGAATTGGCACGGCGGGCTTTAATTCAAGCGCTGTTGATGTGAAGCAGCAAGGAGTGGAGCTTGTGGCTCTTGGGAAGGCGGATCGGTTCACTCTGAGCAAGGGCGGCAAGGTGCAAATATCCGAGAAAATCGTGCAGTTTAACTTCGTGCTGCCACAAAAATCTGCAGAGCATACTACGCTTCAGGATCTCTGCTTGGGTCGCCTTCAGGCTCTTCAGCAGATGGGCGCCGGAAAGCAGAGTTTAGAGCTTACTTTCAATGGAAGACGGTATGGGGCAGGTAACTATATCGTCTCAAAGATACTCGGATGTGCCGATGTGCCTAAGGTGGCGATTAAGTCACCGAAGCCAACCTCGACACCTAAACCGGGGATGACCCCTGCTCCTAAGAAGTAAACTAGTATCTCCTACGCCCTCCGGACGGCTCGCTGGAGCCGCCGGAGTTGGGGGGTGGGTCGTGTCAGGTCTCTAACAATCTGAAGATATGAAAGAAGAGGTTGCGTCTCGCATAGATCGCCACCTCCTCTCTATTTCAAGTCACGCGATCTGCCTATCCCCTCATACCGATCTCGACAGGTTATTTCTTCTGAGGGTTCTATGACCAGGACGGTTCTCATAGTCGATGACGACACCAACGTGCGTGCGCTACTTACGCTTCACCTCTCGGAGCAGGGATACAAAGTAACCGAAGCGGGTGATGGCGAGCGGGGACTGACTCTCGCTCTTTCAGGCAGCTATGACCTGGTTCTGCTTGATGTCTCTCTTCCTGGAAAAGATGGCCTCTCCATCTGTCGTGAAGTTCGTTCGCAGGGCGTCGGTGTTCCAATAATGATGCTTACGAATCGTGGTGATGAGATCGACAGAGTTCTCGGCCTTGAGCTTGGAGCTGATGATTACGTCGCCAAACCGTTCAGTATTCGCGAGGTCTTAGCGCGGGCGAAAGCACTTCTGCGTAGAACCTCTGATAGCGTTGCGCCAGTTGTACAACAGCTTCAGTTTGGACCACTCGCCATCGACTCTGCATCGCGTGAGGTCACGCTCTCCGGCGAGGCTCTATCGCTTACCTCTACTGAATTTGACCTGCTCTTTTTCATGGTACGAAACGCTGGACGCGCCTTTTCTCGTGAACAGCTATTGGCGGGCGTATGGGGGTATACATCATCCTCCTATGAGCACACCGTCAACGTTACGATAAATCGTTTGCGTAATAAGATTGAGCGCAACCCAGCGAGTCCCGAGTTCATTCAGACCGTGTGGGGAGTGGGGTACAAGTTCGTTGGAAGCTCTCATGGCGTGCAACAGGCTGCGTAACTTATTCACCGACCTGCGGCAGTGGAGTGGGGCAATTCAATTGGCCAAGTTCGTCCGTTGTCTCCGTGTCTGTTTTCCTACCTCCGTCTTGGTAAGCGGTATGATTCTCATAGCGGTTCTGATCGGAGTACAGACGTGGAGCGCGTCCGTTCTAACGGAAAGAGCGTTGCACTCAACGGAGTCTACGATCTATCGGAACGTCGCACGCGGGCTTGCTGAGAAGTTGCGAATATTCAGTGAAAAAGCGCCGCGTGAAGTGTTGAGCCAACGGATTGAGGAACTCTCTACGATAAATCCTGGTGTCCGCATCTACGTTGTTAACGCTCGGGGTATCATAACGATGAGCCCTAAGGCATACGGACCGGTAGTCATACCATTTATAAGCCTTGTCCCTGTTAAGAAAGTGCTGGAGGACTCACTACAAGGGGAGGTTGAGTACGGAGATGATCCTCATTCTCCAGACCGGAGAGTTCCGTTCTCTGTTGCAACTCTCCGTTTAGCTGGAGATCCCCATTATCTCTATGTGGTGACAGCTGGGACCGAATTCGGTTCTTCTTTTATGCATGCAGCAGGAAAGAGCCTGGCGTTAACCACATTCATTCTCGCGCTTGGTTCAACGGCGATAGTTGTTTCGATAATCGGTGCTATCTTCTATCGAAGACTTAAAACAGTTTCGTCCTCGATCGCCGTTCTCTCGCACGATCTTCGAGGACCTCTCACGTCGATTCAGGGGTATCTCGAGACGGTTATTCACAAAGGTGAAGAGCTGAATTCGCAGGAGTCTGCTCAGTTTATGAAGGTCGCGCTTCGGAGTACGAAATCAGCAACATCGATGCTGAATGACCTCCATCACCTCTCAAAGATTGAAGCCGCGAGCGAAGAAGTGGTGATTGAGGCCCTCTCTATAGGGGATCTGATCATGGACTCTGTGATGGCTGTTAAACTTCAAAGTGACGAGAAGGAGATTCATATCTCGGTGCACGCGCCTCCCTGCACCCCTCTAGTTCAGGGAAATCTGGAGCTCTTGGAGCGCTTGGTGAGAAATCTTCTGGACAACGCGATTCGATACACACCGCAGGGTGGGCGCATCGATATCTCCCTACATAACGTTCCCGATAAGGTACGAGTGGCTATTCTCGACAACGGTCCCGGTATTCCTAGTTCAGAACTTGATCGTGTAACAAGTCGGTTTGTGCGAGGAGCCAAGGTAAGTTCAAAGATTCAGGGATCTGGAATTGGGCTCTCGGTCGCTGCGGAAGTGGCCCGTCTCCATGGTGGGCAACTTCGAATTCTCAGCAGGGAGGGGGAAGGAACAGTCGTCCTCTTTGAATTGTACAAGGACGTTACATCTCTGAGGGGGAGAAGGGCCGCATAGGCGTGGATGCCAGTGCGTTGGGTGTGGGAGAGCAGGGTCTCGTTTAGCTGAGTTTCGTGCGCCCAAAATGCAAAGGGGACCTGCGCATCGCTGCGGAGGTCCCCTTCGTTTCGCCCCTGTGAGGGGAACGGTTACCAGCTGGACTTTGTAAGACCAGGGATAAGTCCTTTATGAGCCATCTCACGGAAGGTGATACGGCTGATCATGAACTTCCTGTATACTCCACGCGAGCGACCAGTAAGCTGACAACGATTTCGGATGCGCTCCTTGGCACCATTACGCGGCAACGACTGAAGCTTCATGCGAGCCTTGTAGCGATCCTCCTCGGAGAGCTTCGGGTCGATAGCCTTAGCGCGAAGCTCTGCACGAATTGGAGTTTGGTGCTTAGCCATCTTGATACGCTTGTTGTTGCGAAGTACTGAGCTTTTCTTTGCCATACTAACTGTCTTTACTTACTACTACTGCCTATCCCACTTTGGTGGGTGAGACTTAAAATCTACGCTCTCGGACACACGAAGGTGTGAACTCTATCAGCGCGTGAATAATATCACAACTTTACGGAGTGTCTATAGGAGGTAAGCGCCTGATTTTACGGTAAAGTGCGGTTTTTGGCGCCCTCGCGAATGGAAAAAAGGAGGATCGTTGCCATTAGAATGAGGCTTGCGCTCAGGAGGCTTAACGCTTGGATACTCATGACCCCCAACAGAGTAAAGGCCGTTATAGGGGCTAGGAGCCCCCGGATTCCGGTAAAGAAGGTATGAACCGCCATATAATCGGGAACGCGGTCCGCTGGGGCGAACTTCGTCACCCATAGCGTCCACGCGACGTCTCCCCCTGAAGTTGAGAACCCGAAGATGAGCGCAGAGAAAGCTAGTCCCCAAGGGGAGGCGGACATAAAGAACGAGATGATGCCCGTGAGGAAAGAGAGATTCAGCACCATGCGAAGCGTGAAGAAGTTCATCGAATCGAAGAGTCGTCCCCACACATAGGTTCCTCCAAGTCGTGCGATATTTGGTAATACCGACACAAAGGTGGCTATTTCTAGCTCCGAAAGATTTAGCCCATAGGAGGGATTCGCCAGATATTCCACTCGGAGTGGTAGCATCATGAGGTTCCCAAATCCAAGGAGCATCCATGAGATCGTTGTGTTGCGCAGAAGCGAGTCGGAAGCGAGGTAGGTAAAGCATGAGAGAAGAGGGGCTGGTGGAGTGCTCTCGTTGTCTCCAGGGATTTGTGACACCAGATACGAGCTGCATGCAAGGGACGCCGAGAAGATCAGAATGAGTATGTAGTAGAGTTCAATCGCACCGGTAATATACCACCCGGCGATCCCGCCGAAGAGAATGCTCGTTAAGATTCGAATCGCTTGATTTTGAGCGTATAAACGCCCCCTTTTGTTAGGGGGGTAGTTATTATTGAAGATAGACGTAAGAAGAGGAGATGCCGATGAGGGAAGGAGGATTCCGATCGTAACGAGCGAGACAAACAGAGCGGGATCGTTCACGGCCGCAGCAGCAAAAAATCCGCATGCCGAAATAGCGAGGAGGCGCGAGAGTGTTTTCGGAGCCGAAAATCCGAGATTGCGAGAGATAAAGAGTAGGAGCGGGCTGAGCAGGAGGCCGCTGGTGCCCGCTGATGATATGATCGATTTGTCGATGGCGGTGCCGTGGAAATGACGAACGAGGATGATGAGCAGAAACGTTCCGTAGCTCTCAAATACTCCCATTGCCATAGCTCGATACCGCTCAAGTTGAACGGTTCGTTGAATGACTGTTGATGACGGGAAGGGGTTGGACATCGTTCGTTGAGATAGTACTTCTTCTTAGTGTGCTGTCTATAAGTCATTTCAAAGATAGCATCGAACTGAGGGTTGACGAGATAGAGAAAAGCTGAAGTGACCGAGGGGAGTGCGTAGAGGTGTATCTACTTTAATGGTTCACTCGAGGTCTTGTCGGTTCCCCGAGGCTGCGCTTGATGTGGGCAGACCCCATGAGAGGAGAGGGGCGATCGTGGAGGTGGAGGCGCAATCGAGCCTTGAAAGATTTAAGCCTGCGGGTATAGCGCGCGCCCCTTCTGCGCATCTCGTGTGACAACCGTGGAGGGCCGTTGGCTATCCATAAGTTGGTGTTTGTGAAGGCCTATTCCGTCTTTGGTGTCGTTTTCTGAGAAAACTATTGTAGAGTATGCTGCCGCATCCACTTTCTTGTTAATTCGAATTGATATGACCGCGTCCCCGAATCGAGATGACCTACTTGCGCGCATCAGGCGGTACGGTTCCCGCTTTCCTGAGCGGGCAACCGTTGTTGAACGGATCGCGGAATTTGTCCTGCGAGATCCTCGCTGCGCCGAGAGAGAAAACGACGTTGGGCACCTGACAGGTTCAGCATGGATAGTGAGCAAAGATAGAAAAAGAGCGCTCCTCCTTCATCATCGAAAGCTTGGTCGATGGATTCAACTGGGAGGACACGCTGATGGAGAGATCGACTTATTGAGTGTGGCTCTCAAGGAGGCAAGGGAGGAGAGCGGGCTTTCTCAGATACGATCAGTTTCTCACGAGATATTTGATATAGACATTCATGAGATCCCTGAATGGAAAGACGTTTCGCGGCACCTCCATTTTGATGTGAGGTTTCTCTTTGAGGCTGACGAGGGAGAGAAGCTCGTGGTTAACGAGGAGTCTCACGGACTGGCGTGGGTCGAACTTGGGGATTTGGAATCGTACACCCAAGAGGAGTCGGTGTTGCGCATGGGGCGATTAACCAGGGCGTTAGAGTAGGGGGCAGGGATAGAGAGCTGCTTTACCGAACATGGGTGTCAGGGCTACCGTAGGGTAGCGTTGTTGGTAATGGTGATAGAGCGTCGTCGATCTTCCCAAGGGGATACAATAGCGAGCGATCCCCTTTCACGATCAAGGATTAACCTGATCGCTAAACTCTATCGACGAGTTTTTCTTGCCGCGCCGCTGTGAGGTTATTATGGCTTTCATGAAGCATCTTTGGGTCGTGATACTCCCTGTCCTGCTCGCGGTTGCGCTCCCCTTTACCGCCGTCATTATGTTCCCTTATCACTCGTGTGATATCGAGATCTTCTCTACGTGGGCAGACTGCATATGGAGAGGACGGGCTGTTAATGGCGTTTGTGAGCAATTTCATATCAATTACCCATCTATTGGAATTTCGGCCTCAGCCGGTGTTATGCAGCTCCTCTCGTGGTTCGGATTTGAGGGACATTTTAGAATGCGCGCGCAGCCGTTTCGTATGGTCGCGGCGGTCGTTGATTCGGTCAATATCTTTCTCTTTCTGGCGCTGTTGAGGGTGATCGGAGTTCGGTTCGCCGAGTGGTGGACCCTTCTTTTTGCCGTGCTCCCGTCGTCGCGAGTGGGGGGTGCGATGTTTGGCCAAATTGATGGGGTGAGTCAGCTCTTTCTTAGCCTTGGGTTTCTCTGTGCACATCAGGGTTGGCGTGTTCTTGATACTAAGGGGGAGTTTGTTCGGGCCCAGCTGTGGTTGTTTGGGGTAGGCGCGAGCCTGATATGCGCTGTCTTCACAAAACAGTTGGTGGTTTTTACGGCTCCTGTTTTGGGATTTTTGTTCCTCTTTCTTTGCTACAAATCCTTTAAGGCAGGGGCTCGTCTGTGGTCGCTTGTCCTAGGAGTTTCACTCCTTCTCGTCGCGCTATTTGTCTCAGATCGGCTGTTTCCGGTGCCTGACGGCTTCTCAGGTTCTATACTGTTGTACTCCCTTCTCGCGGGAAGTGGTCATGGGGGCGAAATCAGTAATAACGGATTTAATGTTTTTACCCTGCTCTCCGCCCCGCCGTTAGCAAAATCGAATCAATGGCACCATTTTTTCGATCTCTTCGGTGCTCGCGTGATGGGTATTCCCATGTATATCGGACTTGTTCTTTTCTCCGTGACAAATATTATTGCGCTCATTTCTCTCAGGTCTCTCTTGAGGTCATCGGCACCAGTCGATGCCACAACGGGAACGGTCGCGGCACTCGCTATGGCGGCGTTTCTCAACCTCTCGATGAATGTGTTTTTAACGGGAACGCACGAGCGGTATCTCTACCACTATGGCTTCTTTATAGTGCCGGGTCTGTTATGGTTGCGCTCTAGGCGAGAGGTTTCGGGTGTGGTGCTGGCCCTCGTGTTCGCCCATCTGATTATCTATGGGCTTTTCGTCTTTTCAGTGATTGGACCGCTCCCCCCAATTCTTAGAAGTATCAGTTCGCAGAGAGGCCTTACACTCGTAACCCTGCTGGTGTGCCTAGCGGCCCTTGCAGGGGTGGTGCGAGCCGCAACGGATTGTCGAGCGCGAGGTTCTTATAAGTCCGGGTCATAGGATAGATAGAGGCTAAGACCCTGGATGTTTGCAAGGTAGCCGAAGTCGAGCTCGCGCATCGAGGCCCGTGACTCTAGCGTACGGGTTCAAAGGACTTTGATGCCTATTTAAGAAAAGCTCTTAGCTTATCGATCTCGGACCGGGCTCCCTCAAGACTCTCAAGAGCGGGAGTCTCAAGAATAAAGGGGATGTGCGCAAGCTTTTTATGCGTAAACACCTTATGGAGCGCATCCTTACCAATGAGGCCATCGCCGATGTTCTCGTGACGATCTTTTCTACTCGCGAGGGGTGTCTTGCTATCGTTTAAGTGAATTGACCATACCTTGTCGAGGCCAAGCTCCTTTTCAACATTCTCGATTACCGCTTCTAGGTCGTTCTGGAAGTCGTAGCCGCTTGCCCACATATGCTGAGTGTCGAGTCCAAAACCTACGTTCTCTTTGCGCTCAAGCTGTGAGTAGATCATCGCAAGCTCCTCTACCTTGTCACCGATGACGGCTCCTGCTCCTGCCGCCACTTCCAAAATCAGCCGCGCATTATCAGGAGCCTTCTCCATAACGTAATTGAGTCCAGATACAACTCGATCGTATCCGACGGCTTCGTCCTCTTGGTCTTTCATACTTCCAACGTGAAAGATGACACCGCTTCCCCCTATACGGGCGTTGAAATCGAGGTAGTGTATGAG
>JBIIEK010000128.1:0-8888 GCA_044237895.1 Bdellovibrionota bacterium
GATTCGTACCCGCGGGCACAGGGGGTCCGCCTCGGCTCGCCTCCGGCGAGACGGCCCGGTGCCCCTCCAAATTCATTCCATGTTGCATGTGGACCTGCGGCCGGCGAGGCCGCCGGCCCTCCAATCGTTCCCGCGATAATTACGCGATTGGCATGAACCCGCGAAATTGTACCTGAAGGGCCGGCGGCCCTTCAGGAGAATCCTACGTTGCGTTTGCACCCGGGCTCGGCCTCTCACGTGACAGACTAAACGCGGGCGTCTCAAGAGGATCGTGCCCAGTTGCATCAAGGGCGTTCAGCCACACCCTCTCAGGATCTTCGTTTGGTTCCTTCGACGGACAGTCACAACCGAGCAACCATTCAAGACCGGAGCCGACATCAGCAAACGCCTCCGCGACTATGTTGAACGGTTGTTGAAGAAGTCGGTACGGTAAGACTCCCCAATTCCATGAACCATTGAACGAGCGGTCATAAAACGAGACGGCCTCCTCTTCAATGTAGGGGAACGGAAAGAGGCCTGGCTCATCTTTACTTGGCGGCACGATTGAAACCGTCTGCGTGTAGAGCAGTCCCACGTAGTGGTCCGCTAGGAGGAATATCGTGTCGGGCCTCCCGATCTGGTCTCGGAGTTTAAGTCCATACGAGAACGGAACGGTTCGATCGAAGACTCCGAGTATCAATAAAGTCTTGTCCCCATTTAGGTATTGCGCCGTATTTTTTGGGTCCGTTTTGAGCTGGCCTCGCAAAGCATTAAAGAATTGCTCCTGGTCGAACCCCTTATTTTCCTGCACCGCCTTGATGTACTTTTCAATTCGAGGCTGGTTCGAGTCCCGAAAGAGGTCCACCAAATCAGTTCCTCCAAGTACAAGAACGTTGTACTCCAGCCGCGAATCTACCCCCGCTGTAAGCGCAACGTTAATCGCCCCTCGACTAATTCCGAAGGTGCCAAACTTCTTCTTGCCGATCTCAGACTCGAAGAAATCGAGGGCTAGACGGTCTCGGATGACGTTTAAACGAAAGACCTCTTCAAGCTGGTCAAACATCTTCGGATCTTTAAACTCGTTGCTCCGATTAACGATAGCGGCGTCGAATCCTGACTCAACAAGATATTTGGCGATATGTTTTTCAATAAAGTTCTTGCCCCCAAGAACGGGAAAGACGAGCACCAAATTTTCTGAGAATGCTTTACCTTGGAAGTAATCGATCACAATCGGTCCCGCATAGGAATCGATCGTATAGTGATGCAACGTATAGGTATCGGTCGTCTGAACTATCTCATCACGAAAAGATCCGTACGATGATGTGGGCTGATAGTAGGCCGTCATCGCCGCTGGGCGCTTTGGCGGACCGTCATACCAAGCATCTCCCGAGACGCGAAAGCATCCACTGAGAAGACATGCTAGTACTAAGAAAGCTATCCGCACGGTGCAAACCCGATAGTAGAGACACTACACACTCAGTAAGATGACGAAGCCCCCCCTTATAGGCTCGGTTCCGAACCAGTTTTTTTAAGATAATCAACATAGTAAGGGCCCCGCTCCCCCATGACCGCGTTCGAAAGTTTTTTCTGTCCGCCTATGCTCAAACCGACGCCCCTATGATACGGTTTTCACCTCTTGTGGGTCTTTTTCATCGAGTGGTTCAGTGAACGAACAAAAACCTTCCCAACTTCGCCCCTACATAGCCATCCTCGCAACCATCGTTCTGCTTAGGCTCCTGACCCTGACGACACCAGATCTGGTCGATACAACTGAGGGTAGATACGCGACGACGGCCCAAATCATGCTTGAAAAGGGTGACTGGGTTACTCCGTGGATTATCTATAAAGGTGTTGAGGAACCCTACCTCGGAAAACCGCCTCTTCATTTCTGGCTGATGAAGTTAAGCTACATGACCTTTGGGGTAGAGAACTTCTCTGCTCGATTACCGGGCGTCTTCAGCTTTATCGCAATTATCGCCACCCTTTTTTATCTTCTAACGAATGTGTTTGGACGGAGAGCTGCATTAGTTGGAGCGCTCGTTTTTAGTACCTCAACCCTCGCATTTTTCCTCGCAGGGGCAGTGCTTCTCGATGTAACCCTAACGGTTGGAATTACCCTCGCTATAGCAGGTTTTGCTCTCGCCGATCGCTCTCGCGTCAACGGATACCTCTGCTTCGCAGGCCTAGGACTAGGCATCCTCGTGAAAGGCCCGGTAGCGGTCATATTCGCGGGTATGGCGCTCGGACCGTGGGTGGTCTTACGCCGATGGCTAACCGGCACGTGGCCCGCTCAAATGAAAGCTCTGCCCTGGATCTCCGGAGGCGCCTTAACGCTCGCCATCGCGCTTCCTTGGTACATCTTTGCAGAGATTAAAAATCCTGGGTTCCTTAAATACTTCATCTGGAACGAGAACCTCGGCAGGTTCTTCGCTAAAGAGTATGGAGATCGATTCGGATCAGGGCATCAACAGCCCCGTGGCACCTCATGGCTTATGCTCATTCCCTCCGTGGTTCCATGGTCGCTTGTGCTGGTCGCGTCCATGATCGAATCGTATCGATCCTTCTCGATAAAAGGTTTCATCAATCGCCTTAAACACGACGAATGGCTTCTTCTTGGATTTCTCTGGGCTATCAGCTGCCCGCTCCTTCTCATGGGCGCCAGACAGTACACCGCAACCTATCTGATGAGCTCTATTCCAGGCTTTGCTTTCTTGATGGCGGTTCTGTGGAAACGCTCACTCGAGAATGGTGCACAGGGCTCCATTCCCAGCCCTCGTGTCACTCGAATCATCCTCATCGCGTTAGGATTGACCTGCGTCATCGCTCCAATCGTGCTGAAGGCCCTCTTCGAGATACATCAGTTCGCGCTCATAAGCACCGTGGCCTTCGGCGTCACCCTCGTTGCCTTAGCTTTTTTCAAACGCCCCTCAGAGGACTCACTGAAATCGTTCGGATCAATCGCTCTCGCGACAGGCATTGTCTATGCGCTCCTATTTCCATGCGCGGACATACAAGTGTCTCAGAATCGCTCTACCCGAGAGGTCATTAAACTCGCTGAAAGTTTAATAGGCGGCTTACCGAATGGAGAATTCAAAGTTGGCTTTGGATATAACCTCCCCTTTTCTGCCAGTTTCTACAGCCGCATTCTTTCCACTTCGCAACGCAAGATTACGGTGTCTCAAGTCAAAGAGGGGGACCTAAAGAGTCCCTCGGAACACGTTATAATAGTCCGCGGCAAAGCTGCGGCGAGCCTGTTAGCTTTAGATCCGAACAAGGAAAAACTTGGGCAACTGGACAAATGGCATGTGTACAGAGGCGCCCCCCTCCCACCGCACTAACGTAGTAGGCCAGGGCTGACGGTCGTAGACCATACGGCGCCCAACAGAATGAACCGCTCTATGCGATATGAAGGAGGGTCTTACTTCTTAAGGTCTTCGCTGCTATTCGCCTGCATTAACTCGGGGGTCTCGTTCGCTGGACCACCCTGAGCCTCTTCAGACCAGAGCGGGAAACGAGTCGAGTAACGTGGGTCATCAAAGATAACCTGAACACCACGTCGATTCCTGATATTTACGAAGAGCGGCGCCTTAAGGTTAGCCGTCGTCATACGGGGATCAGGACGAACTGTAACGATAATCAAGATCGCGTACTCGTCATCCTCACGGAAGTCGGTGTCTCTGTCGCCGACCGGAGGCTTAACGTCGAACTGTTGACCGAACTCAAAGCCGTCAACGACTACGAATGCCAAGTCAGTATCTTGAGTCGACTGAAGCCACGAGAAGGGTGGCTTGTGCTCAAGCATGATAAAACTTTTTGCCGATGGAAATCCGATGATACCAGCGGGGAACTCGATGACACTGTCAGCAGGAACCTCAAGATCTCCAAATCGAGAACTTGGAACAGTAATCATCTGAACCTGTTTTTCCAACTCCTCACTCATGACCCCTTACCTCGCTCATTACTTGGAGGATTTACCACCTCCGAGTCGCTACTCCCTGCGTTGGAACTTTTTCCTTTCACAGATACGTCGACGTTTCTTTGCTTCCCAGTTTGACCACCGACCGCCATCCTTCGCGAACCGCTGATCTTTGCCTCTCCTGACCCAGATTTCGAAGCCCCTCGCCAACTACCAGAGAGCTGATCGAGCGCCTCGTGGGTAGTACCTGCCTTTGCGGCTTCCATGTTCTGTCTTTGGATCTCAAGGAAGATCTCCTCGCGGTAGATCTTGTATTCAGGTGGAGCATCAATCCCCACTCGAATCTGATTCCCTTTGATCTCAACGATAGTCACCTTAAGATTATCTCCGATGTAGAGACTCTCTCCTGGTTTCCGGGTCAAAATTAACATTTGCTTACGCCTTCCTTGGCTTAACTACTCGTTTCGTTACCTGATAAGATGACGATTGTGTGCATTTAGCACTAACGTATTGAAACATTTGCGGCAAGCCAAAAAATGCAAGAAAGTCAATGGCGTAGGGCCCATTTTTCCAAACAACCCTACCGCTTTTTTACAAACCCGCGTTCTACTGAGCTACATTTAGGCCTGCAGGAACCTCACAAGAAGGGCCTCAGTGGCCTTCACGTCATCCTTATGAACGGTCTCAGTTACCGAGTGTATGTAGCGTGTTGGCACCGATAGGGTCACCGTCTTCACCCCCTTTCGGGAGCGCTGCATAGCGCCTGCATCCGTTCCTCCGCGTGGCAGAATCTCAAGCTGATATTTTATCTTTGCTCGCTTTGCCAGAGTGACGAACGTATCCACCAATCCCCTGTGAGAGATCACCGAACCATCGAGAACTTTTATCCCCACTCCGGCTCCAAGCGAAGTTATCCTATGCTCAGGGGCTATGCCTGGAACATCAGAGGCTATCGTCGTATCGAGGCAGATCCCGATATCAGGCTCTACTCCGTAGGTACTCGTAAACGCGCCACGGAGCCCCACCTCTTCTTGGACCGTAAACACTCCAAAAACATCATTGGAACAGCGCTTTAAAGCCTGTAGCGCACGAATACCGATATACACCTGCACCCGATTATCGAGACACTTACCACTGGCGTAGTGGCCATATTCAACGAAGGGAGCGTCAAGTGTGACCATGTCACCTATCTGCACACGCTTAGCCACCTCTTTACCTGGCAATCCCAGGTCGACAAAGAATTCAGAGACCTCTTTATATTGCCTTCGCTCCTCAGGAGATGAGGTATGAAATGGCTTCCCCATCGCATTTAGAACCCCGCGAAGCGGTCCTTTCGCCGTGTGAACGATCACGCGACGGGCGAAGAGGTTTCTGGTGTCGAACCCCCCGACCTCTTGCAAGCGGAGGAACCCGCGGTCATCTACAAAACTTACATAGAAGCCGATCTCGTCCATATGAGCGGCAAACATAATGCGCTGGCGATTTCGGGCAGCCCCCTTTTTATGGGCGATGAGGTTCCCCATGGCGTCGACAGAGATCTCATCAACACACCCCTTCAGCTCCCGCTGTATGATTTGTCGTATATTGTCCTCGCGGCCCGGAACACCAGCAGCCTCAGAAAGCTCACGGAGTAATTTCATGAAACACCCTTTATATTTGACCTCTTAGGTAAAGATGCTTAATAGATACATATTGGATTCGGGGAGCCTTAAACGCCCCCCGGGGCATCCAGCCGAATGACAGTTTGAATACACTCTCCTGTCACACCATCCAAGTGAGCATTGACCACTATACTAGGAACAACAATGAAACGAATTCTTCTCTTTGCACTCACGAATATCATGGTCATGGTGACCATCTCCATCGTGCTCGCCATTACCGGCGTTGGGCATTGGATGACGGCTCAGGGCATCGATTACGGACAACTCGCGGCCTTCTGTCTTGTGTGGGGTATGGGAGGCTCCCTCTTCTCTCTCGCCATCTCTCGCATGAGCGCGAAATGGATGATGGGGGTGCAGGTTGTCAGTAAAACCAATCAAGAGGCGGCATGGGTCGTACTCATGGTTGAACAACTGGCCCGTAAAGCTGGCCTTACCGTCATGCCAGAGGTCGGCATTTACGAAAGCCCTGAGGTGAATGCCTTTGCAACCGGCCCTTCGAAGAACCGAGCGCTCGTCGCGTTCTCTTCCGGGCTTCTACGCTCGATGAACCGAAACGAAATCGAAGGCGTTGCAGCTCATGAAATAGCTCACATCGCCAATGGCGATATGGTGACGATGACCCTTCTACAAGGTGTAATAAATGCATTCGTCATGTTCTTCGCCCGAGTTATCGGATGGGCGGTCGCTCAGGCGGCATCGAAAAACGATGAGCGCTCCGAGGGTAGCTCATACGGCGTTCAGATGATGGTGACGATGGTGCTTGATATCCTCCTTGGAATCCTCGGGTCGATGGTCGTCGCATGGTTCTCGCGATATCGTGAATTCCGCGCTGATCACGGCGGGGCAAAATATGCTGGAAAACAGGACATGATAGCAGCTCTTGAGCGATTAGCCGGGAATACTCGTGAGTATGACAAGCAGCCCGCTCTCGCCGCATTCAAGATCTCATCAGGGAGCTCTTTCCTTCATCTCTTCGCAACGCATCCTCCGCTTGAGAAGCGAATTGAGGCGCTTCGAAAGGCGGTAGTTTAATCGGATTGGAGGTCCGGCGGCCGCACCCATCCGGGCATAAAAAAAGGGCCTGTGTGATTCACCACCACACAGGCCCTTTGTCGTAGTATCAACGGAGGATACTTACGATGCCTTCTTACCAAGTACATCGTTCCACGCGACCAACTTATCCTTCACCTTTGGATTAGCGAAGAGAGCCGTCGTATCACCATTGATCGTAATCTTCTCGATCTTATCACCTTGCTTGATCGAGTTAACGACGTCCTGTCCCTTTACCACCTTACCAAAAACCGAGTGCTTGCCATCAAGCCACGGAGTTGGCACGTGCGTAATGAAGAACTGACTCCCGTTCGTTCCCGGTCCAGCATTTGCCATCGAGAGAACGCCAGGTACATCGTGCTTCAGGGAAGGATCGAACTCATCTTCGAAACGATATCCCGGTCCCCCTGCTCCTGTTCCAGTTGGATCGCCACCCTGCACCATGAAATCGTTTATCACACGGTGGAAAGAGATGCCGTTATAAAACCCATGCTGTGCCAGGTTTACGAAGCTCGCAACCGTCACAGGGGTCTTATCGGGTGTCAGCTCAACCTCGATAACACCCTTAGTCGTTTGAATAGTCGCGGTCAGCTTTTCAGCCGCCACTGCGGCTGAAGCCAGTCCCAAAAATACACCTGCGATTGAAAGAACGGACAGAATCATATGTCTCCCCATAAGCCACCTTGTTTATGTTCACCGAGCCCCCCGCCCCAAATGGGGATGGTACATGGCGAGGCCCGTACGTTTGAGCCCTTGCATACCCGAATAGCGCTAAAAGCGCCATGGTTTGCATTGTGAGATATCATTTGTCCCCCGGAACATTTTCTGTTATTCCCTACGAGAAACTCCCGGTGGATATCACTGTGATGAACCATCTTTGGGGAATACGGTGACGTAGTATCCTATCACCGACTCAAGAGTAGCCATCGGTAGTACTTGTACGAGTAAACCAATAACATTTGACACACCTATGATTAACAAAAAGTCCCTCATCCTCGCGTCGTGCGCAGCTCTCGTTGCTTGTGGCCTTGGACTCTCATCAAAGATCGCCCAAGCAGACATCTCAGACCAAGAGTTTGGTGCTGCTATCGACCGTTACCTTAAGTCGGACTCCGGCATGGAGAACCTCGGATCGGCTATGGAGCGTTACTTCCAGAAGCGTCAACAGGACGCTATGAAGAAGCAAGAAGAGCAAGCGAAGGCCGAGGTTGAGAATCAGTTCAAGAACCCTGCTAAGATCGATATCGGTAGCAGCCCAGTTAAAGGACCTGCTAACGCCAAAGTTACTATCATCGAGTTCTCAGACTTCCAGTGCCCATACTGTAAGCGTGGATATGAGACGATGGAGGCTGTAGCCAAAGCATATCCGAACGACGTGAAGATCGCCTTCAAACACTTCCCGCTTCCTTTCCACAACGAAGCAGAGCCAGCTGCTAAGGCTGCATGGGCTGCTCAGCAACAAGGAAAGTTCTGGGAGTACCACGAGGCTCTCTTCAACAACCAAGACAAGTTGGGCTCTGAATTCTACATTAAGGCCGCAACTGACCTTAAGCTTGATATCAACAAGTTTAAGAAAGACATGGCATCTGACGCTGCTGCTAAGCAGGTTAAGGATGACGCAGAGGTTGGGTCGAAGAACGGAATCCAGGGAACACCGGGCTTCTTCGTTAACGGAGTTGCTGTGAAGGGTGCATACCCAGTTGACCACTTTAAGGGCATCGTCGATCGATGGCTCAAGCAGGGAGTTCCAGCGAAAAACTAACCGTTTTCGCAGGCAACAAACTGTTGAGAAAGGGGGCGTAAGCCCCCTTTCTTTTTGGCGAATATCCCTCCGCCACCCTTATTTGCCGCTCTCAAGGAATATGATAGCCTCAACCACTCACTTGATGGGATTTAGCCCGTCACGATAACGGCTCCGGTGTTACCCCTTGTACGGGTAAGGTTTTAGGCACCCATTGAAAGAGCCCTTTTGGCAGGTCACAACACATGACTTCATCCGCAGATTCTTCCCGCAAAGCCTTCGGTATCGTCGTAAGCGGAGGCCCAGCCCCGGGAATCAACTCAGTTATCAGCTCAAGCGTTATCGAAGCTAACAACAGAGGCTACCAAGTAAAGGGCCTCGTTAACGGCTTTCGAGATCTCACCATGGGCGAACCGGGAGCGGTCATCGATCTCCATGCAGAATCAGTTTCCAATATTTACAACAAGGGTGGCTCAATCCTCGGAACCTCGCGTTTCAATCCCGTAAAGGACAAAGAGCACCTCGACAAGCTGATTAGTGG
>JBIIEK010000014.1:0-29741 GCA_044237895.1 Bdellovibrionota bacterium
GAGGCCGCCGGCCCTCCAGGTACGAATGTTGCGGGGCCGATGGAGGGCCGGCGGCCTCGCCGGCCGCAGGTACGAATGTCGCAGGACCGAGGGAATAATGAACAAAGGGGGTAGGGCGCCCCTTGGTTCTCGTTACACTTCGTAGTTAAAGATATTTAAGAAATGAGAGATAAGCCGATGCGTTACCTCGGCAACGGCGACGGGCTTGGGCGCGATTAACTCGGCGATCGAGATGATCTTGATATCCCCGAGTCCGCATGGATTGATAGGTTTGAACCGCTCTGCGCACGGAAGGACGTTCACCGAAAAGCCGTGCAAGGTGCACCAGCGTGAGATGCGAACTCCACTAAACGCTATCTTTGAGTTCTCATCTATCCACACGCCTGTTTTGCCAGGTACTCGAATGCCGGCAATCCCGTAGTCGCGTAGAGTTTTCAGTACGACCTCCTCAAGCGAACGCATGTACCAACCAACGTCGGTTTTATGGTTGTGAAGGTCTATGATCGGGTACACCACTGCTTGTTCTGGGCCATGATAGGTAACGCTACCTCCTCGTTCGATCTTAACGATGGATGTGCCCTGTGATTCGATTTCAGAGGTTGATGTATAAAAGTGTGCGTCCTCAGTCGACGTGCCGCACGTAATGACGGGGGGATGTGAGCACGTTAGCAACACATCCCCCTGAGTGCCATCGATGAGCTTGCGGTGATATGACCGCTGCAGCTCAAGGCACTTGGCGTAATCGATCACACCGAGGTCGTAGACCTCTAGCTTGATGCGATCTCCGTTCGCCTCGTTAAAAATTGATTGGTCGTCCGAGAGCAAGACCCATTGCCTCCATTACTGCTTCAGAGAGAGTTGGATGCGGATGAATTGTATCCAACACGCTCGCCGCGATACCCTCGTGGGAACGGATGATAGCTGCCTCAGAGATAAGCTCTGTAGCCTCGGCGTGGATAATGTGAACACCGAGTACCTCACCGACCTCTTCATCGATGATGACCTTCACGAAACCATCCTGCTCTCCGATAGCGATAGCTTTTCCGACAGCGGAGAAGGGCATCTTTCCAATGCGGTACTTAATACCTTTCGCCTTGGCGGCCCGCTCGGTGAGCCCTACGGAGGCGACTTGTGGCTGACAGTAGGTACATCCTGGGATGTTGTCGTACTTCATTGGATGCTTCGACTTACCAGCCGCGACCTCTGCCGCAACGATCCCCTCATGGCTCGCTTTGTGGGCGAGTGCTGCGCCACCGGCTACGTCGCCGATTGCGAAATGATGAGGAACGTTCGTGCGAAGGAGCTCATCTACCTTGATAAATCCGCGATTCGTTTCGATACCGACCTTCTCAAGTCCAAGATTCTCGGTGTTCGGCATAATACCGATAGCGATGAGGCAGGCATCTCCGCTCCACTGCTCGGTGGAGGTCTTGCCCTTGAGGCTTGCGCTTACCGTTGCGCCGGTTCGCTTGAGCCCCTCGACGGCGGTAGCCACACGTACCGTCATTCCGTTCTTTGTGAAGCCTTTTTCTAAAGTTTGCGCAACCTCTGTGTCCTCCACAGGGAGTATCTGATCCGCCATCTCAACGAGGGTTACTTGTGTACCTAGCGAATTGAAGAAGTACGCGAACTCTACACCGATAGCTCCAGCTCCGATAATAAGCATCTTCTTTGGAAGCCGCTTGTATTCGAGGATTGTTCGAGAGGTGTGAATGACCTCGCCGTCTACATCTATCCCTGGAAGCGGACGAGGACGAGCGCCCGTTGAGATGATGATGTCCTTGAAATCGTAGGTTGTCGACTTCTTCGAAGAGTCGGTCACAACGAGCTTGTTACCTTTTTCGAGGACTCCGTTGCCTGAGATGATCTCGATCTTGTTCTTCTTCATCAGGTAGTTCACGCCGCCGGAGAGCTTCGTCGCTACTTCACGAGAGCGTTCGATGATGCGCTTAAAGTCCACGGACACTTCGCCGGTGGTGAAACCGAATGTGCTTGCGTGCTTAATGTCGTTGAAGAGTTGCGCGGATCTGAGTAGAGCTTTCGAAGGGATACATCCCCAGTTGAGGCAAACACCACCGAGCGCCTCGCGCTCTACGATAGCGACCTGTCGGCCGAGTTGAGCGGCACGAATCGCGGCTACATAACCACCTGGTCCAGAACCTAGAACGATAAGGTCACGAGATTGACTCGCCATACGAATACACTCCTACCTACACTTGGGTACGTCAGCCATACCGCAGAGCACCGTTGCCCGGCAGTATGGGGCGGGGCATAGAAGGTCCCCTCGGGCGGTTTACCACAGTTTGCGGGCACTTGAAACAATGGAAAGAGGAATTAGGCGTCGATTCATTGAGTGAGCTTAGCTAGTTACCAACTATCGGAGAATGTGGTGTAGTTGCTCTACGCCTCTCGCGGGAGGGTGTACTTGGATGACAATCGAAAGGGAGTGGGGGATGAATAACTCTGGCAATGGAAGACCCGTGAGGGCCTCTCACGTTGTGATTCCAGAGCATGAGGTTGCATTCTCTTTTGCGCGCTCTGGCGGTCCGGGGGGACAGAACGTAAACAAAGTCGAGACGAAGGTGACGCTCACCTTTGATTTCCTGAACTCTCAGGTTCTCACCTGGGAGCAGAAGGGGAGGCTGAGTAAACATCCGCATATTTTGAACGCGCTCGATGGAGATGGGGCTATACAGATCGTGTCCCAGGCGCATCGTAGCCAGCTCTTAAATCGTGAGGATGCGTTCCTTAAGCTGCATGACCTTTTGCGCCGAGCCCTTGCGCCACGCAAGAAACGTATTCCAACAAAGAAGACGCGCGCAAGTCAGCGCAAGCGATTAACCGGAAAACGGATTCGAGGTGATACTAAATCGACCAGGAAGAGAGTCTCTTCGGCTGAAGGGGACTAGTCCCTCTCTGCACTGTCTTACGGGGTGGGTCGCGCGAAATGGGGAATGTCTAGGACGTGGGTGATGCTTCACATCCCGGTATCTATGGATCGACGGATCTTGCGAGAGGCGCTCCCAACATGGAGCGCCTCTCGCAAGCTCATTGTCGTCCAGCCTCCAAGGGAAGCCCGCGATTTTTTTAGTAGAACTGTCCGTGCGCTGTTTGAGAGGAGCACGGCCCCCTCTTGCATCATTCGACCACTTCTTTGAGCTGTTGAAGGGAGAGGATCTTAATTACTCCAGGTTTTGTGAGGTCAAGGAGCCCCTCTCTCTCAAGGTTCTTGGTTACTCGTATCGCTGTCTCAGGGGTTGTGCCCGTGAGATCTGCTAACTCTTTTCGAGTAAGGAAGATGCGAGTTTGATCGACTGACGTTGTTGGGCGTCCGAATCGTGGCGCAAGCGCAAGGAGCGCCGCGATGATACGACTCTCAACCCGTGAATGAGCGAGCCCAAGCGCGAGTTCGTTTGAACGGCGATTGCGTTGCATTAGTTCGACCGCTACACGACGATACACGGAGGGGTTCTTCTCGACGATTCCCCTAAGGTTCTGGGTTGGAATAGCTAAAACTTTAGCGTCGACCTGCCCACGTATCGATGTGTCCATCTCAGAGGGATCGAGAGCGCGTAACATGCCGGTGCAATCGCCGGGGATCAGGAGATCAATCGTCAATTCTTTTCCTTGCGGCGTTGATTTAATGACCGCGAGACGTCCTGAGAGAACCATGAATCCAAAATTAGGGCGCTCGCCGTCCATGGAGATGAATTCCCCCGCACTAATGTCCTGGATTACTGCGCAGCTGACCAAATCTTGCAGATCTTTTGCACTTAAACCATCGAACAACCCTATCGATCTGATCGCTTCGTAGCGATATTCATCGACACCAGAGGGAAGGGTCACGCCCTCTTGGGCTTGAGGAAGAAGCGGCTCCTCGTCTTCGGCCTCTGGCTGGCCGCGGAATCGATGGAGCGCTATCTCAATATTCGCGCGCAGCTCGTTTGGTTCAAACGGTTTGATGACGTACCCGTATGGTCGTGTGAGTTTTGCTCGTTGAAGAGTTGCTTCATCCGCGTGGGCGGTAACGAATATTATGGGGATATTAAATCGAGAAGAGATCTGCTCCGCAGCGGCTATTCCATCGAGGGGACCTTGAACGTGGATATCCATCAATACGACATCGGGTCTTGTCTCTCCCGCCTTAAGGATCGCCTCTTCACCGCTTGCTACCTGGCCTACAACCGAGTACCCGGCGGACTCTAGCTCTTGGACAATGTCTAGTGCGACTACCGCCTCATCCTCTACCACCATCACCTTTGCGGACATATCATCTCTCCTTAAACGCTGTTCGGGCGGGCAGTGCGAACTTTATTCGCTGTTCTCCTCGCTCTGACGTGGCACACCTTAATGAATAACAGTCAGAAACTAAACAACAATCGGCGCGCCCTGGTAAGGGTGCGCGCGGCCTATGACTTCAATCACCTCATGTGCTCTCAGCCGCTTGACATGCAACCCTGAAAGATTTCACTGCGTGATGAGCTTCGATTCAGTCGCCAGAAGCGAGGCAAACACCGCGAGGCATCCTAGTGCGACGCTTCCAACTATGTAGGCCATCGCTTCCATGAGATGCCCTCCTCGAATTAGCGTAACCGTCTCTAAACCGAACGCCGAAAACGTCGTAAAGCCGCCGAGAATTCCGGTGACAATAAATATTCGCAACCCATCGGAGATCTCATGCCTGGTGGAGAGTCCAGCAAATAATCCGATGCACGCGCATCCCGCGATGTTGATAAGAAAGGTTCCTAAGGGGAATCGGACCTCGGGAAGTAGCCCTCCGATATAGTGGCCTGCTAGAAAGCGAAGCGAAGCGCCGAGCGCTCCGCCAACCGCCGCTACGGTGATGTTAAGGGGAGTGACCATACCGGAACGATAGTCGAAAAAAGGGGGTTCCTCTAGCGGGGATCTTCAAAAGCGACCATGAGAGAGCGTCGCACGCTCTCGGCGACAGTCGGTCATTGTGCTGGATGTGTCCAATCGGGCGCGAGGGATGATGGAAGAGTGAAGTTCCTTATCTCCTTGCTTATTGGGTGTGGAATAGAGAGCGCCACGCTCGCAAGGTGCAGGTACGATGCTGAGGAGCCCCCGTAAAAATTATCCCCTAGCAGTGGGATACCAAGAGATGCCGCGTGGACGCGAATCTGGTGGGTGCGACCGGTTATCGGATTTGCCGTAAAAACTGAGCAAGGGGTCCCGTTCGAGGCTCCTCTATGCGAGCGTACAAAGTGAGTCTGAGCGCTTTGTCCTTCAGTGTACGACGCAGTTCGAAGCACGGCGTGTTCGTGGTGCCGGGCGATATTCGAATCAGCGACGCGCTCGTCCCAGGGAACAGTGCGATCGGTCGCGAGTCGGTATGTTTTATGAGCGAGCCGTGTTTCGTAAATTCGCTGCAATCCAGCGTGAGCATCTGGTGAGATGCTTACGACGACAAGACCCTGCGCGGATACATCAAGGCGAGAGGGCATATGCACCTGGCGCTGAAAGAACTTTTCGAGCGACGCTTTTAGAGAGAAGTGTCGCTGCTCTTTAGCAGGCATACTTGAGAGACGGTTCGGTTTGTATACCACCGCGATGTGCTGATCAGAGAATATGACGTATTCCTCTTTGAAGAGAGGGAAGAGGTTTGCGGCCTCTGAGATCGGAAATTTTGGTTCGTAATATTCGACTCGACACGGCAGGGGGAGAGGTTGATCCTGCCGGGCCTCTTGCCCGTTGATGTATATGCCGCCGAAATAGAAGCGCTCATCCCAGGAATCGTAAGAGATATGGGGGAGGCGTTCTTTGAGGAGAGCCAGGAGTGAAGTGGGGCCATCTTCGGCTTTATAGAGGGTGAAGCACCAGTACGACGTGCGTAACGTTTCATTAACTCGTGAGAGGTCGGTGGGAATCTCAATGAGAGGCGCGCGATCGACGTTCACGGGCTTCGACTACGTTACGATTCAGGGTTCGCCACGGGGGCTGCGGGTTGTTTCTTGAACATTCTGTACTTCTTCACAGAGTGCGTAATGCGCGAGAGACGGTCAACAAGAACGTCAGGGGGAAGATTTGAGTTAATCTCCTCTCCCTTTTGAAGACCGAACGCCTCTTCAAAACGCGCAAGCTTTGCAAGGAAGTTCTCATCAAGTAGTCGGCTGAGTTTCAGGCGCGCAAGCTCTGCTCGTTCGGTACGAACGTCCACGAGTTGCTGTAGGGGCCCGTGTTGGTCGAGCTGTACGATAGTCGATGGGTCCTCCATCGGGCACTCGGGTATTTGAGCGATGGCATTGTGCGCCCCAGCCGCGATTTCAGGGGTCACGTTAGCGAAAGTCACATGCCCCTGCTCATCAAAAGCCATGGCGGTCGCGACGGTGTCGGTTCTTACGAGAGATTGGTCGACAAGGAAGCTTATGGAATAGAGCTTTTCGCCAATTTTTTTAATGGTTGCGTCTTGAATCTCAACGGTCTCTCCCGCTGAGAGTACCATTCCGATTGCTTTTTTTGGCTCCGGTTTCGCCTCTACCTGAACATTTACCAAGATGGGCTCAGTTGAGGGAAGCTGAGCCTCTGCCGTGAGAGAAAGTGCTGTCGTCGTGAGGAACATCCACGTGAGGGAGGCGAGAGAGCGTATTCGGAGTGAGCGGTTCTCAATCAGCATAGTTCTTCTCTACTCAGGTAGGTCTTTCTTAAGCGCTTCTACCAATTTGATAGCAGTTTCTAGCCGGGCTGTATCCCTTTCCAGGGATCTCGCCTTGGCGATGAGGGTAGCGATCTCTCGGCTGTATTCCTTGCCCTGCTGTTTTTCAGGAATATCAACGCGGAAATTTTGAATGCAGCTACGCTGGATGAGGTACTTCGGAGTCGAGGTCATCTCTCCGTTCGGCTGATGGATGATGAATTGATACGTCATCGTCGCATTAGGGGAGGGGATGTTGATCGTGAATGTGGGGCGGTCGGACATGTTGAGAACGCCCATTGGGAAGGCGATATCCATGAATCGGCCGTCTCGTGATCCAACGAGGCGAATCTTTACATCGACCTCTGAGGAGTTCTCCAGCTGTAAGGTAATCGGCATGAGCGTTCCAGCAGCGGGAAGCTGGCTGGTATCAGCAGGAGTGTGCTGGATCCGAATGGATGGTTTTGGGTCCTCGGCGCGCACCGGATGAGGGCTCGGGGCAAAAAACGAGAGAGCGAGGGATGTAATCAATAATCCCCGAGATAATCCTGCTTTTAGCCGTGTGGCCATAATCTTGTACTTACGAAACCCTCTTCACGCTCCATGTTCCGGATTCCCCGGTTATAGCGTTCGTGAAAGTGCCAGTTATCGTTTCTGAGGATGCTTCCCCAGTCATATTCAACAGAACTCCGTTCGATCGTGCAATGATAGTTGAGGAAGGCTCTATACCTTCTTCTTGCAGGACTGAAACTGAGACCGGTGTCCAACCCTCAATCCCGACCACAACGGTCAGTTCATTGTGCTCTGGACGAGAGATAAGGGCTAGAGGTGATGTGATGCCTGGAAGTATTCCCGTGATACTTCCGGCGTAGGTACCCTGCTGAATGTGTGGGAAACCCGTATCGCGCAAGTCGTCCGAAGGTGCCTGGATTATCTCCTCATCTATGGGCGAGCTGTCGCTGACCACTCCAGGGAGGAGTTTCTTCGGCGCTAGGTTGAATAGCCCGATGACAGCGATAGTGAGAACAGCGGTCATTGTGCCAACCACGAGGGGGCGCACTATTGGGGGAAGTTTGAATATAAACGCGGGTATGAGTGACCCTCGAGAAGGGCGCTTCTCTTTGATGTGGCGAGTGGGGATATCGCTAAGGTCCTCTTCCGGCTCACGGTAGCTCGAAACTTCATCTTCGATCTTCGCATTCCGGGTAGTCAGGATCTGCTGTTGCTTCTCCTCGTGCTCGACGAGTTTTTGGATTCGATCCATCGGAAGCTCTTCGGTAGGTCGAGTTGCACGCTCAGTATTTGATGCGACAAAGGGATGCTGAATCGGCTCTAACAGGTCATCGAAGTCATCATCCGCGTCCAGGTCAAAGAGCTTGTCTATGTCCCTCTGGAGGGTGTCCTGATTGACCGCTTCATAGCTCGTTGGATCGAGGTCCTCGTTATCATCGAAGTTGTCATCGAAGTCGTCTTCGAACGTGTTCGTGGCTGAGGTTGTGGTAGTCGCCGCTGTGAATGAGGGATTGGAAAGAGCTCGGATCGCCTCCATCGCAGATTCAAAACGATCTGCAGGTGTATAACGCATAAGCTTCGTGATAACAGCGGATACGTGCGGAGCGATCGCTGGGTTGATCTCGTGCAGGGGGGTAATATTTTGGTCGTGTCGAGCGCTCAGTTGTTCTAGCAACGAAGCGTTCTCAAAGGGATGCTTTCCTGATAGGGCTTCGTAGAAGCACACCCCGAGCGAATAGAGGTCGGATCGGGTGTCGTATCCTTTGCCTTCGAGCATCTCTGGTGGGAGATACGCGAGTGAGCCAACACCATTTTGAAGTTCTTCTAGATCTAGTTCATCTCCGGGAAGAAGAGCGAGACCGAAGTCCGCAAGTCGAATCTCGTTCTCGTTCAGCACGAGGATATTATCGGGTTTGAGATCCCTGTGAAGGACCCCTGTAGCGTGAATAAAATCTATCCCTTCCAGCGCTTGCCCTAAAGCCTTTGCGCCAAAGTCAGGAGTTAACGGCTTTCCAGTCGCGGTAAGGTATTTGCGAAGATCTCCGAGGGGCGCGTACTCCATCGACAGGTAGCAGAGATCGGCAACGGAGTGAAAATCATCCAGGCGTACAACGTACTTGTGCCGACAGGAAACGAGAGTGAGAGCCTCTTTCCGTAAACGTTCGGATACTGAGGTCTTTGCGTTTGTATTGGTGATGAGAACTTTAAGCGCGACCTCCTGTTGAGGTCCGTCCAGATGTCGAGCGTGGTATACTACACTGTCTGAGCCACGCCCCACGATGGAGATGACCTCATAGCGTCCGTCAAAAATCTTTCTTTTTTTGGCGCCTTGGACAGACATTTACTTTGCTACCTAACTCTTAAATACAAAATTTCTTGCGCGTCCTGCGTCAGTTGTGTGCCAAGACGAGAGGGAGCTCCCCAGTCTATCTCAAAATGTGTGACAGGTAATTCCCTGTCGCACACTTCTTGGCCATCGACACTCTTGTCGAAACGGTCACCGATTAGTTCGGTGCTGTTCTATCCTATAATCTTCAGTTTTGTGAAAAGTGCTTCACCCTTAAGAGGGTGTCTTTATGAGAATGTTCTAAGCCCTCGAATATATTGGTCTTTAAGGGTACCCCCTTCAGTGCTTGCTTGATGAATTCAGGCTAGAAGGGCTCCAGGGGGGGCACGTTCTAGGGACTCGACCTTAAGGCTGGAAGCGTCGCCGTCTTGCATTAAATAGTACGAAACATCCCTGACCCACTGAAACTCTTACGCTTCCTCAGTTGAATGTGCGCTCTCCATGACATACATTTCTCTTCCTGAAGGGATGCCGTTTGACGTATTCCGGAAGGGCTGTGTGCCGGTAACGTCCGGGCATGGCCGCAGGTAATGGGCACCCGTAGCTCAGTTGGATAGAGCACCCGCCTTCTAAGTGGGTGGTCAGAGGTTCGAATCCTCTCGGGTGCGTTTTTCGTTTTAGGTTGGTCTCTATGAACGAGTTGAACCCATATCTCGGAATCCTCCTCCTCTCGATAGCGGCAGGTGGTTTTCTCCTCTTCATGGTCCTCCTTGCGTCGTGGTTGGGCCCCAAAAATGCCACCAAGACAAAGCAGATGCCGTGGGAGTGCGGAGCGATCCCGGTGGCATCAGTCCGAGAACACCGATTCAGTATCCGTTTCTACCTCGTAGCGATGTTGTTCATCCTGTTCGATATCGAGGTCATCTTTATGTACCCGTGGGCTGTCATCCTTGAGGACCTCGGAACGTACGCTCTGTGGCAGATGTTATCCTTTATGGCGGTGCTCGTCGTTGGATTCATCTACGTATGGCAGAAAGGTGTGTTGAACTGGAACGACTGAGAGTAACGATCTTAGCCAGGTAATGCATCTACTCGTGGAGTTACGGAGTGACCTCAGCATCGGCCCGTCGAAACGTGGGAGGAGATACGCAGTCAGGGTATCCTGAGAGGAGAGATAGGTTAAGACGTCTCGTCGCCCGGCTCTGGTTGTTTGTACTTATCGCCCTGTATTACTCCCTTTTCACGTATCCGCGAGTGTGGTGGCAGGACCTTGTCCACGGCCTATCTCTAGCACTCGTTCCTCCGTTGCTTCTAGCGAGTATCGTTCATGCGAGAGCGCTTCGAAGGTATGGGCTTCGTTTCGGGGTGGTTTTTGCTCTTGCTCTTGAGGTTGCCTGTATCGCTCGAGTTGGATGGGTGGTTCGACCGTACGTCACGTATTCGACTGAGCTGGAGAAGAGAGCGACGCACATCGTGCGACCGAATTTTCTTCTTATTGATGGCACCTCTCCCATTGTGAACCCAGCACCTCTGGACAAAGTTCGACAAGAGTTCCTCCCAGAGGTCGTTGTTGTTCTGGGCGCTAATAATCTTGAGGCCCCGGTTTCTACTTCGTTCGGCAACTATCCGTATCATCTCTCTTCAGAAGAGGTGTTCGGAAGTCGAGTGGATATTCATTCCATGTGGCCCTTCGGGTTGCCTGTGTTGCGAAGCTTAGGTGTGGACGCCTATCCTGGAGTGCTCGCGATGATTCATGTCGCCCCTGATCTCGAGCTTGAGGTTGGCGCATTGGATCTGCAAGTCCCCAAGGCGCATCTCGATTACGATCGATCGAGAATCTCTGCCCGCCGTCTAGCAAGCATGCTGCGATACAGTGAGTATCCGCGCCTAGTGTTCGGCGGATATAGAGTGCCCGTTACCTCACCCACAACAACGGTGTACGTCGAGCAGTTGCGCCTTAAGTCGGTGTTCTTTAATCGCGGCTGGTCCGGCTTGGCATCAATCGTTTCAAAGCTATGGGCCCCCGCCACCAGTATCAATGTATTTGCGGCTAAATCGATCAAGCTAGAGGCTGTTACAGAGTGGAGCTCGGAGCGTGATGGCTTTAGGGGGATCTCGTTCTCGGCAGCTCTCCCTTCATCGCCGACATCGCCTGATGCTCGCCGCGAGTTTCTATTAGATTTGGCAGACCCGTAACAGTCTCTCGTTGTCGAGTCCCGACACAGGGGCTCTTTTTCACGACCGCGTCCGTCGGCTGTCACTCGTAGTTTTTCGTACGGGTTGAGCTATTTCGTGAGACGGGCCAGCGCCTGAGGCGCTTCCAAGATAAAAAAGAATCTATTCGTATCAGCTCATTAGGATTCCGTGCTTCTTTTGTGAAGCATCCCTCGCTTAAAATTCGATTAGGGGAGGGTTCTACCAGAGAGTCACATTATGAAGCAGACCTACTCCATTACGATGTTCTTGTATGCCGGGGCGCTCATCGGTCTATCCGGTTGTGTCGGTCTAAGGGCCCCTTCATCTCAGCCGTGTAGCATCCTCGACGATAAGTGCGCGTACAGCTCAGAGCGCAGCGTCGATGGGCGTCTGCACCACTTCCTTGGAGAGGGGATGTTCGTCGCTAAGCAGTCATCTGTTTTGATCTCAAAGGTTCGCTGGGTTGATGTTGAAACTGGTAAGCATATCGAGACGGCTATTCCTTGCGGACACCTTTCGAACTCGTCGAATCTCAGTCCCGCGGCTGTCAGGGAGTGCGAGAAATCAATCGATATCACCGATCATGTAGACCAGCTTCCAGGTGTCACTGAGAGTATCTACGGGAAGATCTCTTTGTAGTTGGAAGAGCCTGACGGCTGAAGCTCCGACGATGTCGGGTGGAGCGTTTCATTCGTTGGGATAGGAAAGGATAGCATCACGCGGTCGTTGCGGTATAAAACCTTGGCTGTCCCGCGTGATGAGCTAAAGAGGGCTGAGTGCCTAATTCTCTCTAGCTTTATCCAGGGAGGTTGTAAAACCGGACACGGTATAGCTTAGCTGGCTACGAACAAGCTGAAAGTGATTCGTTTTGACAAATCTCTCTCTCTCAAGCCAACGATAAAATCTATCGATTGCGTTGAGTCCAGTTGCTATACCGGAGATGTTCTTCTCGCGCGACCAGGCTGAGATGTAATCACAGATCTCGAGCTTAGTCAGAGTAAGCAATCTCGCCGTGATGGCTTCATTTCGTATCGCTTGAAGCCTGCCCCACCGTTCCTGTGAGGCGTAGTACATACATACCTCTTCTTGCTCGATGAGCACCTGACCGATGCCGGCTCCGTTTGCGACTGCGTAGGTCCAACCAGAGGCTTGGCTGACGTATCCTTTTTGGGAAGATGTACGCAGTTTCAGGCTGGTTAATTCTCGTCGATACAGCTGCACTACAAGCAGGTTCGTACAGTGCTTTCTGGCGATAGTTGCCATGAATACTCTCCGTATTCAAAACCTCGATGAAACAACCGTTTGCAACGACCTTGTGATCGTTCTCGTACTTTACGTAGTCTCAGGCGTTAGTCAAAAAATCGGTGGGCGGAGAGTCTCAGTGGTATTGCAGACGGCGTTGTTGGGGTGCGCAGGGCTCTGATGGAGTTACGTACATGATTGTGCCGAACCCTTAAGGGTCAGTTGTGTTAGCCGGCGGTGTGCCTGTGTCGCGAACAGTTTAATGCTTCGTCTGTCGAGTTGTGATCTGTACGAGTTGGTCATTCCTGACACGATTAATCACTTTCTGCAGCAGTCGTGAGAGCTGCTGTGCTTCGTTTTCAGTGAAGCACGGCTCCAAGAGTGAGAGGATGGCCCGCGAGTAGAGCCTCCACGTCGAGCGCATAGCCTCTTTGCCCGCGGGGGTGATAGTTGCCAAGGCTCCCCGTCTGTCTTCCTTGCAAACCTCCCGCAGAAGTAGGCCCCGAGCTCCTAATCGATTGGTAATCCGGGTGATGCCGCTTCTCGTGAAGACGGTTGCGGAAGCCAGGTTCGATAGTCGTGTTTTTCCCTGCGGGAAACGGCTGAGTACGAGTAGCACATCATATTCCTCGAGGGAGAGGGGTGTTTTGCCTCGTAGGTCATCTTCTATCTCTTTGATAGAGAGGCCGTGGGCCACAAAGAAGGCAGCCCATGCGCTTAGTAGCTCGTCTTTCTTGGAGGACATGAGGTACGTTTATACTTGATAGTTGACGAGTCAACTATCGCTGGATATGGTTGCTTCGTCAACTATCTTATCCCCAGGAGGGCTCCAGTATGAAGTGTTGCGTTAATAGCCTTATAAAAACCGACGGAACTATGGCTGCGTTAGTGGGGCGTGTCACTCTTGGGCTCGTCATGCTACCGCACGGACTGCAAAAAACGATCGGAGCCCTTGGTGGATATGGGTTCGAGGGCACCATGGGGTTTTTCACTGGAACCCTCGGACTGTCTCCTGTGATAGCTTTTCTCGTAATTATGGCAGAGTCCGTAGGGGCGGCTGCGCTCCTGGTAGGAATGTTTACGCGCTTTTGTGCTGCAAGTCTCGCGATCGTAATGATTGGCGCTGCCTCAATGGCTCACGCAAGCAATGGATTCTTTATGAACTGGTTTGGTGCTCAGGCCGGAGAGGGGATTGAATATCACCTTCTAGTCATCGGGTTGGCTCTCTCTCTCGTGATCAGTGGAGGAGGTCGATTCTCAGTGGATGGCGCTCTAGCTAAACGGGGATGTGCATCAAGGTAGCGTCTGGGATAGGCGATGGAGTTGGTATCGAATCCTATTTTGCGGGCATCTTAAACACGGATACCTGTGCCTTCTTGTTTTTCTTGAATTCGTGGGGTTTCGGGCTCTGCTTGTCCGGGTTCGCCGGGATGTTTTGCGTAACGGCAGGCGCCTGCTTCTGTATCGGTTGACGCTGAGCCAGTTGGCCCTGTGTAAGTTTGCCCTGTGTAATTTTGTGCTGTGTCATTTTGTGCTGTGTAGGTTGGTGTTGAGCAGATTTGTGTTGAGCGTGTTGATGCCGCGGTTTTTCGACTACAACCGACCGTTCTGGGATATTCAGTGCTTTATTAAGGCGGGTCTGTACCAGTGTGAGGTACTGGGCGTCATCGTCTGGGAGTTCCGTGAAGGTGTGAAGCTTGAAATGCTCCCTTCCATCTCGGGTCAATGTCTCCCATGAATGAAGAGCGCCCCGTCGTGTTGTAGATGGGATGTCTGTAAGGTGAATGCCGAGGGAAGCGAGTGTCGCGATACGTTGTTCCTCCGGTACTCCGATAATCTGCTTCTCCGCATCTTCCCGCGAATGGCCGTGTTCGCGGAGCGCTGTTCGAAGGGCGATCGTTGTCGCGTTCCTAAAGCAATATCGTCGTTGCCAGAAGAGGTATTCCAAGACGCGGTCGAGCGAGGGAAGTTCACTCAGTTTAGCGTCGAACGTTGCAGAGAGTCCCGAGTGTTTCAAAAAGTGAATCGCGGCGGCCGAGGCGAAAGTTGAGATGATCTTGCTTCGACGAAGGGGGTTTGCATTCTCCGATGGATCGATGACGAGCGAAATCTCATCGCCATGTGTATAGGCGATAATTACGCGGAACGATGCCGTCATGAGATCTCGAGCTGTCGCGTGGAGTGCCCGAGTCATCGTGGGACCACATGGATAGTCGTCTGCCAACTCGCTCCAATCCCCGTAGCGATGCGCGTCGAGGCGAACGATGAGGAAGGTATCGGGCAGGATAAATCCGTCGTTGTAGTTCTCAAAGCGCAGGGCAGACCGTTCAAGATCTCCAAGGCCTCTGGTTGTCAGTGTAGAGCTATCTGTCATAGAGAGTCGCTAACGGTATGCTTCGAAAGTACCCCTATGTGCTCTAAAAAGGCCCCTCCTGCGGCACTTCAATAGGATAGCTGGTCCCACAGGCAGCCAAGGGTACGCCGGGAGGCCGGAAGGCCTTGGGAGTGGAGGGCATCGGCTAAACGAGTACGCTCTTAGAACCGAGGTTGCGCCCAGGGGAGATTGCCAAAACGTCGCACCGGAGTTCCTGAAGCATTGATTGTATCAATGTAGGCGCGCTGCGACCAAGAGTAGTTCTGCATATATTGCCATCGAGAACGAACCGCTCGGCGGTAATATTCGCGTGTCTCTCTATCACTAAAAGCGTCGTCAGCGTAGCTTCGCGCGTCTCCGTAGACTGGTATTACTTGGGACCTGTTATCGCCAAATCGTTCGAGGCTGTCCTCAGAAACCCTAGACGTCCCGCATCCGAAGGCCGCGGCATCGCCGTAGCATTGAGCTTGCGCGGTGGAGATGATCGTCAACATGAGAACAAGAGCGGCGAAGATCGTTTTCATAAGTTCCTTTTGCGCGGTCTTTAACCGCCACAAGTATACAACCATTTTATGGCCTAAAAAAGCATTAGGGGGGCATCGAGGATCGAACCGGCTTCTTTCGGTAGTTTTTAGCGGAGCCACAACCAGATAGGTAGTTGATTTTTCGGCTTTTAGGAAGATTGGCTCCTCGCTATCCTCGTTAGCATACCGACTCGCCAAGGTTTCGTTGGGTATATGGAAGAACCGTGCTCCGTAGAGATCTCATGCGATATGTGTGGTGCTTGCTGTAAGACGTTTCCGGTCTTAGTGTCGATTAATGATGCCGCAAGAGAGCCACGAATTCTATCCGAAGCGCGTCGCATTGACCCGTGGCAGCGACGAGATGAGTGGGAGTATCAGCTCCATCCGCTACCCTTTCTGACTGGATGCTGCTTTTTAGGGGACGATGATCGATGTGCGGTGTATCAATCGCGGCCCTCAGTGTGTCGCCGCTTTAAGGCTGGTAGTTCCGAGTGTGCCGAAGCGCGCGAGCGAGTGGGATTAACACCACTTACGGTAGGTCCTCAGCGCTGAGGTAACATCAAGGGGGGCGCGCCCCGTACTCTGAATAAGCTTTCTCGAATCGAGTGAGACGTCCTCCGGCCGAGCTGGACGGATAGCTGGATCTTGTCGAGTTGTGGGCTTGATGAGCGTAGCGTCGTATCCAAGAGCGTGCGCGATTTTTTCACCGAACTCAACTCGCGAGAGTCTATCTGGTCCACCACAGTGCCAGATACCTACGAGGTTTAATTGAGCGATTGAGAGAAGAGCAATCGTTGCGTCGTTTACGTGAATTGGCGTTCGGAACTCATCATAGAAGAGAGGTACGGGGGTACTCTCTCTGAAGGATCGCTCTATCCATCCAAGAACCCCTTTCATAGGTGATGGTGAGTGTCCGTAGATCAAAGAGACGCGTGCCACTGCGCCTCGACTGGATTCAAGAACGAGCCTTTCAGCGCGTAGTTTAGAATCGCTGTATACTGAACTTGGGCAGGGAGGGTCTTCAGGTTTAAATCCCTCCGCGGAGGCTTTCGCCCCGCCGAAGATCAGGTCAGTTGATACGAGCGTGATGTGTGCCCCGATGAGGTTGGCATATTCACACAGAAGCTTTGTCGTCGTGACGTTTGATCTTTCTGCGGTTACGGGGTCTTTCTCGCATGCTTCGGGGCTCGATAACGCCCCGATATGAAGGATGTGAGAGGGGGGGGATTTTTGTAGGGCGCCGGCTAGGTGTTCTAGCGATAACGCCTCGTCTAGGGCAATTTCGTTCGTAGCGAGCGATAGGGATGTCCGTTGGGCGCCAGAGCGCAGGGCGGTGACCGTTGTTCCCGGGAGGGAGAGTGCATGATGGAGGGTAACGCTGCCGAGGAATCCGCCAGCTCCGGTGATAAGGATATGCATACGGTGTCTTATATCGGTTGAAGGAGATCCAGGAAACAGGGAGTGAGGAGCATTTGTTGCCGAGTTCTCCCGTCGATATCGCCACTAATGCTTCGGTAAGGTGTTGAACTTGCATACCGCCGGGGCGGGTAAGATGGCCGCAGATTTGCATCTCCCCGGTCACATACGTGGACTTGGGCATGGATTGCCCATGCCGAAAGGCGCACAAAGGTACATGCAACCATGAGAATAGAATCCGCACTCAATACGGGCAGGGAAGGTCTAACCGCTCATGGCCAGGCTATCGCCGTCGCTGGTGATAACATATCGAATGCCAATACCACCGGATATAAGGTCCAGAGGGCCGTCTTCGCAGATCTCTTGGGAGAGAGACAAGATGACCGTGTCGCTGAGGTCGTCTCAGGTGCTGGTGATGGTGTCTTCGTACACCACATTAAAACTAATTTTGAAACCGGCCCGATTAATTCAACAGGAAGGGACCTTGATGTAGCGATTAGTGGTAACGGTTTCTTCGTAGTTGGATCAAAGGAACAGCCATTCTATACCCGCGCCGGCTCCTTTCAAATTAATAAGGACGGGCTTCTTGTAACGCAGGACGGGCAGCCTGTTCTCGGGTATACCGACCCGAATAGCACGGTCCTTACAAGTATCGATATGCGTAAGGTTCAAGTGGATCCGGTAGCGACAACAGAGGTTCAAGCTTTCGGAAACCTAAGCGTATCGGCGACTACGTCGGCGCCTCCTACGAATCCAGCGACGTTCAAGGAGATCTCCGCTAAGGACGAGTACAGTACGGTTTCATCCGTATATGACTCGCTCGGAAAACCTCATGATGTTGTGGTGAGCTTCTTTAAGACGGGGACGAATAACTGGACCGTTCAGGCTTATGTGAATGGTTCCGAGACGGGTGGCACGGCTGATCAGCCAGTGCTTGTCGGCCAAGCTACCCTTGCTTTTGATTCAACTGGACGAATGACTCCTGAATCTGCTGCCGCGGCGGTTCTTAACGCGAATGTCACGTGGGGAAATGGGGCGGCTGCCTCTGCTATCGCCTTCGACTTCGGCAGTTTTTCACAATTCGCCGGAGCCTCCCTGGTTACGAACGTAACTCAAAATGGCCAGGGAAGCGGTGATATCGCGGGCTATGAAGTAGGCGCTGACGGAACTTTATACGCGTTAATGGGTGGGGGAAAACAAGCCACGATCGGAACGATAGCGACTGCGGTCTTCCAGAACAATGACGGTCTCATCAGGGCAGGTTCCTCTATCTATGCTGCTACTCCAGATGCTGGAACAGCTGCTGTCGGTGTCGCGGGTGCTGGTCCGCGAGGAGAGCTCCTCGGTAAATCTCTGGAAGCCGCTAATGTTGACCTCTCTGGAGAGTTCGTTGACCTGATCATCCTCCAACGTGGATATGGCGCTAACTCACGTGTCATATCGACAGCGAGCGAGATTATCAAAGATACCATCTCACTCGTTCGATAGGTTCTTAGTAGCACCCTTTAGGTGGCTCCATACCTCTGATACGGCCTCGTGTGCGCGTTCATGCGGGGTCGATTCATTCGTCATCTGAGAGAGGAGCGCAACGATACGGTGTTGGTTATCTATAATAGTGCGCAGCTCCGCATCTGGATTGCCTCCAAGGGCGATAATCTCTCGCTCCTTAATGAGTCGGTGTAGCGCGTGCGTAACCCCACGAGCAGCCTCTTGTTGTTGGATAGTGTTAAGGCGACTAAAAAGCCTTGAGATGCTTTGGGTGATGTCTATCGCGGGACGGATACCCAGTTGAGCTATTTCAGGTCGGAGTACGATGTGGCCATCAAGGAGGCTCTTTATTTCGTCTGCCAGAGGATCGATATCGTCATCTGTATTTGTCAGCACCGTATAGAGCGCTGTAATGGAACCTCGATGGGCTGTTCCCGCTCGTTCGAGTAGTCGCGGAAGTTGTGTGTAGACGGATGTGGTATATCCGTGACGGACTGGGAGCTCGCCCGCTGATAAGGTCGTCTCTCGAATAGCTCGTGCCATTCTCGTCAGCGAGTCCACGATGAGGAGCACGCGTTTCCCCTGGTCTCTGAAATACTCAGCGATGGTTGTGGCGGTATAGGGGGCCGTTTGTCGCAATAGCGATGAGTCGCTACTTGTTGCCACCACAACGACGCTTCGAGCTAATCCCTCCGGGCCCAACGTCTCGTCGATGAACTCCCTGACCTCGCGGCTACGCTCTCCCACCAATGCCACCACGATGACATCCACGGCAGCTCGGTGAGCAATCATGCCGAGGAGTGTCGATTTACCTACCCCCGCAGATGCGCATATAGCCACTCGTTGCCCTTGGCCGATAGTACAGATGCCGTCGATTGATCGAATACCGGTAGAGAGGACGGAATCTATAAGAGGTCGTGAGGTTGGCGAGGGAGGCTCTGCGAAGAGGGGGCGTCGCGATGAGGCGGGGATATGCTCCGAGAGCGCGTCGATCGGTGCGCCGAGTGGGCCGACTGTTCTGCCGAGCAAGGCATCGCTTACCGGTATCTCTAATTGACCTCCTCTCGTTCGAACGATCGTCCCCGGATATACCCCGTCGGGATTATCAAAGAGCGCGAGGGAGAAAAGAGTGTCTTGGAATGAAATTATCTGCCCGTAGAGAGCTCCGCGATGCCGAGTTTCTATCCAGCACAGGTCTCCCACGGACGCCCGAGGGAGCTTCGCGATGATTGTTGTGCCGTGCACAGACACGATACTGCCTGTGGTCGTAAGGGGAGAAAGGGGAGGTAACGATGTCATGGTGGACTACTCATGAGTGATACGCGGAATTGAAAGTTGCTCTCGAAGGAGATCCCTCCACGAACATTCAATCCCCCCGGACGTTGACTCGATTCGAAAATCCTTATCGTGGAGATTCGGGTCCACTTCAAATCGTATGGCACATGGTGGGGAGGCGATGAAACGAGCCAGCGGTTCGGTATATTGAGGATGGTATCGCAGGGTGAGGGTTGTTGTAGTGGTAAGCTGAGAGAGAGCCTCAGAGATCCATCCCTCCAGTATCGCCGGGTTGAGGGTTACACAGTCAGACACGATATTCTCGACCAGTCTTGAAGATGCATTCAGGATATCACGTTGGGCTACCCGCGAGGCTTCGTGATACGTACTCTCCAGTGCTTTAAGAACGTTTCTGAGCTCCTCTTGGCACCTTTTTTCTCCTTGTGCCATTCCGGAGCGGTGTCCAACGAGGCGAGCGTGCTGCGCGTGTGCTTGAGCCCGTTTTCTCGCTTGTTTAAGGACTCTAGCCTTTTCGCGTTGTGCCTCTTGGATAATGAGTCGATGGCATTCAAGGATCAGCTCGGGTGCGCACGGGGCTTCTCGAAGACGGGCAGTTATCACGCAACCTCCTAAGGGTTCGTCGTTTGTTTCGAATCCTAATCGGAGCGCTGAGCAGAAAGTTGCGGGGCTTCTTGAAAAAAGGAGCTCGGGCTCGGGACAAACGCTTGGTTGTGTCCTGGTTAAGGCCTCCCGGGAAGAGGGCATGAACTCGAATTGTGTAGCCAAGCTACTGGATGTAACGCGGCGAAGGGGATACTAGAATCCGGGGCGAGAGGTGGTAAGCTCTCCAGATCATTAGGTGTGCTCTTTAAGAAAGCGACATTTGAGTCTGATAGCCTCATATCGTGAGGGAGCAGTTTTCTGCTCGTGAGAGCGTTTCATGATAACGACTAAAGGCTTAGATCCCTCGACTCGTATACCTACGGACGCCACCAGCGCGGCGGGAGCGTCGCGCGTATCGTTGACGCCCGGATCGGTTGCATTCCGAGATCTCCTCTCTCTCCCAAGCCCTGAGAGAGGCGCTGATTCTCCACCGCCATCTCTGCGAGGCCCTCATGTCGTCCCGCTTGATGAGCCTCGCCTTCACTCTATTTCTCGAGCCCTGAGCTCTGGACAGATGCGAGTAGAGGAATTTTTCTCGTCTATCGGATTATCACCGGGAAGAGAGGTGATCCTCGCACTTCCGGAGGCGAACGTGCTCACGTTGCGACGAGCGGGCCGGGGTGATGTTGTGTGGGTAGATCCGCCCTCGGGTATGGACCTACTGAACACCATAGTTTCTGGGGACCTTCTGCAGAAGGAAGCTCATGGCGCCCCGGCGCTCTCCGAATACGAATTGTTCGGACTCGCCATTCAAGGATTCGCTATCCAGGGAGCTCTCCCAAAACGAGCCGCATATCCGAATCCCGACGAGTGGCGTCGGGAGGCGGCCTCTCGCGCCTCCTACGTGGTTCACGAGCTTGCGCACACACAAGATGGTGTCGCCGAGTATCAGGCGTTTAAGAGAGAGAATGAGTATCTGGCCCGTCGAGGAGAGGCTTCGATCCTTACCCCACGCGCGATTCTTCGAGAGATTGCGGATGGACCGTATTCCCCTTTTCAAATAATGAAGGCTGTAGCCGAGGCGACCAGGTGTGAGCACGCGTCACTAAGTACTGCGGAGTTCGAAAACGTTGGCTCTGCGCGCTGGTATGGATGTTCTCGGGAAGGCGCCCATGGTGTAATTCTCAGGGTGGTGCGGGGGCTTGAGAGCTGGAATATCGCCGTGTGCCGCCTGCCGGCCGATTTTCAGAGTAAGAGGGATCTCTTCTCATATTTCCTGGGCAATCCTATCAAGTGGGTCTCGGTTTCAGAGGCCGAGTTAGCTAAGCGCTCAACCACCCACGAAGTTTGGCTCCCATCAAGTCTTGGGGAGGAGAAAGATTCCCAACGAGAGATCCCAAAGAGTGTTGCGGCCCTTGCAGAAACCGCGATGACTAAGATCCTCGAGAAGAGTGAGGGCCCTGGAGGGGTTTCACGAGCTCTGGTGGATTCGGTATTTCAAGAGCTCGGACTCCTGAAGAAGGAAACCCCGGTGAGGAATTTTCTGTTAGACTTTCTCGGGCTCTAAACAGAGCTTTCTCCCCGTGTGTAAGACGCTGTGTGGGAGGATGAGAGGGAGATGCTACGCGCTCAGGGTGCGGTGTTTCAGCTCCCTTCGGCCGGAGGAGGGATGTCTCCGTGCTGCTTCTCTTTTTTCTTTGACCCCGCCTGCCTGACATGGACGAGCTGTGTGTGTTTTAAAAACAGAAACTGCGCGTTCTAAACTGTCCCAAAAGCTTGCCGGAGCGATCCTAAGCTATCGAAGATCTGAAGATTTTTATCCGATTTTAACGCATAGGAATTGCGGACATTCACCGCGCGGTCTCTGAGACAAAGTTCGCGCTCTAAAGCGATGGGGGTCACGTAACCTCCCGACACTAGGAACAATTCTCTCGGAATCGAGTTCTTTGCTTGGACCATGCCTAACACGTATACTAGATTCGTTTGGGCCGTACGCTTCTAGGCGCGAGGATGGTGTGAAATTAACCGAAGACGAGCGAAAAATCGTTACGTGCCTGTACTTCGACGCGCAGATGTCACTGCGCGAAGTCGCTCACAAAACAGGACTGCGAGAGCACGTGGCTCGTCATTGTCTGCAGAAGCTACTCGACAAGAAAGCGATAAAATATCGGGCCTTTGTTAATCCTTATGCGGCAGGATTGTGTGAATACGTTCTGTTCATAGGTACGCAACTCATGCAGCCCTCGGCGAGGCAGGCTCTCTTGACGGCGCTGCTAGAATCCCCGCATACGACCTACGTTGGCACGGTCGGAGGAGAGTATCATCTAGCTGTGATGATCGTGGCGAGGAATCTGGGAGATGTAACTCAGTTCGTCGATTCTTTGAGTAACGCCGTGAAAGGTGCCGCGTTCGAGGTATCCATCTCTACCTGCGTTTCGGTGACGCTCTTTCAGCCAAAATTTCTTGGAGTCGGTGATAGCGAGATGACAAGTATCTCGTATGGTACTACCGAGAAGGTCGTCAATCTCGATACCCTCGACCATAAGATACTGCATGCGCTCGGCACCTCTCCGGAACTCTCAAGTGCTCAGCTCTCAAAAGTGCTTGGTGCACCTGCCTCTACGGTCACGTATCGCGAGCAATCTCTCCGAGAACGAGGCGTTCTTGTTGGAATTGGGCTCACGATTCCGCCGTTTAATGATGGCTACTTCGCATTTGCGTTACACGTGCATGCTGGAAGTATGCCGAAGGCTATGCGTGATACCTTTCGCGAGTATTGCTCAAAGCATCCCTCGATTTCGTATCTTATAGAGGTGCTCGGCGCATGGAACTTTCAAGTTGGAGCACGCTTTGAGGATTCGCGTAGCGTGCCCGTACTTGCTGATGATATTCAACGGAGATTTGCGCCGTATGTTTCCAGCATAACGGTAAGTCCAGTCTACGAGACCCTTAAACTCTCTCCTCATCCCCTGATGTCCGCGTGGACGCATGGTCGGAATCGAGAGGTTGCCTAGAACAGTGAAGAGGAGGTTCTCATGGTTCCTGTTATAACTGATTCGAAAGTGTCGCCCAGTTTAACCGCCGGGCTAGGAACATGCTCCAGCAGGCTGCTCTTAGTTCAGGAGCTTGACCAAGCTCGAGCACTTTTTGTCCGCGACCCAGGTTGGGGAGAGTTCTACGGGAATAAGTTTAGGATTGAAGCTGAACAGATCATGAAGACGCCCGGCTCCGGTGTTGTAGGCGTCTTCCAGCCTGGTGATCGTCTCGTGGGGCTAGGGGTCGCGGCGAAGGAGCCGTTCGATTACGCCTACTGGAGTCTGACGTGGATATTTGTCGACGTTGACCAGCGAGGTGGGGGATTCGGACGGGTTGTCGTCGATTCACTCCTCAGTCACATCAAAGCTCGACAAGAGGAGAGTCACAATCCGAACGCAAGGGTGTTGCTCTCTACATCAGAGGATGTTGAGAAGTTCTACCAGAGAGGTTGGGGCTTCAAGACTCTCGCCGATGGTCCGCTGCCCGGCGAGCGATTGATGATGCTCGATCTCGTTGGCCCAGGCTTGAATCTTCGGTCACGGTAAAGAGCGCTGGGTGCACCAGATCCGTTTAATCGTACTCCTCAAAGGGTGCCCTTAGCCTCGAACGACTTTCACGTGGCTCACACTGCAATCGTTGAAACCAGAAACCTGTGATGGAGACAGTGTGATTGGAGCGCTCGCTTCGTATGTGTTCTTCAAATAGATGAACGCGTATCGACGATTTGTCAGAGCATTTCCCCAGAGTGGATCCTCGGGAATCGAGACGGTTGGGACGCCTCCTTGCTTGCCACAAGAAGCGACATAGTCTGCGAATTGTTCGAACAGGTCTCCCACCGAAACCTCGTTCATTAAGGCGTGAGATGGATTGAATCCTCGAATAACAAGTGTTGGACGCCCATCGTCCAGCGTTCCGCGAAACACAAACGCGCCACCCTCAGGGCGTTTTAAACGATCGTCTCCATTCTGTGTTTTCCCAGCGCGCACAAAAGGTATAAAAAATCCCTCCGATGCGTTCTCCGAGATGAAATTCAATCGAGACACGCACGTGCCGCAGATATCGCCGGCAAAATCCATGAGTAATCCCCGTGTTGGAACAAACTCAATAACACGGCGATTCTTCGTTTCAGGAAGAGCCTGATACTCGACAAAAAGGGAGTCGACCTCTTTAAGAAGGCCATCCATATTTAATTCATCCCAAATTTGCTGCTTAAACTCAGGTTGCGCCCAGGTGGATTTTCCGTACGCGCCATTTACTGCATCGAGCAGCGCCTCCAAGAGATGATTGGCATACATGAGATTGTCACGAGAAGCCACAAAGGTATCTGAGCCTATAAGGTGATTTCTAATCGAGTAGTGCGGTGTCTCGAGTTTTCTGAGGAGTGCTACGCTCACTGATGTACAGAGCTTCTGAAACATGGGGTCGTATTCTACTGGGGGATGGATGAAATTAGTCGCAATAACGTCACAGAATTCAAAGAGTTTTAGGAAGCTAGAGTCCCCTCGAAGGGATTCGCGTTGTTTGCGGCGTGATGGAAGGGAGGTCGAGCCAGGAGTGGCCCATTCAGGGAGGGGAGGTGCCATACCGCTTGCCAGAGAGGATTCATGGAGCTGCACTATATCGATCGTGGAAAGCCGGGAGGATGAGCGGTTCCGTTTTAGAGCATCCGATAGCAGAACGGTGTCGAGAGGTTTTTCTACTACAAGATGCGACGGCTCAGCAGCTAGCGTATGCTGGGTCTCCCTGATTAAGTCCCTATACGTAGCCGCAAGCACATCTGGCGTTAGGGAAAGGAGCTCTTCTAGACGCGGATCATCTTTAAACGAAACGTTAAGACGATGACTCGCGTGCAAAAACTCTCGCACAAGAGCGGTGCCAGAACTTCTTCCAATCGCATGAGCAAACAAACGCTCAAGTTTGAAGGCTTGTTTCACGGAAACATAGGGCGCCCACAGATCAAAGTCACCTAGCGAGTCTACTGAATTGAAGAAAGAACTGTCACGAGTGGCCTCCCTGGCATGCGGGTTGGATACACGTTCGTTCCATGCAAGAAGCCCTGGCTCGACCCGTAGGTGATCTAACGTGCACGGTTCAATCGTGAGATCTCGCATGAGCATATACCCAGCCATCCCCATTTCATTGAGGTTTTCGATGGGAGCTATCTGCTTAAGGTCATCGAATGCATAGGGTTCAGGTTTCCCGTACATCAGTCCACGGAGTGCCGCCCTCAAACTAGCCGAACAGGTCGCTCGGTTGGGAGTTGGGTTCTCTATGATACGAGAGATGATCGTTGATCTCTGGTCAGGTCGGAGAGACTGCTGCGTCACAGTGGCCGCTGTTTTAGACTCAGACGCTATCGCGACCACATAGTGAGAAAGCTGAAAGGCTAAAATGAGATCTGCGACTGAGATCGGACGGGGTTCTTCAGGAACGCCCATGCGCATTTTGAGACATTCGTACAAACTTGATTGAGAGTCCGTAATCGTTGCGGTCTGTAAATCGAGGGCCCACATTAGATCGCCCTCCTTTTTGAGGATCCATGGCAGGCTATTTCGGAGCCAATGATATAAACGACCGACTCCCTGATAGTTTACCGGTGTCTCGGGTAAGATGTCGGGTGAAAAGGACTCTACGGCGGAGCTCGGGTCTGGGATTCCCTGAGCTAGGTAGCAGAGCGTGTGCAGCGTTTGACACAACGATGTATGTGCGTGGTCCGCAGGAGTTACGTTGCACATTGGAGGCTCTCGTCCTCCGTATTGATCCGGATACCACGTGTCGTAGACCACCGTCATGATCGCGCGGGTCAGCTCGATGCTTGGGATGCACAATTGACCGTTTCGAATGAGGCGACGCGCCTCGAGAGCGAGAACGGGAATATCACCTCTTGGGTAGGTGTCATGCAAATCTCTGAACGATAACTGCTCATGACGCGCACTAAATACATGGTGCTCAAAAGTGAAATGGCTCTCTACGTCGGACGGCGATAATGCGCGGGAATACCGAGATCTTTGTTCGTGAACATACTGCTCCAACGGGCCAGTTATGGTGCGTAGGTAGGTAGAGACAACGTCGCTAATACTGAGTTGCGTGGCGTTTTTGTTTCGATTCGCCGTCTGTGTTGCCTCGGCGAACATCTCCACTGCTCGTAGAGGCACCATAAAGTTGGTAGCACTGAGCAACGCCATCGACTGGAACTCCGGGTCCCGAAATAGGATATCACTCGGTTCCCTGGCAGCGGGTAAGAGCTTTCGTTTGATGTGTCTATGATACTCTGAGTCGAAGGAAACGAGCTCAATTGATGTGGGTATCGGGCAAGGATTCGCATTCAAAGGATCTTCAGGATCCGTTCCCCGAGAGTGGTATCGTTCTTTGATAACCGCTAAGCCATATCTTCGTGAGACCGGCGCCGAATGGAGAAAAAGTTCAGCCATGTGCCGAACGAGCGTCTTTATCCCTGGACAGGTAATTCCCTCATCCCACCAGACCTCCCATCTCAGGAATTCACTCAATTGATTCTCGTCTGGCGTTCGATATGGTCTTGGAGGACTTTCGAAGATTGTGATCTGTGCCGTCCTCTCGATGTGATCGATCTCCACGGAGTCGCATTCGGATAAAGTGCCTTGGTTATAGGGATACCTTTCTTGTATTCGCGGCATCTGTTCCAGCAACATAAGAGCACCAATCGCGGCACGGTGCAGTGGACTGGACGGTTCGTCGATTGTGAAGAAATTTCGAACGGCAGCCATGGCCTCTTCGAGAGTCACAGGCTCACGTAGGTAGTCAGGAAAGCGTTGGTCGCTTTTCTCGATTCCATAACGCCGTGCAATATCGGTTGCCGAAAAGCGTTGTCTGCTGAGCTCAAAGATGTGACGTCCCAAGGTCTCTATACTTGGGGTCATATTATCTAGGAACTCCCTCGATATTTTGCTGATCATATCAGCGTTTGTTGCAAGGAAGGCCTCGATAGGGGGGAGCAGCTCCTTGTCATTTGCTAGTACGTGAGCAACGTTGCTCGTGAGGATATCGAGTAGTTCATTTAATTTTTCATATCTCTCAAACCGACCACCCTCTTCAAGGAGGTTTACACGGAGTCGCTCAATCTCAGCCCGAGCATCAGAGATCTCAATGGGAATATAGGGCACATCCCTCTCCTGCCATGTTTTTGGAGAATACTCCGGATAGGCCGGAGAGATCCCTTGTCCCGAATCCGCGCGTTGTCGGACAATTCTCGGAACTCCTTGCCAATTGTTTTCCTCTCTATCTGGTTGGACATCTGGATGAGTTGCTAGAAGGGTCCTTCGCAGTGCGATAACCTCACATACGGCCTGAAAGTAGGGGTCGGGGGGGAGCGAAATGCGGGACTGCGCCGCTCCGACAGAAAGTTCCGTCAGATTTAAAGAATCGCGTGGTCCTTTCTGTGAAGCGCTCTCAATCTGCACTTTTATTGCCCCGTAGCTACACCCTTGTGATAGTTGACCCACTATTTTTGAGAAGATCAACTCGAGTAGCTCAAGTAGTTGAAACCTGGTCGTCCCTCTTGTGAAGCGGTATGGGTATGGCCCGGAAAATAGCCGCCCCTTTTTAGTAGGGTAGCTCGTGCTGTGATTGGGTTCCGGAGACTTGAGTATGGCGGTTATTCTTTCAATGAAAAGGAAATGTATCTGAGTTTAAGGGATGCACGCTGGAGGCACAGCTCGGCCATAAAGTGGTGTCATGGGGGATTACGCACAGAGTGAGGGGCTTAAGACGGGGGCCCGCGTGCAAAAGTTAGAATGGAGTGAATGAAAACTCTGAGCTGTTAGCTCTAACCAAAGCCCGTTGATGCAGGAATGCCAACCGAGTGGGGAGGTCGTTGCCGTTATGATCTTCTAAGTTTGCGGATGACCGCAAGTGTGTCTCGGACTTCGTGGGATCGAAGAAGCATCGAGATTATCGCGTAGAGAAGCGCTCCCAAAGGGATGCCGGTCAAGAGGGTAAGGAGTGGAGAGCTTCCCGGTGCTCTGAGGAATTGTAGAGCAGCGATCATTACGAGGGAGGCCGCGAGACTTTTCACGGTTGAATGCGTAAATGTCCTCCATGGAAACTGGCCATATCGCCGCGAAAAGATGAGCGCTGCCAAGAGGAGTGCGCCAAGAGAGGCTATGCTGGAAGCTAAAGCGATGCCAACGTGACCTAATGCCGGAGTTGATGGAGCGACCGTTGTCATGAAGCGCTGGAGGGCGACTAAAAAATCGACCAACAAACCCGAGCTCTGCGGAATTGGCCCCATAAAGGTAACGGCCGATAGGAGGTACATGATGAGTGAGCAGAGGCCGATGAAGGTGGGAGTGATGGTATCCTTCCGTGCGATGAACGCGCGCGAGATCATTGAGTAGCAGCTTGTACCCCATAACCCTAGGGCGAGTGCTCTAATAGCGTTAGCGGTCATCAGTGTGGAGTGAGGCGAGAACGACCCACGTTGGAATAAGAGCTGGGTGATAGGTTCCGCGAGAGCCCACATTCCTGCGGAGGTTGGGATTATAATGAAGCTGGTAAAGCGGAGAGAGTCTCCGAGGGCGGTACGAAATCGATCTGAATCTGAGGTTGCCGAAGCGTTGGCGAGAGTAGGCAGGAGCACTGAGGCAAGGGCTATCGAGAATATTCCGATCGGAAATTGAGCCACTCTATCGGCATAAAAGAGCCACGATATGCTCCCTTCTCCCAGGAGCGAGGCCATCAGGGTGCCGAGAAATATCGTGATCTGATACACCGAGGCACCGACGGTGGCAGGGAGCATAAGGCGCGCAACATCTCGCACTTCAGGAGAGAATAATTTTTTGGATGGCAACAAAGATATCCCCGTGCGCCGACAAGCTGGAAGTTGCGCGAGCACTTGGGCGATTCCACCAACGAGAACTGAGAGGGCGAGTATCACCGTCGCGGTTCTTTTGTCGAAGGGGAGGGCGCACAGGGCTCCCGCGATGAGAACGAGATTCATCGTTACCTGAGCCCATGCAGACGCACCGAATATTTTGAGCGAGTTGAGCGCTGAGTTGACGATGGCGATAAGGCTCACGCAGATGATGTAGGGCATCATGAGCTGTGTGAGAGAAGCAGCAAGGTCCCGCTTCGCAGGATCCTCGCTGAAGCCCGGAGCGATGAGTCCCACGATCTCGTGAGCAAAGAGTGCTCCGACGATGGACAGCGGGACCGTGAGGCAGAGAACGAATCCTACCACACGCTTACATGTTTCTATCGCATGATCCTTTCCCTGTGCCAGGGCGGATGAAAAGACCGGAACAAAAGCCGACGTCAGGGCACCTTCTGCGGCGAAGCTTCGCAGAAGGTTTGGGATCCGAAAAGCGACGAAGAAAGCGTCGGCGAAGAGGGAGGCGCCAAGGAGTTGTGCTACCAGGAGGTCCCTCACGAAGCCAAGGAGTCGGCTGAGGAGGGTAAGCACGGAAACTATCGCCGTCCCGCGAAGTAACATTCAAGAGCCCTTAAAAAATACGCTCATCACTGTATGACATATTGAATGCAAGAGGGCGAGGTGCCTAAAAGGAGGGCCAGGACGGGCATCCGGACTCGCAACGTCAATCGCGTCGAAACATTTGTACCTGCGGCCGGGGGGGGGGGGGGGGGGCGCCCCCCGCGCCG
>JBIIEK010000012.1:0-30502 GCA_044237895.1 Bdellovibrionota bacterium
AAACCATAAATGACTGGGGGCACACATCACTCATACGATTGAGCTGTCGTAAGGCCTCTTTGTTGAGGTCTTCCGGTGACCGAGTAATGACGTCGCCAGATAGGAGAATGAGATCGATCTTTCTCCTTCCAGTCTCCAGAAATCTCGCAACTTGGGCAAGTTCATCGCACGGACGTTCACAGCCTTTTAGAAAATGAATATCGGAGAGGTGAAGAATCGTAAATCCATGAAGGTCCCTCGGGAGTCTTTGAATCGGCACATCGTACTCATAAACCGAACTCCAACGCGTAAGAGGCCACCTGTGCTCGCTCTCACTAACTTGACGTTTCACAGCAAGTCGGCTCGAAAGGTCTACTCCATCCTTAAAGGGCTTCCGAAAGGGAGCTAGCTCCTGAATTGGGAGGGATAGGTCTCGTCGATCAGGAAGGTCGTGTGCCGCTGGCGCCCAAGGGCCCTCAATGAGACTCAAGAAACGCTCCCCAATCGTGGGTGGCGCGAGAATTCGCGACTTAAGCTCCTTTGCCTTAAGTAGCTGCTCTTGTAGAAGCTCATTGAAATCGATTCGAGGCAAAGAGAAATCGGACAGCGTCTCCACCAACTTCGCCAAACGCTCGTTGCACTGAACGTCGCGAAGCTCGTGGTATGAAATTGAATCAAAAAAGGACTCTTCGGTTGCGGTCTGCATGCCGAAAATATGAACTGAAAGATGCATTAAGAAACAGTTAATTGGAGTTAGCAATTTGTGAGAATTCTGTTCAGGCCCTCAGCGCTAACATCTCTCTAACGATCGGTCATAGCCGTGATTAAGTATCGGACCAAGGCTCGATGGCGATGCCCTCACTACTCTCACCTCACGCCGTAGCAAGGGGTAGCGTGCAAACGGTAGAGCTACAGTACCTTGGGGGTTAAGCTAACTCATCCTCTGAATTCTTTTGTTTCTCCTCTTCCTCAGTGACTCCGATCATCGCGACACTTTCCTTGAGAGGTTATCGTATCCCTACAGAACGCGGGGGTTGCCGCTTTGTAGCTCACCCTACAAGACGGAGGATTAGTTTGCTTTATTCCAAAAGGATAAAGTTCGGCGTACCAATACGGTGGATCTTAACCGATACCATCTTGCAGTGAATGCCCCGAGTCAGACCATCTGTGATCGTTACTGCGGCAACAGATACTGACACTCTAATGAGCTCTGCGCTTCGTGACCCGGCTATTATTGGTAGCCGGGTTTTTTCTTTTTTAATACAGAGTTCTTAGACCTGGCAGGACGACGTTCGCGAAGCAGGGCTCATTGCACAGAACGACCCTGTAGCACGTCACGCTCTAGCTCTCGGAATGATGTACCGTGAAAGGAGATAATTCTACTCAGTATCCTGACCATGAGTAGAACTTAGCTGTACTTATTCAGTGCTCCGCACTACGTATCACTTGTTCAGTGCTCCGCACTATGTATCGCTGTCGCCCTGACGTACTGCCTTTACCCCGGGTGCCTCATCAGACATCTACCGACCTTTTAACGGCATGACGTCGCCAAGGACCCGATCGTCCCGGAAATCATCCCTCAGAGATTTATTGTAGAGCACCGCTAACCCCGCATGGTGAGGTCTCAGAAAAAGCGGTGGACGCACAGAGAGATCGCACTCTCAGCGAAGCCGGGGGGATCTCTTAATGTCGCTGGCGGTCCGAATTCAACCGCCAGCGTACGATACGTTAGTGCGATGCCTGCGCCCCCTCAGAGCTGGGTTGGATACGAGTTTTCCCCGATCCGGACTCAAGTTGTTGAGGAGCCCCTGCTTTGATGGGTATTCGCCGGGCTTGTGCGCGAGCAGCCTCTGTTTTTGGTAGGGAGATTGTCAGAACCCCACGATCAAAGTTCGCCTGGATCTGTCCCTCTTGTACCTCGCTTCTAAGAGGGATCCGACGCTCAAAGGATCCGTATCGACACTCTGAGAACCTCGTGGTGTCAGTTTCACGTTTCTCTTCTTGCTTCTTTTCGCCGCGCACCGTGAGATAGCCGGGTTCATAAACGATCTCGACATCGCTCTCTTTAAGCCCCGGCAACTCGGCTTGAACGCGAATCTGCCGCTCATCTTCTGAGACTGAGACTTGTGGGTAAAACTCGCGAGGAACGCTCCATACAGGGCTCGGTTCCCAAGGTTCCTTCAACATCGAATCAACTGCGCGTCGAAACGACCGAAAAAGAGGCGCTACATCTTCCCCTAAGAAATTTTGTGGTAATAACGGATACTCGCTACCTAACATGGTTCCTCCATCCTTCCTATTTGAACGGGAACATTCCCGCTGGAGAAGGGTACTTGTGAAAGGCGGCTCCTTTTAATGAGCTCAGTCACGGTGGAAGCCTTGGGAGACTCAAGCGAGGGGGAAGAAACTTGTGCGGACGAAACCTGTCCTCACAGTGTCGACGACCTCATTACGCCGGCGTGATTGTGATCTCACGATGACAGGCGGAGCAGTTTTCGTAGAGGGGATATCTCTCCTTCGTCGACAGAACCGCAAGGAGAGCGTGACATTTCGGACAAGAAACTTTGGAGGAGAGAATCTTTGTTGGTATCCGGGCTACTATGAACACAATCACTGGCGTAAGGAGCAATCCGAGCGGTACCAAAACGAAGTGGGCACCGGGAATACATAAACAAACGAGCGTGACGCCGAGACACTTGAGCGCTGTTACCGCCCCTCGCTTCAACCGATCGCGTTGCCCAAACTCGATGACTTCGAGGGTTCCCGGAGCAGAGGTCTCCGAGAACTTAGAAACGACCGTACGGGTATAAACAGTACTATGTGTCATCTATCTCCACCTTCCTAAGCCAACTGACCTGGACTCCCGCTGGTTGCTGCGCTGGGAGAGTCTGTAAACGTGACTCCCCCATTCTGTGATTGGAATATCCCCCTTGCCATGGCGATAAGCAAACAGTGGCACGATTCCACAGATCACCTCGGTTTGGGACACCCGTACGTTCTACACTCCGATAATTAGACTGCAAAGTGGGATTCTCAATAGGCTGGTTAGTTCAACTATCGACGGAGGATGGGGAGGCGCACGATCGAGCAGTCTGACGGATGGCGTTTGTCACGTCTCAACCTCGGCGTGAGCGGGGAGTCGGTTGTTTAACACGTCCTGCTCCAAGCGCTGCCACTGCAGATAGCGGCGACGACGGTCTGGATTTGTGGGTTGATACGTAGTGACAACCTCTTCAGGAGCCGGACCATACGGCTCTTCAAATCCAAGAAGGCTTGCCCGCGCAGCGAACGCCGCACCTCTCGCGGTCGCCTCGCGCATCGCAAGTCGATGAACAGTTCTTCCGCTCACATCGGAGATGTAGCGGAGGAGAAAGTCCAGCTCAGAACCACCTCCCGCGGTAAAGATCTCTGACGAGCTTTCAAGAATACCTTTATCAGAGAATTCTTCGATCATCCGGATGACGAGATTTCCGACGTTTTCAACTATTGCCCGCGTTCTATCCGCAATTGTCGCTTCGGGGCGTGCCACGAGCACGTTCGGGGTGCTCGCCGGAAAATAAGGGGGGTGGGGGCGGTGGTGCACAAAATATGCGATCGCGATTCCCGCCGGATTTGTCGCAAACGATTCGTTACACATCGAGTTCATGGTCGTTGAGTCGTTGCACCATCCCCGACGCACCGGCTCCATCGAGACGTTTCCGGTCACCGGAGAGGTTGTTTCTATGAGGTATTGCGAGGTGCGGTCACCGCTTCCCGGAACTTCTCGGGAATAAAGTACGCTCGTCATGAGTCCAGTCTTCTGGATTATCTCCGAGCCCGTCGCCTTCAAGAGCGACGCTATCGTTCCTAAATTAAGGAGAGCGTGGCCCTCGTGTCGTCCGTGACCGAGCACGGCAGCCTGTTGATCTCCAAGGAGGGCCGTCATCGAAATCCCCTCAAAGACGGTGTGACGGTGCAACGAGGGCACGATGGTGGCCAATCGTTTTCGATCAACCCTGAAGTCGCGGCACAATCGCTCGTTCCAGGATGAGTCTTTGAGCCCGTACACCATCGTACGTGCAGCCATCGTGTCTTCTGTAATAAATCTCTCTCGAGCGCTGAGGCGGTAGAGAAGAAAACTGTCGAGTGTTCCAACTTTTATGGACGGCTCAAGATGCTGCATCTGCAAGAGATGGATCTTTCCCGCCGCGAAATTAGGAAGAGTCGGTAGGCCGGTTAGTTCAGAGATTCGCTCTGTGGCTTTTCCTAAATCTTGAATTATCGGGTAGGTCCGAGTATCCGCCCACGTAATCATCGGGTGAACGACCGTACCATCGTGCGCCCGCCACGCAAGAACCCCCGATCGCTGAACGGCGATACCGGCAGCCGCAATTTCGTACTGATGCTGCGGAGCCCATTGCTTGGCTTTGAGAAAGATCTCAACCACGGAGGACAACAAACCCTCCGGATCTTGTTCGACCTCTCGGTCGTTCTCCAAACGAGGAGGAACCGCCACCACAAATTCAGTGAGGGTGGTGCCACTATCATCCACGAGCACTCCCTTGGTGGAGCTCGATCCCTGGTCTATCCCTAAGTACACTATGGTGGACGTCATCCCCCTGCCCTTCTCGATTGATTGTGGAAGGCTAACAGCCTCGACCACCAATCACCCTCGTATTGTCCCATGGGCCCTGAGCAGGGGCAATCGAAGTTATTGTATTCTTTGCGAGAAATCTCAATCATCCCAACACTTTACATTTCTTCAATTTACCCGAACAATAGGAGCCAAAATACGGGAGAGCTAGGCGTGATCACAAAACAATTCCTGACCGAGAAAGTTCAAAGTGGCGAGCGTATCTCAACGCATGAAGCGCTTGAGATGTGGCGGTTATTTGAGTTTTCAGAGCTCGCAACGCTCGCTCAGGTCGTCCGCTTCCGTCATAATCCTCGGCCCGACGTCACCTACCTGATCGACCGAAATATCAATTACACGAACGTATGCAACTCTGATTGCTCGTTCTGCGCCTTCTATCGTCACAATCCACGAGACCCTGAGGCCTACGTCCTCTCGCGAGAAGCGATGACTGAAAAGGTCGCTGAAGCGAAAGAGCTCGGTGCTACTCGTATCCTCCTACAAGGAGGTCATAACGACGAGCTTCCCTACTCTTTTTACCTGGAGATGATCGATTGGTTGCACACAACGTTCAAGATCGACCTCAACGCTTTTTCTCCTTCTGAGATACATCAGATGACTCTCGTCTCAGGACGTACCGCCGGCGAAGTTCTGCGAGACTTGAAGGCTGTCGGCCTTCACGGACTCCCAGGCGGGGGAGGAGAGATCCTTGATGATGAAGTGCGCAAGCGCATCAGTCCAAAAAAGATCTCAGCCGATCGGTGGATCGAGGTGATGGAGGAGGCTCAGAGACTCGACCTCGTTACCACAGCGACTATGGTAATCGGTTTCGGAGAGTCGTTGCTACACCGAGTCCATCACCTTGAACGCCTGCGAGATCTGCAAGATAGATCGATCAAGGCAGGTCATCCTGGTTTTAATTTGTTCATCTCATGGACGCACCAATTCAACGAGCGCACATCACTGGGTCGAAGTCGCCACGCGGCAAAATATGGCGCGGGAGCTGTTGAGTACCTGAAGAATGTAGCGTTCAGCCGTATCTTTCTAGATAATATCAAGCACCATCAATCGAGCTGGCCAACGTGTGGGCCAGATGTCGCCGAGATAGGTCTTCATGCAGGGTGTGACGACATCGGAAGCACTATGATGGAGGAGAACGTCGTGTCCCAAGCTGGCGCTCCGACCGCAACGAAGTGGTCCATGAGCCCTGAGGAGCTTGAGCTTCATATCAGACAAGCGGGCTTTACTCCGCTGCAACGAGACAGCTCGTTTAATATCGTAAGGAGAAGTGACTCTCATGACCACCAACAAGAAACGATCTCTCACGGGGCTTAAAGTCACCGGGAATCTGCACCTCGGTAACTACCTGGGGACGCTCCTTCCGGCACTTGAGCTTACCAAGACCTATGAGTGTATATACTTCATCGCAGACCTCCACTCACTGACAACGCAGCGGGACGGAGATGCACTTGCAACTCAGACCCTCGATCAGGTCGCAACATGGCTGGCTCTAGGACTCGATACTGACAAGCACACCCTCTTTAGACAGTCAGATGTCACCGAAGTTACCGAGTTCGCGTGGTACCTCAGTTGCGTAACGGGACTGGGGCTCCTGGAGAAAGCTCACGCGTATAAGGACTCGTTGGCAAAGGGGCTTGAGATAAACCACGGAACGTTCGCGTATCCAGTCTTAATGGCGGCGGATATCCTCATGTATGAACCAGATGTAGTTCCGGTTGGAAAGGACCAGAAACAGCACATTGAGTTCACGCGCGATATGGCAGGCTCCCTGAACGCACTCTACGGGGACATCCTTAAGCTTCCGGAGGCTTTAATCGATGAGCGCGTCATGATTATCCCTGGCCTAGACGGTCAGAAGATGTCGAAGTCGTACAATAACGAGGTCCCTCTTTTTTGCGACGAGAAGGCTCTGCGCAAGAAGATCATGTCGATAAAGACCGACTCTACCGCCCTTGAAGAGCCAAAAGATCTTAAAGGCTCCCTTGTAGGCGATCTGTATACCTACTTCGGTTCGCAGGCTCAATTTGATGACCTCGCAGGACGGCTTCAAAAGGGAGGCCTAGGCTGGGGGCACGCAAAAGAAGAGCTCTTCCAGGTCATCAATGACCATGTAAAGGAGAAGCGCGAACGCTATAACGAGTTCCGTAAAGACGAAACGCTCCTTCATAACGAGCTCAAAAAGGGAGCGCAAAAAGCAAAGGAGCTTGCCCATCCAACCCTTACGAGAGTGCGCAATGCCCTCGGATTTCGATAAAGGCACCGTCACGCTCTCGCGTGAAGAGTGGAGCGTTCGTCGAGACTCCCATACCGCACGGGTATCCGCGTGGGCGGACGACCGCATCAATCGCTCATCTCGGAACCTCGCGGATCCGGTGTACGACTTTCTCTTTGAGTATTATCCCTTTCGCCCGTCACACCTGAGACGATGGAGCCCTGGGGCCGGGGTGCTGCTCCAGTCATGCTCGCATGAAGAGTTAGATTGGCCCGAAGACTTCCTCCCTATGGACAACGGGTTTTTCATCCCCGTATCCTCTTTTCCGGAGCGTCGCGTCCCCTTCCTCTCCTGGGCACATAAATATCTTTCATCGATCGCTGAACGTCCGGCTCAATTTAGCTGCTTTGGACTCCATGAGTGGGCAATGGTGTATCGATCCGATCAGCCAAGACACAGCAAGGTCCCCCTCCGCCTCTCGCCCGCCGAGATAGACACGATCGTTGAGAACTCCGACCTTCGATGCACACACTACGACGCATTCCGGTTCTTTACTCCGGAAGCCGCGCCCTTGAATCGCAATCTTTTAAGCCGAGAGGCTACCGTAAACTTCGACCAACGTGCGTGCATTCACGTCACGATGGATCTCTATAAGTTCGCTCATAAAATAGCCCCATGGAGCTCTAGTGAATTAATCGCGGATGCGTTCTTGCTAGCGGCAGACGCTCGAAGAATTGATATGAGGGCGAGCCCGTATGACCTACGAGATCGCGGGTTTGAGCCGATTCGTATTGAAACTCCCTCGGGACGTGAGGAGTATATTCACGAACAGAGGCGTCTCGCGGAGAAAGCTATTCCGATTCGAAGCGCCCTGATCGAGGTCTATCACACCTTACTTACGCACAGAGACACGCGGGTGACCGTCGCGGCGGCATAACGACCTCGTGGATCGACACAAAAGGCATGCCGTTCCCGTCACCGAAATCCGCGGAATAGAAGTGTATTGAAACGCATAAACGCGACCTGTCCCGGCGTGAATTCGGTTCTGCAACTATCTCCGGTGTAGTCCATGTGGTTGTGAACTGGATCTATCCCCGGGTTTCCGGGGCATGAGTCACGATCAACGGGGCAATATGCACCCGGAGTCGGAGGCGCCTCGCGAGGGGTATCAGATATCAGATCGTCTATTGGGCCCTCGCAACCTCCTGTGAAGGTGTGCAGGAGTCCGAGCCAATGACCAGATTCATGCACCAAAACGTGGCCAGTATTGTAGTTCGCGACATCGCTCCCTGGAACTGCTCGATAGTTCAGTACTATCCCGTCCATCTCCGGCTTAAGCCTGTAGGTAAACGGAAAAGTTGAAAATCCCAGGATCTTTCCTTTAATGTTTTGGTCCTTCGGAGGAACGATATCGGTAATATATACGTTCAACGATTTAACATCACCGACCCGAAGAGATCCCTTCATGGAGCTCTCCTCCTTTGAACCCGGTTCAATAACTCGCCACGCTGGTTGATTCACATGATTGATACTTCCCAGAGTAAACCGAAATGGCGTATCAACTCCTCCGATGTCCCCTGAGTACGCCCGATTAAGGACATCAATCTGTTCAACAAGCGCCTCATCCGACACCTCTCGCGTCTGCTCCTCCCGACTCCGCCCGATGACATGGAAGTGAACGCTGATAGAATGTACAGGTGCTTGTTTTGAAAACGACATCGAAGCACCGTATTCGGTGTTATTGGTAAAGAGGAGCGCGAGTTGTTTGGATGAGCTCTGGTCGAGATCTCGCGTGTCGCACATAGAGAGCTCTAATTGAGAAGTGCCCCTACCTCCGTCTTCGCGGGAGCTTTCGTTTCCAGAGCTACCCGCATCGCCGCTATCGTTCGCGCAACTAGTTAAGAAGATAGAGAGGAGAATTGAGATTCGAAGAAGGAGAGGGCGCATAAACTTCCCTGTTTGAGAGCCTACGTTGATTATGTTCCCTAGCACTCAGGGTAGCGCATAAGAGGTGCATTTTTTATCGCCCTGTTGCTTTTGGTTCTCTTTTGTTTTTTTCGAGCAGCTCCGAGAATGCCGCTCCGGTCCCGTGACAGGGGTAGCGATTGTACCTCTCGTCCAAAGGCGTTGCACCTCCTGGTGCAGAGAGGGTCCTACACTCACGTGCTCCGGTACAGCCCCCACCACCGCCCAATTCGCCGCGATATCTCTCCAATGAGACTGGTCCTGAGGTGATTTTATATGTCGTGACCGGTATTAACGCGTGGTAAAATAGCCTACGGCTCCATAGGTGAGAGCCGGGGAGTACGGTCCATGTCGTTCACGCTTCGATCTGTTTGGTTTCTTCTAGGTTGTTGTTTTCTCCTGGCGCCATCGCGAAAACTTAACGCGTTAGATCTCTCGATCGATTCTTTTTATACCGAGCAACATCTCGTGACGACGAGTCCTGGCGTTCTAACCCAAGACACAAGACCCGCTGTAGCGCTTGGGGGGATTCGCACAGTAACCGGCATCATCGAATCCTCGACTGGGTCCGCCTCACTCTCAATAACAGGTCATGCCCTAGAGGCGCAGATCTCCGACGATGCCCGTGGTCTCATATCGATACTTTGGGACGCCGATCGGGGGCGTTCGAACTCCCTGTCAAATGTTCTTAACGGGACGATCTCGGTTCCTCGATGCGAGGCACTCCTGGTTGATGTGAGATCCTTCACCAAGGAGAGAGGCTCTGGCACGATTGGAGTACGGCTCTACGATCCGTTCTCCAAGGGTGCTCGTTTTTTCGAGGGAAAGATCGACCTCTCAGACACCCTAGAGACCGTTACCAAAACGATCCCCCTCTCGGCGATGACTCTTATGGGCTCCCACAAGGATGGTTCAGACTTTCCTGTCGGCCCTATAACGATCACGTTGGATCGGTCAGTGGTACTCTCATCGGTAAGACTTCGCTGCCCTTCTGACGCCTTTGTCGACATAGAGAGTTCGAATATCGACTCGGCACAGGGATTCCGCCCCGCTAAAAATCGGACCGTTGGCCGCTCCGCTGTTAGGCAGCCGCCAGTACAAGACACCAGAACCGCCGCCGCAACCGCTACCCCAGTACCACCGCTAGCGGTATGCGGAGATGGAATCATTCAAGCGGGTGAGGAGTGCGACCCTGGAACGAGCAACATGGGCGGCTCCTGCGTCAATTGTTCGGTACAGTGTATCGCGGCGGCGCAGGGCAAGGGAGGCGCAAAGACTCTCGGAAAAAGTGGGAAAGCGAGGCCAGAATGCGCCCCGCCGCCAACGTGTGCCGCCCCGTATAAGAGCTGCTCACAGCCTACCAAGAGAGGTGGCTCCGCATGTTGTTACGATCCTAAGACCGAGGACTGCATTACATTCACCACCTGGGGACATCCAGTTGCACGATGCGTTCCGAAGAGCGGAGGGTGCCAAGACCCTGATGGTAAGGAGTGCCGGTCCAGCAAGGGAGATAGAGCATGCTGCCCGTCCACGCCGGAAGCCTCGTGTGCACAGGGTGGAGGTATCGCGTTCTGTAGCTTCTCAGCATGCGGCCCAAATCAAACCGCCTGCAAGACCGCTACGGGGATGCGTTCTGAAGCGACGATGTGCTGCTCTAATGATACCGAGCAGTGCAAGACCACGATTGAGATCCTGGGATACCTCATTCAAACCTGTATCGCCAACGAGACCGCGTGCGTCAACTCTGGAGGAACCTTGTGCACCGGCAATGGCACCCCTCGATGTTGTGCAGCGGGGACGGTGTGCTCATCGAGCGTTGATGGATTTCCAAATTGTGTGGACGAAAAAAGAACGGCTCAGAGTGAGGGCCCCTCGGAGTTGTAGAACACACAACTCCCTGGGCTTTTCCGCTTAGTCCAAACCGACACAATATCTCTTCGTCACTGTACGTGGGCATTTACACGTCTACGATGATCGCTCCTGACGCGAGCAATCCCGATAGGAGCTGTTGACACCCCTTATCGTTCAAATAGGTCTGGATATCGGATATCGGCAACACCAGGCGATTCGCGAGCTCGCGCGCGAGTGCGGCGGTTTTGCCCGCGACCTCATGACATTCTCCGTTTACATAGAACGAAATCGACTCTCTCCGCTTAGACACGAAGGCCATTCGAGAGCCCTCAGTTCGAACGAGCGCCGTTGCTCCCCGAAGCGTTTTGGCTATCGTTGCAGCGGAGACCTTGTGTGCATGATCAAGGAGCTTTACGTCAGAGTAAGGCTCCGTAGTAAATCGGGCCAACCAATCACTGAGAAACTCCTCCGAGAGAAGCGCCCTCTCTAAGAGTCCCCTTATCTTTTTGACCGCATCCAAGGATATCTCGCCCGGCTGTTGAGCCTTGAGATCAGGGTCGGAATAACGAAGGGATTCATCGGTACGTGAGAGCGCGTTTGAAGCCACTTCATTTATGATCTCATTCACGGAAGGCGCTCTACATCCCACGGAGATCGTCATGCATCGATCGCCCTGCGCGATACCGTGATGAGGGAAGCGCGGCGGAAGATAGAGAATATCACCAGCCTCCAGAATCCATCGGTGCGTTGGCTTAAACTTCTTAAGAAGACGAACGGGAAGATTTGGGATGAACTCGTCCTTAAGCACAGGACGGTCTTCGATCATCCACTCCCGTTTGCCGGACGCTTGCACAAGAAACACATCGAAGTTATCGACGTGCGCGCCGACGTTTCCTTGGTCCACAGCATAGCTGATCATGATGTCATCCATTCGCCAAAACGGAATGAACGAAAACTCATCGAGAAAAGCGTGCACTGATGGAACGAACCGATCAACGCCGTTGACTAGAACCGTCCACTTCTTCTTGGGTAACTTCTTAAAAGTTGAGGGCTTAAACGGGCCACGCTGAAGTTGCCACTTGTTCTTTCCTTGCCCCTGAATAATCAACCGGGATTCGATTCGTTCATCCAAGCTCATCCCTGCTATCTCCTCAGGAGTTATGAGGTCAGGAAATGGGTGGATAGCCCGCTTCATGAGCAAGGGACGCTTCTGCCAGTACCGAGAGAGGAATTCTTTTTGAGAAATTCCGCCAAGAAGGGGCCAAGTGATTGCAGCGCGATGTGCCATACGTTTCGCAGTCCTAAAAGAGTCGGCCTTATGATGCCCCAGAACTGTGGGATAGGCTACTATGAGCGACGGCTGACGGGTATAAATGTTGCAAGAATTTCGAACAACGCCTCGTGTGGCGACCGCTCGAACCAGATAAGGTGAAGGGATCTGCGATGACTGATAAGCCTCAAAATAAACTGTTTGGAGATCTCCTCGTTTCGGATGAATCCTTGCACCTTACGGTCGTCCTCGTTGAGCCCAAAGACCCCCGAAATATCGGCGCGGTCGCGCGCGCGATGAGCAACTTAGCCGTCACCGATCTCCGTCTCGTTCAACCTGCAGATTTTAATCTGGAGATCGCGAAGGGAGTGTCGTGTTGGGGGGAGGAGATAGTAGTAAATGCCCGCCGATGTGCAAACCTCGCAGAGGCGGTGGTGGACGCGCACGAGGTAGTTGGCTTCGCCTCTGATAGCAGCAGTCACCGGATGTCCCAGCGATTGCTCGAAGAGTGGGCTTCTACTCTATCCACCGGGAGAGAAAAAAGAGTGGCCCTCGTTTTCGGATCGGAGGAGCAAGGGTTACGTCGCGAACACTTTCCACTCTGCCAAAATCTCATTCGGATTCCATCCTCCAGTGCAAACCCTTCGTACAATCTTGCGCAAGCGGTCATCCTTGCGCTCTATGCCATTCGTCGCGTTCCGCTAAGCGCTATCGGAGACGACTTGAAGGATCTTCCAACCAGCGGCCAGCTCTCCCAATTCACGGAGATGGTCCTTCGTACGGCGAGGGATGTTGGCTTTCTCAATGACAACTCACCAGAGCATATCGAGGACATGCTCGTGAACATCACTCGGCGAGGGCGGATCTCTACACGAGAGCTCAAGGTCCTCACGGGGCTTTTCGGAATGGTACATAGATCCCTAAAGATGCGGTCTTAAAACCCCTCATGAGATCAGATCACGCGGCCGGAGGGTCGGCCTTTTGAGAAAATTGTTCAACTTGGGTATACTCCTCTGCTTCTGCTATTTCGCAGAAAATAATGGTCTTTTGTTGTATGGTCACTGTTCAACGGCACCCCGAATCGGAACTTAGAATGCCCGCGGCTAAGCTGCGTGGAATCTCCCAACTGAGCGACGCGCTTGGCGCGCTTGAATCAATCGAAGGCTCGATGAAGGAGGTCGGCAGATTTTTTACCCATGTCGACACGATGCGTTGCGCTACGGTGCCGGAAGTTCCGGCCGAAATGGTTTGCGCCGTCGCTAACGTGACCGCAAAGTCTATCATTGCAGCTCGGGCACTTTTAGAGGTGCCATCGTTTGTCGGAACTCTGGAGCTTTTTAATTTAGGGGCGGAGGTCGCCGACCTCTTCGATCCGAAGACACCCCGCCATTCAAAGGGTCGCCTCTTTGAATTTAACGAATTGGATAGCCATGTAGCGGAACTGCGAACCCAGGTAGAGAGGTCGCTCGTCACGTTGAAATCGATAGAGAGATAAGAGGAGCGGACACTTTCAGTTCTTCGCGGCGCACAGAGCGCGAAAGGCTTTATGGCGCTCTCGACAACACGTACTGTGAGCGCTCTATGCCATCAGCGCGCGAAGCTGCGTCGCTACACGAGGCACCCCCTCTGACGCCTTAGCCTCAACGATGTGGAAGCTTTCATCGGTCAGCCCTGATGGCATGGGATCAACCAAAAACCTCGTCGCCTCAAACGGAACATAGTCGACGAGGCTCGCGGCCGGATACACCTCAAGTGAGGTTCCCACCACAATCAGAAAATCGGCCGTTTTGGCAACAGCTATCGCAGAGTCCATCATAGGAACAGACTCCCCGAACCACACTACGTGTGGCCGCATCTGCGAACCATCATCTGCTTTTTGGCCGAGTACTATGTCGCCCTCGCATGCAAAGAGTTTCGAGGGGTCGAGAGAACTTCTCGATTTCATAATCTCTCCGTGGAGGTGAAGCACGTTTGTGCTGCCTCCCCGCTCGTGAAGATCATCGATATTTTGGGTAATGATGGTTACTTTGAAGATCTGCTCAAGCTCCCCTAGTGCGAGGTGCGCAGGATTCGGTTTGGCTGCCCGCACCGCTTTACGACGCTCGTTGTAAAAGCGAAGCACTCTTTCGGGGTCCTTCTTCCAGCCCTCTGGAGTCGCTACAAGAGAAACGGGCTCGCCCTCCCACAGACCCCCTGGTCCACGAAAGGTATTGAGCCCGCTCTCAGCACTTATCCCAGCTCCGGAGAATACAACCACATGACGATCGCGCACGGTGCACCCTTCAGATAACGGGATTATGGTAACTCACGTTACGCAACGGTTACGTCGTTACAGAGATATACATCCTGAATCGCATTCAGTATCGCCACGCCATCCTTCATAGACTTCTGGAATGCCTTGCGTCCTGAGATAAGACCCATACCACCAGCGCGCTTGTTAATAACCGCTGTCTTAACAGCGTCAGCGAGGTCGTTAGAGCCCGATCCCCCTCCTGAGCTGATGAGACCGATACGACCCATATAACAGTTCGCTACCTGATATCGCGCAAGATCGATCGGATGATCGCTCGAGAGATGCGTGTACATGCGCTCGTCCAACTTTCCATAGGAAGATCCGCCAGTGTTCAGCGCCTTAAATCCTCCGTTACTCTCGGGAAGCTTCTGCTTGATAATATCAGCGCCGATAGTAACCCCGAGGTGGTTCGCTTGGCCGGTAAGGTCAGCCGACGTCTCATGATTCACGCCCGCAACCTTAAACGCGTTATTACGAACGTAGCACCAGAGAATCGTAGCCATTCCGAGAGAGTGCGCCTCTGAGAACGCTGCTGAAACTTCCTGGATCTGACGACCGGACTGGTCAGAGCCGAAGTAGATCGTCGCACCGATAGCGGCACATCCCTGATTCCACGCGTCACGAACACGAGCGAACATAATCTCGTCGCTCTTGTTCGGGTACGTCAGGAGCTCGTTGTGGTTGATCTTAAGGATGAACGGGATCTTATGCGCGTACTTACGAGCCACGAGGCCCAACCCTCCGTAGGTTGTCGCCACAGCGTTACACCCTCCTTCAATCGCTAATCGGACGATGTTTTCCGGATTGAAGTACTCGGGGTTCTTAGCGAACGACGCACCAGCGGAGTGCTCGATACCTTGATCCACGGGGAGGATAGAAAGGTATCCTGTGCCGTTAAGGCGGCCCGTGTCGTACATCTGTTGAAGCGATCGGAGCGTCTGCACGTTTCGGTCAGTGTGAGCAAAAACTCGATCTACATAGTCTGCCGATGGCACGCAAAGGTCGCCAGCAGGAACGGTTTTGCAGGTATGCTCAAGAAGGGACTTTGCCTCTGAGCCAAGAAGTTCTGCGATGTGACTAATCTTCATATAGTTCTCCCTTATCAGGGTGAAACTATAGGAGCGTTGACGCCTTAGGATCAAGCTCTGGGCCGAGCTAACAGGCCGATACAACGATTATTTCTGCTGATTTCGGGGATTCCCCAAGCTATTTTCAGCTCAACTATGCTTCGTTAAGGAGCTTCAACGCGAGCTGGGGCTGCATATTAGCCTGTGCGAGGATGGCCGTGCCGGCCTGCTGAAGCACGTTTAACCGCATAAGCTCAGCGCTCTCCTGAGCGACGTCAACATCCGCGACTCCGCTCTCAGCCGATTGGAAGCTCTCGCGAGAGGTCGCTATTTGACGAATCATTGTCTGAAGACGGCTCTCCGCCGCTCCAAGGGTACCGCGGCTTCGCGTGACCGAGCCGATAGCGCCTTGAATCGCCTCAAGCGCGGAAAGAGCAGCGAATCGAGAATCGTCCTCGGTTGCGCCGATAATCGAGTACGTAGGAACCGAAGAGCCAAGCGGAGCAAGATCCATTGAACCGAGGGTGGCTGCAATCCCTGAGAAAGCGATCCCGGAGAGGGAGCTTCCGTCGAAGCCAACTTGAAACGTAAGCGCGTTTGGAGAGCTCAACAGATTAAGCCCGTTAAATTCGGTTGAGTGAGCGATTCGCTCAATCTCACTCATCAGGTTGGCGAATTCATTCTGCATCGCCGAACGTTGAGAGTTCGTATTGGTGGCAGAGGCTGATTGCTGCGCGAGCTCAGCAAGACGGATGAGAATATCATTTATCTGGCTTACTGCCATGTCCGCGATGCCGATGATGGAGATTCCATCGTTGGCGTTTCGCATAGAAACTGAAGCGACGCGGGAGTCAGAGCGAAGCTTCTCAGCAACGGCGAGGCCGGCTGCATCATCAGCTGAGCGATTAATCCTTAAACCACTGGATAAACGCTCGTAACTTTGATTCAGCCGGCCCGTCGTTACGGATATCTGGCGTTGGGTTTTGATAGCGGAAACATTTATGCCGGTACCAAAAGCCATAGCCTACCTACTTCCTATTATCGTCCGAGAAGCTGGAGAGCTAACTGCGGAGCTTGGTTAGCCTGAGCCAAGATTGATGCACCCGCCTGTTGGAGGATGTTGAGTCTTGTTAACTCGGCTGCCTCTGTCGCTACGTCTACGTCTCGGATGCGGCTTTCCGCAGCCTTGAAGTTCTCTCGAGCAACCGTGAGGTTGTTGATCGTAACCTCAAGTCGACTCTCAAGCGCTCCAAGATTACCACGCTTCTGGTTGATCGACGTAAGAGCAAGCTGAATCGCGTCGAGTGCCACACGAGCCGCCGACTGAGCATCAACCTCTGTATTACCGATGATGGAGTATGCAGCCGCAGACTCTCCAGTATTGGCGAGACCCATACCTGCGAGACGTACGTCCACTGCTCCGTAGGTAAGTTGAGATGTCGACTGCCCATCAAAACCGATCTGGAAAGTAACGTCCTTCTGTCCATCAAGGAGATTAAGTCCGTTGAACTTGGTCGTTACCGCGATACGCTCAATTTCAGAGCTGAGAGCTGTGAACTCGTTCTGAAGAGCAGAGCGCTGAACGTTATCAAGCACTCCGTTTGAGCTCTGCGTCGCAAGCTCAGCCATTCGGTTAAGAACGTTTCCGATCTGCGCTACAGCTTGGTCCGCGATCGTAATAACCGAGATACCATCGTTCGCGTTTCGGATTGCAACGGTTGCAGTTGAAGAGCCAGCCTTCAAGTTCTCTGCAATCGCCAAACCTGCTGCGTCATCGCTAGCGCGGTTAATTCTGAGACCGCTCGACAAGCGCTGATACGAAGTATTCAGCTTGTTGGATGCGACATCCAAGTTACGTTGTGCCCCGAGGGCTGGTAAGTTAGTTCTAATATTAATGCCCATTGTTTATTCTCCTTGGCAGGATCACCCCCGTACAGCTGGATAATCAGTTATTCTCCCTTAGACGTGCGTTCTCAGTTGTTTAAAAATAGTGCTTCGGCAGAGTTTGCCGTCTCACTCTTTCTTCACCAACACTGAGCAAGGAGCTTGCCAAGTGGCGACGCCCTTACACACATCCTCTTAGACTATTTGTTTCCTTACAAATTTCGGGTAAACATCCCCCGGTCATCCCCATCCCTGGTGCAAAATTGCCTACAGAATGTGACTAGTACGACTTCTTCCCCCCAACCACGCGGGCAACATATTCTCGAGTAGAGCGAGGAAGAAATGGCGCGACGTTCTCATAGTGAGCAGGATCTTTCCCTGACTGCTCAGTCCTATGTTGGGCAGAAGCTACCCTTCCCTCTCCGGCGTTGAACGCGGCAACCGCTAGTTGCTCGAGGGATTTGTCGTTTGCTGCAGACCTCGTTATATGGTCATTAGGTAATTGAGTTGGCGTTCTGAAAATATCGTGTAGGTATCGGAGATACGAGGTCCCTAACTCCATATTAAGGTCAGGGTCGAACGGGTCGTATTGACGTGACTGATTATCAGCCCGACTCATAAGGTCCTTACCTGTGGAGTCGAGGAGCTGGAACAATCCCTTAGACGAGTGTCCGTCTGTGCTCACGGCCATCACGTTAAATCCAGACTCGGCGCGAACAAGGGACTTGGTAAGCGCGGGGTCAAGGCCGACCTTCACACTAGCCTGGGAGAGGCGCGAAAGGAGCTCCTGCTTACCCAACTGGGGCGGAACCTCTGCTACAATCCTCGGCTGCGAGGCCTGCATCCCCTCCTTCGCTGCTTGTGGCTCCATTATCCTCGGGGTGCCGGGCGTGAAGAGAGCCTCTGTGCGGAGAGCAGTCTGGGGGTTGAGGCTTGATAGATCGACCTTACGCACCTCCAACAGTGTCGGAGTTTTGACGGTTATCGCGTTGTTTTCCGGCACCATGGGGGCTACCACCGATGGATTGAGGGGTTCCATTCCCGGCATTTCCAGGCCCGGGTCAACGAAGCGATAGCTCGCCTTAACCTCTTCCATTGGGGTCTGTTGCGAGGCCGGGGCCGTGACCTGTGTGCGCCTTAGGTCAACTTTATCAACGATTTCAGCTTGTTGTGACAGGAGCGACCCAAGGCTCTGATCGAACTCTGCCGAGCCTTCCGACTTGGTCCCCCTCGTGGGTGCCTTCAGGAGGTTTTGAACCTCTTGGTATGTAGCTCCAAAGTTGATTCGCATATGCGTGGGTTTCCTTTCCCTTCCCCACCCACAATGCACCCTCTATGCCAGGTGCAATCCGCAGCTCTTCGGCGACAGCAGGGATGGCCAAGAGAGCCCGGCCGAACGCCACAGCGGGCCGCTGGTCCCTTTTCGCTTAGAGCAAGTGGGCAGTCTTTGAATCAGGCGCGACGAATGGGGTTAGGTCACGAGTTATGGGAGGGAAGCTCCCATTGGACCGGCGAGAGACCGTTTTGGGCCAGGTACTCATTAGCCTTGGAAAAATGGCCGCACCCTAGAAATCCTCGGTGAGCTGAAAGGGGTGAGGGATGCGGTGCCATCAAAACAAGGTGCTTCGTTCTATCCACACACTGGGCCTTCTTCTGCGCGTACGCGCCCCACAATAAGAACACGAGGTGCTCTCGCTCGTTATTGAGGTGTTGAATGATCGATGAAGTAAACCTCTCCCAGCCACGATTTGCGTGAGCGCCCGCCTTACTCTCTTCAACGGTGAGCACCGAATTAAGAAGCAGAACACCCTGTTTAGCCCACGATTCGAGATCTCCATGGCTCGATCGCTCGATACCGAGATCGCGCTTTAATTCGAGGAAGATGTTGATCAGTGATGGTGGAGGGGGAGTGGGAGGTTTAACTGAGAAACACAATCCGTGAGCTTGATTTGGACCGTGATACGGATCCTGCCCTAGAATCACCACCTTTACTTCCGCAAAAGGAGTCAGCGCCAACGCGTTAAAGACCTCCGCATTTGGGGGGTATATCTTCTTGCCGTCTGCACGCTCTTTCTCGACAAAAGAGAGAAGCTCCCTAAAATAGGTCTCCTGCTTTTCTTGTTTAAGCACATCGGCCCATGTCAGGGCTTCGCTCTGTTGAAATGCCGCGGCGCTGTGCGCTCCTCTGTCCATCTAGTGCCTCGTCAAACAAGCCTTTTCATATGATAGCAAAGTTGTAGTCAAACTATCGATATGCCCTCCGGACTTTTTTCATCGTCTCGCCGGTCGGTGCCCCCCACCGTTATTTAGGGTTGTGACAAGCCGGCGAGGCCGCCGGCCCTCCAGGTACAACCGTCTCATTCGTCTGATCTCGCGGGTTGCAACACGGGCACCGAGGTCGGTGCCCACCACCATTATTTAGGGTTGTGACAAGCCGGCGAGGCCGCCGGCCCTCCAGGTACAACCGTTTCATTCGTCTGATCTCGCGGGTTGCAACACGGGCACCGAGGTCGGTGCCCACAGATGCTAGTACTCCCGCGCTTCCTCTATCTCATTCAAAATCTGAAGGTAGGAATCGTAACGCCACCCCTCTATGTCGCCACGGTCGACCGCTTCTCGCACAGCACATGATGGCTCTTGGAGATGTCGGCAATTGATAAACCGACACCCCTGTCCGTACCGAACGAACTCCTCAAAGGCGCCCGAAACAACCTCTTTTGGTACATGAGAGAGCCCAAAGAACTGGACTCCGGGGAAATCTATTATAACGCGCTGCCCCGCCTGTGCGCTGGAGTAAAGGAATGCTCGAGGCTGCGACGTTGTCTGTCTCCCCTGCCCCGTCTTCTCACTCACCTCGCCTGTCTTTGCGCCAGCGCCCGGAACGAGCCTGTTGAGAATTGTGCTCTTACCAACGCCAGATACTCCACACAGCGCAACAACACTCACGGACGAAGACTGAATTCGTTTTTCAATCTCCTCGAAATCTCTTCCAAACTTTGCGCTACATTCGATAACCTCAATACCGATCTTACGATAGGCGGCGACGATCGGCGCACTAACCTCTACCCCGAGGTCTGCTTTATTCAGAATGAGGACCGCAGGTATTCCTTGAACCCTAGCTCCTATCAGCATCCGGTCTATTACAACGGGATTCAACGTCGAACCTACCGCTGTAATAACAAAGAGGAGATCTATGTTCGCCCCCATTCGCTTTAGATTTCCGCGGTACGAGCGAGAGAGCGTTCGCTCAGATGGAACCAACCCAGTCACAAATATTTTACCATCTCGCTCCTCGAAGAGAGCGATATCTCCCGTTACAACATCGAGCGCTTTTGCAGCTATAGTTCCTGAACGAGTTGCGCCACTCGGTGTGAGGAGCGTTACGTATCGTCGAGAGACGTCGAGCACCCTTCCACGGAGTTGCTCTGGCATACTGTTTTTTTGTTTTGTCACGACGAAAACGCTCTTGAATTGGCATTAGGGGCGAGGCCGGCTAAGTCGCCAGGAATCCCACCCAAGGTTATTGCAGCACCTGCGCCCGTATCACCAAACTGTATGCATACGCGCGAGGGAGCTTGTCCACACCGTCCCCGTAGGATAGCGCACGAGAATACGCAATTACCATCACCCTCTTCCTATCTTTACAGGACCGTCTGCAGAACGGGCTGCTTTCCCTAAGAAACAAGTCAAACACCCTTTCAATGAGATGAGGAATATATTGTGGAGGTTATGCCATCTTTGTCTTAAACCTACCGAACCGAACAAATAAAAATTTGGAAACTCATATGATCGTGGTTAAGAGAAGGGAGGTGAGGTAGAGTACAGGTATGGAATTTAACAGAGGTCAGTGGCAGCAATTCTCCACGCACAAGGTGATTAACTTGAGCCCAAAAGGCATCCCCTTTATGCCGGGGCTTTCGCTTATTCTTTTAGGCGCCGTTATTATCCTCGCGCCGAAGTTTTTCTTAGCTGCTATTTCAACACTCTTGATTCTGATGGGAGCGCTTCTGTGCTTCGTCGCATGGAAGTTCATTTGCCTGAAGAAGCAGTTCTCGAAGTTCGCCCAAGACATTCAGAACTCTGTTGAGGTCCGTTCTTTCCACGTTCCTGGTGATGAGATCGATATCACGGAGACACCCGACTCAAAAAAGATCCTGTATCACTAATCTGAGAGTTCAACGGGAGCTACACGAGCTGGTCGCCGCCACCGCCACCAGCGATGAAGATCTTACCTTCGCCCTCTAGTTTGCGTACGAGATCAACGATGGTCTGCTGTGATTTCTCTACGTCTTTGAGCTTAACAGGACCCAAAGCTTCAAGGTCCTCCTTAATCATCTCCGCCGCACGCTGCGAAACGTTACGGAATAGAAGCTCTTTAAGTTCTGAGCTAGCGGTCTTAAGCGCGAGCACGAGCTGTTCTCTTGGAACGTCTTTGAGAACGGTTTGAACGCCCTTGTCGTCGATCTTCTTGATGTCTTCGAATGTGAACATGAGCGCTCTAATACGCTCCGCAATGTCCGGGAAGGTCTCTTCAATTTCAGCGATTATCCTCTCTTCGCTGTTACGATCGATAAAGTTAAGGATATCGGCCGCTGATTTCGGTCCGCCGATCTCTTCCTCTTGCAAGTCTCCTCCGCGAATCTGGCCACGAAGAACTTCCCGCACCTCATCTACAACCACCGCGCTTACGTTGGTGAGATTGGAGATTCGGATGAGAATATCGGTCTGCATTTCAGGTTGCATCTGACGCAGCACAACAGCCGACTGCTCTGGGTTCATCATGGTCATCAAGAAGGCGACCGTTTGAGGGTGTTCGGCGGTTATAAAACTGAAGAGGAGCTTCTCAGGAACATCAGCGATGATCGATCCGATCGGTTGTTTCTTTGCTCCCGCAATGTACTCAAGTAGGGACTCACTCTGCCCCTCTCCGAACGCTGACGAGATAACGCTCTTCGCGAACTCACGTCCGTCGATGACCATCGTATCGCCCGCTTTGAGCATTCGAAGGAAATCGCACGAGGTACTGAATTGAGTTTCGCGGTCGACCTCCGACACCGACAAGAAGGCGCGACTAATCTTTTTGACCTCTTGCTCGTCAAGGTGCTGCATTATGGAAGCAGCAACCTCTTTCCCAAGGCTTAAGAGGGTCAACGCGGCTTTTTCCGGGTTTGTGAGGTCTCTATTCATCGATCTGGCCCTACCTACAGCTGGTTAAGATGATGATCGCCGGCATAACGGCTCGAAGCAGTTGCTTGTATTCCTAAGCTCGCCAACTTACACTGGAGGATATGGTAGAACGCCGTGAAGAGGACCAGTTATCCACCTGCTTTCAGGCGGTTACAGGCTTTGAGCCAACCTCAATCACGCCTCTCAGCCCCCATGCTTCTGAGCGAAAGATCTACCGACTCTCCCAGGGAGCCCTCCAACTCATCGGCGTCATTAACTCTTCAAAGGCAGAAAACGATGCCTTCGTGGCCTTCGCCGAGCACTTTAAGATGGTCGGATTACCGGTTCCGACGATCCATGCCTATACACGGGAGCAGGGCTTGTACCTTGAGGATGACCTTGGGGACGTAACCCTGCTCGATCTACTGAATACTGAGCGCGCCCGAACTGGAGAGTCATTTCCGAGCCCTGCTTTCAAGATGTATCAACGAGCCCTTGAGTACCTTCCCCGCTTCCAAATTGAGGCCGCCGCTAGTTTCGACTTTTCAAAGTGCCTTCCACCGAACGACTTTTTCTCTCACACACTCGTCCACGACATGCAGGCGTTTTCAACGGAACTAGTCGGAAGGATTTTGCCGAATACCTCGACTGAGGAGCTGAAACGAGACTTTGCTTCTCTGATTGAGTTCCTCTCAAAAGCCGAAAGAGGCTATTTCGTGTACAGGGATTTCCAATCCCGAAATATCATGGTCCTCAACGATGAGCTCTTCTTCATCGACTTCCAATCTGGTTTGCGTGGTCCCCTGCAATACGACGTGGCCTCTCTGCTCTATCAATCAAGTGCACAAATACCGGACGAAGCGCGCGCCGAGCTCGTCGACCTATATATTTCCGCCGCTCAGCGGTACACACGGTGCGACCGCGAAGAGTTCCACAAGTTCTTCGCCGGGTTTGTGGTCACCCGAATGGTGCAGGTTCTGGGGGTATACGGTCGACAAGGACTCGGTGCGAAGAAGGACTATTTCGCTAAGAGCATTCCCCGAGCTCTAGAGACACTCCACAGCCAACTCACCTCGGAGCGCGTCCCTCTGAAACTGGATGGACTAAAAGAGTGCTCTCAGGCTTTACTGAAGGCTCTGACTTAGGAGCCACAACTATGAGTTCGGTATTAACCGTTGAAATCACCAGCTTCTCATTTAAAGAGCCCCTACCACCTCACCTCTTCTCGCTTGCCGAGGGTCGGCACGGGGGCGGGTTTGTGTTCGACTGTCGATCTCTTCCCAATCCGGGACGAGAGGAGCAATTCAAACTGAAAACGGGCCTCGATGCCGATGTCGCCACCTACCTCGCTGGCCGTAAAGAGGTGCTCGAGTTTCGGGATAGCTCCTTCTCCTTAGTGGATATGGCTGTAAAAAATTTTCTGGAGCGGAAGTTCGCTTTCATGAACGTAAGCTTCGGGTGCACCGGAGGGCAACACCGATCCGTTTACTTCACGGAGCAGCTCGCCCAACACCTTGGCGCCTCGTACGCCCCTGAGGTAACCGCCCGGGTAGTTCACTATAATTTGGCCCAGAAGGGGATGTTGCCAATCCCTTAAAGCTCCACCGGCGTCGAGCGCCGCAATGTTCAACATTCTCTCTGTTACGTTGATACACGATGCTCTACTTTAGAGCGCGTGACGAGATGACTTTATAGTAAGTACCGCTCAACGAGGCCGATACATGAAGGCGATGATATTTGCAGCTGGCATGGGCTCCCGACTCAAGGAGCTAACACGCGATACGCCGAAATGCCTCATGTCCTTGGGCAAACAAACGATCCTTGAGCACGTTGTGGATCGCCTCAAAGCAGCTGGGGTTACATCGATCGTGATCAACGTTCACCACTTAGCGGATCAGATCGTCGGGTTTGTTAAAAGCAAGGATAACTTCGGCCTTACAGTGCACTTCTCACACGAAGCGACCCTGCTCGACACCGGCGGGGGCTTAAAGAGGGTAGCTTTGCAGTTTGCGCAAGACGAGGCGTTCCTTATTCACAACGCCGATGTATTTTGTGACACCGACCTTGGAGCATTGGTTAAGCAACATACCTCCCGAAAGTCGATAGCTACACTCGCTGTTATGAAACGATCCTCTACGCGGGGGCTCTACTTTTCGCGCGACCACCACCTGATTGGTTGGACGGAGGAGGAGCCTTTGCCCCCACCGGATGCGGAGGTCTTTGGATTCTGCGGCATCAGCGTCGCGTCACATGAGATCTTTTCATATATGGAGCCGGGAGACTCCTTTTCTATCATCAGACCCTTTTTGCGCGCAGCTCGCGCGACGCATCGTGTATTGGGAGAAGTGCTTACCAACTCGACCTGGGTGGATATTGGGACTCCGGAGCAGTTGCAAGCACTCAGAGATCGCCTCGGTCACTCATAGGATGTCATGAAGCGTTACTTTCAAAGTGTGCTTTTCTTTCGTGTCGGTACACACCAGCACACTCAGCGAAAACAGCGACCAATGAAAGAGCGTTCGGCCGACTTGTCCCCCTACCCTCTTTTGGAGATTCTAATACCATCAGTTCTTTCAGGAGATTTGTGTATGCGACTCTATCGATTGCGCCGTCACGTTGCACTGTTGTCTAGCGGCATACTTTTCTCATTTTTTTCTACCCTTGGATGCGCGAGCTCATATGCTCAGGACGCAGTCCCTTACCCATCCTCCCCTCGCATCGAGGCGGACGCGATGCCAGAGGCTAAACAAAAGAGCATCGCTCACTTCTTAGATCTCTCGATTAAAAGCCAAACGACGAAACAACTTTCGCCAGAGCTGTGCCGTCCTATCGTCGACCGGGTGATAAGTCCCACGCCGAAGGTGCAGGTAGCGCAAGCGCTCGTTGAGAGCGATCTCGCTACTGAAATTACTTTCGTAAAGGATGGTCGCGAAACCTCTTACACCGTGGAGTTTATGCAGAAGAGGCTGCTCCTTTATTCATCCGCGGCGCGCTATGAGAGCGAACAGCAGGGCGTGATCCTTCCCTACCCCGCGGTGTCCTCCTCTACGCACTGGTTTGAGAGCAAAGAAGACGCGAGTGTTCTCTTTATCATTCCACCTATGACCGACTGTGGGGTGCATTTCGTTCTCGCGTGTCCACGAAGCTACACTGATGCACGCGAGCTTGTTGAATCCCACCTCGCTCCGTCAAAGGTTCGATATTTCCCCGCATTAAAGGCCGATGGCCTCTTGAAAGCCCCTGAAACGGGCCCGGGCAAGGTACAGGCTAGCGGGCTCAGTTCAGAGCGAGTGCCTCTGCCGTCGAAGTGGTTTAAAGAGGAAACGGCTTCGCCCTCTCCAAGTGGATCGTTCAGACTCTACCGGCAAACTAATTACTACATGGGATCAGGACAACAGATTCCGATCACCCTTCCTTTTCGGGACGCATTAGAGGCCCATCTCGGCTTTGGAGTACCGAACGATATGCTACGAATAGCACGGGCACGTACCACACTTGAAGTGTCAGAGGTGCCGCTAAAAACAGCCCAAAAGATTCGGTTAGAGCACTCAGACATTACGATGAAGCCCGGGGCGTGCTTCCTAATCACCTCAAGCAAAGAATCACATTATTCTTAATGGCCTGATGAAGAGATGCCCGGCACCTGACCGCTAGAAAGGAGACTTACCGTCGCCGAAAATAGTCGCCCCACCGATTATTGACCAAAGATTCAGTCTCAGGATCGCACTCCACCTCTGGTGGGTACCACGGTTTCATTCGAGCGTCGATGACGATAGGCGGCGTGTACGACACGTGATTTCGGATAACCGCGGTGTTTTTCGCAAAGGTATCAGAGGCGGGATCAAATCGAGTAAAGGTTGTCCAGAGGAACGCACTCGGGCTCGCAACAGCCGCTTCAAGATTATCGACCAGTATGACCAGCGGCCACTGCGCGAACGCAGGCACTGCGGTTATTACATCGGCGAGCTCTTTGGCTTGAGCGAAGCCTGGTCCCTCAACGACCAGACACCCTCCACAAAATGGACGAACGGCGCGAATCGGCTGGGGCACTTCACCCCGAAACTCTCGGAGTAACGACCGACGAGGTTCTCCACATCCAACCAAGAGTCCCTTACTTCCGTGATTCACCTTCGGGCCGGCATAGTCCAACGTATCCATGGCTGTGTTCGAAAATATCTTCAGATCTGTTGAGAAATCAGCCCGCTCAAGGATGTATTCTAGAACCGCCGGGAAGTTCGTCAGATCCATCCGCTTATCAACGAGCATCAAAAATTTGGTAAGGGAGAGCTGCCCCTCTCCGAGGATTCTGAACGCGGCGGAGAGGCTTTCACGGGCATACCTCTCTTGTACGACCGCTGAAGCGAGCGAGTGAAAGCCTGTCTCCCCGTACGACCAGAGGTCCAGAACCTGGGGCATAACCAGGGGGAACACTGGGGACATGAGACGCTGCAAGTATTCGCCGATAAAAAAGTCCTCTTGCCGGGGCTTACCTACTACCGTGGCGGGATAGATGGCCCCTGGTCTGCGGATAACTCCCTTACACCGGAAAACCGGGTAGTCGTGCTGAAGAGAGTAGTATCCATAGTGATCCCCGAACGGCCCCTCTGGTCGCATCTCGCTGGGGTCGACCTCTCCAACTAATGTGAACTCCGCATTTTCAATGAGCGGATATGGTCCTAACGGGTTCTCCATGGTCGAGAGACGTTCACCGAGAACAAGCGAAGCAAAAAGTAGTTCAGGCACGTTCTCGGGCAATGGGGCTATGGCGGAAAGGATAAGTGCGGGAGGTCCGCCAACGGTGATGTGCACGGGAAGCTTCTGCCCTAGCTCTTTTGCAACCCCGAGGTGGTAGCCTCCCCCCTTCCCTATCTGACAATGAAGTCCCGTTGTTTCGTCATCGTATCGTTGAATCCGATACATGCCGAGGTTATGAATCCCTGTGGTTGGATGCTCAGTGTACACGAGGGGCAATGTAATAAATGGCCCGCCATCAAAGGGCCACGTCGTAAGAAGCGGTAATTTTTTTAGCCGCGCCGGGGTGTCGATTGTATAGGACGAATCGAAACGTTTCCGTCGTAAGCCAACCTTTGTAAGGTTCATTAATGTTTCGCGGTGCTCCCAGACGCGTCGAGGCGTTGGTGGAAGGAGTGTGTGAGGGAGCCCCGCAAGTTGTCGCATCAGCTCTTCGGGATAGCCTCCAAATGCGAGATCGACCCGACGAGTTGTACCGAAGAGATTAGTTACGATCGGAAAGTCTGAACCTTTGACTCGAGTAAAGAGAAGCGCGGGCCCCCCTTGGTCAATAATGCGACGGTGGATCTCCGCCACTTCAAGATAAGGGTCTACTTCGGCAGATATCTCCACAACCTCATGCTCTTTGCGGAGCAAGGCGACAAAATCTTGAATTGAGCGAACACCTTTTCGTTGCGACATGGGGGGTTTCGCAGCATCATACCCAAAAAGTCTCGGTAAGGAAGCAGGAGGAGAAGTCGTGGCGCTCGTTTTACACTCAATAGATGCTCAAGGTATCGCTACGCTCACTTTAAACGACGAAGCGAATTTAAACGCCATGAGCGACGAGATGGCCGTGGAGTTCGCCTCGACCATTGCTCAGCTTAAAAGTAATTCCTCCCTGCGAGCTGTAATTCTTACCGGTGCAGGAAAGGCGTTTTCAGCTGGTGGCCATCTTGGGATGCTCGAGGCGAAACGGTCGAAAACACCCGAGGAGAATCGGCGGGGGATGATGGCGTTCTACGATTCTTTCCTCTGTATGAGGGAGCTACACGTACCCCTTATCGCGGCGATCAACGGAGCCGCTGTAGGTGCAGGGCTCTGCGTCGCGTGCGCATGCGACATCCGGATCGCAACCTCTTCCGCGAAACTCGGATTCACCTTTCTAAAACTGGGACTTCATCCGGGGATGGGTGCTACCTATTTTGTACCAAGAATCGTAGGCCCAAGCATCGCAACCGAGCTCTTGCTCACGGGCCGCATTATCAACGCCGATGAGGGATACCGCATCGGAATGCTTTCAAAGTTGTGCCAAGGAGACTCTCTCCTCCAAGAGAGCAGAGCGATCGTTCAAGAGATGCTCTCGTGTGGCCCCGAAGCATCAACACAACTCCTTAGGACTATGAGGGGAGATCCACTCTCCTTAAAAAGTGCATTGGAACACGAGGCACAATGTCAGAGCATTAATTATGCGAGTGCTGAGTTCGCAGAGGGTGTCACGGCGATGCGAGAAAAGCGTTCAGCTCACTTTTCGAAGTGAGAGCCAGGCGCCACACGCAACGATCACGACATGGACTGTGGAGAACCAAAACCCACGCCAGTTATCAATTTCGTAGGCTTTCATGAAGAGCGTGTAGATACAGAGCACCGTCACCGCGCACACTACGAGTGTCACTTGCGAAGAGTTTTTTGTTGCTGGAGTTGAACTCATAGGGCTTTACGGATATCGCACAGAACGACGCGCAGATAAACAAAAACCAAGTCATGCGGTCGCTAATCGCAGGACTTGGTTTCGTGTGGCACCTCGTGGCGCACGATAGAACTATCGAAGCAAGCTTAAACGCTCTTGAATAGCCTCTGGGTTGCCCTCGTACTGTCGCAAACTCTCCTGGAGGGAAAGTGGATCCAGATCGAGATGGAGTGCTACCCAAGCGAAACTGAAAGGCCGCTTGGGAGTAATTTTTCCGAACAACCACTGGCGAGCACTACGAACAACGTGCCTCTCACAATGAGCCGTCCCAAAAGCATCACAAATAGCTCGGGCGAGCACCGCCGCTAAAAGATTTCTCTCTGGTTTTACTGGAGAGGATGCTTCGGTGTCATCTTCAGGCATGAATTTGTTAGCGGAATTGCTCATAGGCTAGTAGAATCTCCAACAATATAAACTGTTTAGGGGATAATTTGGTCTGAAACGAAAAAGAAAAAAGGGTTGCGAATTGAGGGTGTGGATTCGTTCAAAGCGAGCTGTGATATGCCTTGGCTATTACTGACAAGAATGCCGGACATCGATTTGGCCTCCCCCGTTGTAAAGCCTGGTTCGGGCTTAAAGCCGTTCCCACGAACTCCCGGGTACTCCCTAAGCGGGATCACCTTCGAGGTCGCAAGTGGCTAAGCTCGCTCACGAATCTTGGGAAGTATAAGTATCCTGGTTGGCATGAGGCGTCAATAGTATTTTTAAGCAACTTTAAGTTAGCACGACGTTCTATTTGTATGCGGTTTTGGTCCGCCTCTGTTTGACATTTCGCGGAGTGAGCGTTACCCTCCCACCCTCAAAGAGTTCCAGGAGTATTCATGAATTCCGGTGTTACTAAAAAGAAGCTTTTCATCAGCAACCTCGACTTCGAAGTAACGAGCGAGCAGCTCAGCCAACTTTTCGAAGAGGTCGGAGCAACCATCAGCGTAGTTGTTGCTTCAGACCGTGAAACGAAGCGATCAAAGGGCTTCGCGTTCGTAGAGATGGAGCGCGAGGAAGACGCTAAGACAGCTATCGAGACCCTCAACAATCGCGCAGTTAACGGCCGACCTATGAAGGTATGTGAGGACCGCGGAAAAAACGCTGGCCCAGCGTCTTCTGAGGCCGGCAGTGAAGGTGGCCGTAAGTTCGAGCCGCTTCCTTCGATCCAGAGAATGCAGCTCTTCAAGCGTCGCAAGAAGCTCGACCCCTTTACAGAAGATCCTCGAAAGACGATCGACTACAAGGATGTCGCGATGCTCTCCAAGTTCGTGAGCGAGCGTGGTCGTATCCTCTCTCGTCGGTTGACTGGCCTCACCGCCTACAACCAACGAAAGGTGTCTAAGGCTATCAAGCGCGCTCAGAGCCTTGGCCTGATGGCGTTCACGTCGATTCAGGAGTAGCTCCGTTAGGAGATACATATCCATGAAAAAGCCGAACAAACGTTCGGCTTTTTTATTGCCTGAGTTCTCCAGATGTCCTCGCCAGGTGCCCTTGCCAGAATCCTATGCGGCGACCCGTTGGCGCTCCGTATAGAGCTTATAAAGCCCCTCTCGACGGACGAGCTCATCGTGAGATCCCTCTTCGATGATCCTACCGTCGCTCATGACGATTATTTTATCAGCCGATCGAACACTCGTGATGCGATGAGACACCACTAGAACGGTTGCTCCTTTCAACTCTGAGTGAATGACGGATAAAATCTTCTCTTCCAACTCG
>JBIIEK010000147.1:0-7575 GCA_044237895.1 Bdellovibrionota bacterium
ACAATCAAAGAGGTAAGCGCAACCGGCGCAACAAGAGAGCGGACCGCCGCGGTGGGCGACCGTCTTCCAAGCTCGAGCGTCTGAGAGATCCCCATTCGAAGGGACGTTCCCAGAATGCCGTAGACAAGAAAATAAAAGTAAAACCGGAACCACCAAAAAACCCCAACTATAAAAAAGATACTTAAGGGGAGCGATATAGCTGGGTTTGTCGAAAAAAGGAGGAGGAATGTTGGACTCATGAGCGCTCCCCACACGAGAAATCCAACGAGCATAACTCGACTACCGACGGCGAGCGGATGAACAGAGGAGTGTCCCTCTCGTGCGAGTTTTTTACGCCAACGCACTATCACGAAGACCAACACGGCGAGCTGAACGAATCGCTCAACGAGTTGAAGGCCCAGGACATCACTAAAATTCGAGGAGCTCTGGAGGGTCTGAGCCACACCCGAGAGAGATAAAAGTAGGAGTAGAAGTGGGACGAGGCGTAGATCGTTCTTCAGTAGCCCCGCGGCGAGAGCAAAGGGATCAGGAGTCTTCTTGGTTCGCGGTGCGGGCTCGTCTTCGTAATTCATATTCATGGCAGAGTTGTCTGGGCGTCGCCACAACGGATCCTCCGCGCAGCTCTATTGGTGCGACCATCGTAGAACAACCACCCGAGACACTCAATCTGACATCACGAGGCTAAGGAAGAGCCCGTAACGATTAAAGAGCGTTACGCGGCTAGCCCAAGACCTCCAATGCACGAGCTTCGCCCTCTACATCTTCATTGAATGGTGGGCACCGCTACGTCGCCCTCTTTAAGACGCCACGAACGGGAGACCTCCTCTCCGACCCTTGCGAAAACGGAGAAAACCGGTCCATGGTAAAAATCTCGAGAGAGCGTAAGCTTATAGAAAGGAAGATCCGCGCGCGCTGGCCCACGCACAACTCGGCCTTCGTCGTTATATTCGCTCGTTGAAAACGCAGACCGCCAGCGAATCCCCTCTGGGGTAACAACTCGGATTAACGCGCTTAAATCATAGGTACACGCAGTGCTCATCACAGAAAACCCCCCTTCATCATGCCGAAGATAGAGTTTTAGTTCGGAGATTGGGGTCTCTGGTTGTCTCGATAGCTCATCTACCGGGCCGAGCTTAAAGTACCCCACTGGGCGAGTTTGCCCCCCTCCATTACACGACAACACCGCTAGCAAGAGGACGAGGGAGGTGAGGCGTGCGACACTTTGTCCGATTATTGCAACCAAGGGAGCTCGCTCTCAAGATTCTTGAGAACATCCCTCAAGCCTATTCCGGCGGGAGCTATGACAACACCGCCATCAACTTGGCGCGCTATCTTACCGAACAACTGCTCCTGCTCGGCATCGGTACCATCGACCTTAACTTTCTTAACACGATCGGCACCGAGGAGGTCTAAATCCTCCTCAAGAGTATCCTTTTCATGAGCCAAGATAACGAGGCGATGGCCATTTATGCAGACAAGGGCCGGCTTCTTACCTGTGTAGGGAACAAAGAAATTCTCCATAGCTACCTCCAAGGTTAATCACGCCTTCCGTTCTTTTCAACGGGGAAAGGCAATTTACGACCTGAATGTTTCCATGCCTGATATACTTCACTTGGCAGGACATCACCGATCAATGATTCCGCTAACTCCGCAGCCTCGCACAGGTTCTTGAGATCGATACCGGTAGCGATGCCCATCGAATGACAAAGATATACAACATCCTCTGTGGCAACGTTTCCTGAGGCACCGGGAGTAAATGGACATCCACCCATGCCGCCCACTGAAGACTCAAAGAGATTCACACCTTCTAAGAGGCCTGCATAGACGTTAGTCGCGGCGAGGCCCCACGTATTATGGAGGTGCAAGGAGACCGTTGGCACACCCAATTCTCGTACGGCGCGAACTGTCGCGCGCACCGAGCGAGGGTTCGCCACCCCGATCGTATCAGCCAAACACACCTCCTGAAGCTCTGCTCCAGCCCTGCGACACTCATCAAGAAAGCGGCGGACCACAAGCTCAACCTGCGCGGGCTCGATTCGGCCCTCATATCCACACCCGAATGCCGCGGACACCATGAGGCCGTGGATGCGCTTGCCGTGAAGCTTGAAAAGCTCAATCCAAGAGGAGACAGAGGCCACTGATTCATTCAGCGAAAGATTTGAATTAGCCCTTAGAAAAGATTCGCTTGGAGACGTGTAGAGCCATCCCCGATTTCTCAGCGCGCCACTCTCCTCTCCACGAATAAAACCTTTTTGATTTAGATAGAGCGCGGTGAACGCGACGTCTGTCGAATTCGGAAGTCCAGCGACGACAGCTTCCACGTCTGCCATCGTCGGCACCCGGTCTGGCCGAACAAACGAAGCAACCTCGATCTCCTTAATGCCCGAGCGAACAAGAGCATGGATCAGTTTTAATTTTGCTTCCGTCGGAACGACCTTCTGTAGGATCTGAAACCCCTCACGTGGGCCAACTTCTCTAAGTGTTACCTGCGAAGGAATAGCATCAGTGAGCATTACACATTCCTACGATTGGGGATCTCTTCCGGCGCCTTATCTCACCAAGGGCCGCCGATAGATGGTAAACTATTTCAATCAACTTTAGTTTACCCCACTACGATCAATAACGTCATAGGTATTTTACAGATCATGCAGGCTTAGCATCACTCTCCGGCTCTCTTTTTGCCGCCCACAAATACAGAACCCCAGACGCTATCATCGCAACCGTTGCTAGTTGAAGCGCGTAGGCAAGAGCCACCTGCGGGTCAAGATCCACTCCCAGGTGAAGAAGATCAACAGCACTGCCCACTACGATCGGACCTAGCGCACCGCCAAAGAGCTGTATCGCGAAGATAGTGACCCCCTGGGTAAGCGCCTCCAATCCATTGGGCGCGCGAGAAACAAGCACTGAATTTAAGGGTGCCGTCCCGGCGAACAGGGCGATCTGCGCGACGAAACATGCAGCAAGAAATATCCGTGGCGAAGACGCCTGAAACGCCCCCGCTAGGAACGGAACACCCAGCAACGTCGTCACACCGGTAAAGAGGAGTAATCCCTTAATCTGATTCGCCGACTTCACAACGAGCCAGGAAGACAGCTGTCCACCAAAAAACGCCCCTATGAATCCCGTGATCGCTAGATTAATTCCGAAATCTTGCGACGCTACGGCTGCCGACATACCTAGGCCATTCAAGTGTCGAACGACGAACATCGCCACGCCATTCAACGCGAAGGTATTGAACACGTACCCAAGTATCGTCAGTCGTAAAACCGGATGTTCGAGGATCGTCCGCACACCGCGAAAAAATGATGGGGCCTCTGAAGAGACAATGCGGACCTTCTCCGGTGCCAGCAGAAGAAACCCGAACGCCAAGACAATTCCGGGAACCGCCGCGCCAATAAACAGACTCCTCCAACCCCACACCGATGCGACGTGACCACCAGCGATATATCCAAGGGCTGAACCGACAGGGATCGCCACATAGAATATCGATAGCGCGGAGTTTAATGTCACCATGTCGGGCAAGCGCCCCTTGAGATAACTCGGGACTATCGCGCCGAAACTAGCCTCTCCCACCCCCACTAAAACTCGAGACGCAAAAAACAGCCCAAAGTTCGCGGCCCATCCACTCAACGCGGTGCACACGCTCCATGCCACCAGGCCCCACGCCATAAGGGTTCGTCTATCAATGCGATCGCCGAGAAACCCAAAGAGGGGTGAAAAAACAACGTACCCGAATACAAACGCGGAGCCTAATAGCCCAGACTCCTGATTAGAGAGGCCGAATTCTAGCTTTAAGGTCGGCTCTACCGCCTGGACGATGTACCTATCAAAGAAGTTAAGAATGTTGACGAGAGTGAGGAACGCCAACAGCCGGAGCGGGAGACTCCTCATGGCTGCTACATCTCACCCTGGTAAACGCCATCCATGAATCGAATCTGCGCCGGAAACTTTCCAACCAACGCTTTGGAGATCTCATTCGCCTGCGCTACCTGAGCGTCGGTTTTAGCAACAACGCGCACAGCATTGGCGGCCTGCACAGCGACAAAGGTTCCTCGCTCAGCAAGCCCAACAAGCTGCGCTCGAGCGAAGTCCACGTGCTTCGGGGAATCTAGCAGAGCACGAGCCATACCTAATGTGGCGAGCTCAGCAACGAATCGTTCTCCGGAGTCAGGCTTCCCTACACTCTCCCACGGGTTTGCTTCCAGCAAAGCCTGCACCTTATCAAAATCTTTCTGGCGAGCGAGAAGGAGTCCTTTGTACAGGGAGCCGAGGATGTCAAAAGGTTTAGGAGAGGTAAGAGAATCAGTCATCAATACGAGCTTATCGCGGAGCGCAATGAGCTCCTTCTGCGACTCGTCGATCTTACTCTTTTTCTCCTCTTTTACCTTGGGATCCGTTGCGGACGCTTCTGCATCCCGTAGGACAGCAAGAGCATCCTCCTTCTCTATCAACTGGTCATAGCTCGCTTGAATATCGGAGAGCGTCTCGGTTGCCGCAGCTCGCTTCTCTATAGCGATGGTATTGAACTGATTGTATCCGATCATGGAAACAGCGATTGCAACCATAAACACCGCCAGCCCCTTCCAGTTACGGGATACCCAACGAGCGAAGGGATCATTTGCGGCAGCCGCGGCTATAGCGGGATCCTCAAAGAGGTTTCTTGAACCTTTTGGAGACTCGGAGACTTGATTAGATACTGGGCCTATCGTCACGACAAAGACTCTCTCGAAAAGTGCAGACAACTGCATCGCTAGTGAGAACTGGCTTCAAAAGACTCCGCCGCTGATTGAGCGATCGGGGCGTAGGGTCGTTGGCTAGCTCTGCACTCCCCCTAAGGGAATCAGGGTAGAAGCATCGCGGGTTTCTCACCTACCTAACGTCACGCCCGCGTCACAAGCGGAACCGTGAAGCTGTCTCTGAGACCGTTTCTCGTAGGGATCTCGTAGCAGAGCGGGGTTCAAAAGTACAGGTCAAACCGGGCGAAGGGGCGACTACATCTTGTACTTAAAGTCGTCAGGATCAAGCTCTTGAAGGATCTCCTCCCATTTATCTTTATCTACAGCCCGGAAATCCTGCGAGGCCTCCTCCTCTGGTGGCCCCTCTCCCTCTTCCTGAGAACCGCTCGCGCCCTCGGCTGACGAGGGTTGCACAGGTGGCACCTGTCCCTGCGAAGCGAACGCCACTCGAGCTTGGTCCAACACCTGCTGGGCGACATAGATGGGTGCGGACGCGCGTAGAGCCATCGCGATTGCGTCACTAGGCCGGGAATCAAGGAGGATGACGTTATCCCCCTGGCCAAGCACAAGCTCAGCAAAGTACGTGGACTCTTTTAGCTCCGTGATAACGATTCGCTGCACCGTGATACCAAGCTGCTGAAGGAGATCGTAAAAGAGGTCGTGGGTCAGGGGTCGAGCCATTGCGAGCTGTTTAATGGCACTCGCTATCGAAGTTGCCTCCGTAATTCCGATCCATATCGGCAGCGTTATAGACCCGGTCTCGTCCTTCAGCACAACTATCGGGGCCTGGGTGGCAGGGTCCATAACGAGCCCTCCAACGAACATCTCCACCGCAGCTTCATTAACCATGAATCAACCTCTAAGTCTCTCCCCTCGTAGGCGGGACTATCTAGTAGTATACCCGGTAGGCGACCGTGGGACCACGCGATTTTTTTATACAACCCCTGAAATAGTCTACCAAAAAGGCTGAGGGGGACATGGAGATACCCTACTTCCCTGGTTTGGGGGCCCCTAGCGGGCCAGAGCGGGCTCTCCACACAGGGTATACCGTTTGTGCGCCGTAATGGTGGCTGGCACTATCGCGCCCAAAGAGAGGCCCTCATGAGGGGCGAGAAAGTTTACGACGGTGTTTTGTGAGATGCGGCCCTGAAAACACCGCTCATCCATGCGGTTAGGACTGTCTATCAGCACATCTACGGTCTTCCCGATCCAGCGGCTCAAACGGTCGGCCATTATCTTCTCCTGCTTCGCCTGCAAGAGATGCAATCGGTGCAACTTCTCCTCTTGAGTTATCAACTCCTCCATTAACGCGGCGGGAGTGCCGGGCCTCGAGGAAAAAGCGAATGAATAACTCATATCGAACTGAACAAGATCCATCATCTCAAGGCTCTGCTGAAAATCTTCTTCGGTTTCTCCGGGGAATCCAACAATAAAGTCTGTCGTGATTGCGATATCGGGACCGCGCGCCTTGAGGTCCTCAATAATTTTCAAATACTTCGACCGACGATAGTTGCGATTCATGAGCTTTAATATTCGGTCGCTACCAGACTGGAGAGGCATATGAATATGTCGACACACCTTCGGGTTCGTGCTCACACAGTCAATAAAATCCTGCCGGACCTCTTGGGGATGAGGACTTGTGAATCGGATTCGCTCAACCCCATCGATCGCTGAAATCCTATCGAGAAGTTTTACAAATGAGATCCGAGGAGATAGGTCCAACCCATACGAGTTGACGGTCTGACCAAGAAGCACGATCTCTCGACTTCCGCGATGCACCGCTATACGCACCTCACGCTCGATCTCCGCGATATCACGCGATACTTCCGGGCCACGCGTCGTAGGAACTATGCAGTACGTGCAGCTCTTATTGCATCCGCGACTGATAGAGATGAACGCAGTAACGTGATTCCCCTTACCATTTTTTGTCGGATCATGATCGGCGAATCCGAGAGGCAACTCCTCCCAATCCTCACGATAATTCACGGCGACTTGGGGAGGAGCCCCGTTCTTTCGAAGTTGAATCAAGGAAGGCACGAGGGAAAGATTGTGTGTACCGAAAACGAAGTCCACGTTTCGTCCCTTTTTGAGGATCTCTTGCCCCTCTTGTTGAGCAACACATCCACACACGCCGACCATCATTCCCGGTTTGGTAGCTTTGAGCTCCTTCATATGCCCAAGCATACTGTAGAGCTTCTGCTCGGGTTTCTCTCGCACACTACAGGTGTTGATCAGGACGAGGTCCGCTTTCTCGGGCGCGTCGACCGGGTCGTAATCCTTCTCGAGTATCTTGTAGAGCTTTTGGGTGTCATGCTCGTTCATCTGACACCCATAGGTGCGGATATACACCCCCTGCTTCTCTCCCTTCGGTGAAGCATGCGCGTCTGATGTGTTTTGTTTGTCGCTCATGGTGACGATCTTTTCCGCTACCAGAGACGACCGAACCCAAGGCTACTCTGAGCGAAAGGATGCGATTCGTACCACTGGCTGTGGTGCTACTGGCGCTGTCGGCGGTACAAGTTTTTCAAGTGATATCTTGAACCGTTTACCACTTCCTGGAGCAAGGCTCAGGTTTGGTACCTCAACGCGCTTCTCATTTTCGAGAATTTGACTGGGCAAATCAAGCTTATCGGAGCTTCCAAAACCAGCTACAATCACCACATCCTTAACGGTTGCAGCTCCAGAATTGAACAATTCTCCGGTAATAGTGAATGTAACCAGGCACTCATCGGGAGAAGCACACGATTCACCAGGCAACCGATGCACCTCCATATTTCGGAGCGCCAGGAACTGTTTCGTGTCCTTTTTGGGAGCATTCAATGGTCCCGTATAGAGCTCA
>JBIIEK010000129.1:0-8718 GCA_044237895.1 Bdellovibrionota bacterium
CTCTAGGATTGAGGGCATTAATAAGTACTTTGGTACGTCGATCCTCTTTTCGGAAGCTACGCGAAAAGACGCGGGTGGATTCGCCGGCGGGGTTTACTTTGCGAGCGTCCGGGTCAAGGGACGCAAGGAGCCGGTAAGGCTCTACACGGTGTTTGATCCGCCCCTCTCGGCCGAAACCCTCTCCAGTTGGAATGTGATGTTTGAGGCCTTCTCGCGGGCGGATTTCGTAACATCCGCTAAGGAGCTTGCAACGTTACCTACCCGAGATCCCCGGCTGACCAAGGCGTGCGGGCTTTACTCGAGCTATTGCGACCGGTACCTGGGGTCTCCGCCCCCTCAGGGGTGGGCTGGCGAAGTTGATTTCGACGAAAAATAGGGGCTGGAGTTAGGTACGTAATTAAACTCGCTCAATATTTCGTATGTTCCGGCCGATGGTTCTTAAGTAAGATACCCTCATTATAATGCCAGGAGTCCGAGTTATGAACCGGTTATCGTTTGTCGCTTTTGCAACGTTTGCATGTATAAGCACTGCGCATGGGCAACTTACCCCATCGGCGCCCCAACAGGTGTCCGTTGGCGTTGGCGGAGCGGCTCCTGACGGAAAGAGCGATCGCCCAGCAGTTCCGCCCAATGCGGAGCTCGTCGTATTTCAGTCTACGGCCTCGAATCTTATCTCCGGAGACACCAATAACGTTACCGACATATTCGTCGCTGACGCGAACAACTCCATCGCTCGCATTTCGGTCAGCTCTTCGGGGGAGCAATCGAATGGACGCTCTGAGGAGCCCGCTGTTAGCCCAGTATTCCCTGACGGCGCTTATGCCGTTGCTTTTGCATCGAACGCCACCAACCTCGTTCCGGAGCTCGGGATCGTTCCAGAAAACAGGAAGCATATCTACCTCCGCATACCAGCTATAAATAAAACCGTTCTCGTCTCTCGCTCCGTCACGCCAGGAGTAATCGGGGGCAACGGAGATAGCACTCACGCAACGGTCACCGGTCTCGATGAAAAGGATGGACGCCGCTACCTCGTCGCTTACACAACCCTTGCGACCGATGTTACGTCTGATCCGAGCGGCGCTGGTACGGCCAATCCACCATCGCAGATCGTGTTTGCTGTCATTAACGGGCAGGATGGTTCCCTATTGTCCACGTCACGGTATGTACGATCGGGAGGTGTTGTACCCAACGGCAGTTTCTTCAATCCCGTGCTTAGTGGACGGGGGGACTCCCTTGTATTTCTCTCGACCGCGAGCAATCTAGGATTTGATAACGCCGCCTCGTACGCTCAGGTTCTGCTAGCCAAGAAAGGCACCAACGAGTTGCGGCTCGTGAGTACCGGTGCCGATGGCGCCGCGGGCTCACAATCGAGCGGTAGCCCTTCGATAAGTTTCAACGGGGATTTTGTCGGGTTTACGACCAGCGCTTACAACATCCTTAACTCTAGCGCGAGCAACCAATCCGCCGCGCTCTACACGAGCTCGAACGGAGCAGTGTCGCTCGTTAATCAGGATGCGAAGGGGACACGGGGCACGGGCAGCCTCGTGTTCGGAAGTATGATCAACAGGAATGGACGACTCGCCACCTTTGTCGACTCAAGCGACGTCTTTGTTCCGGGTGATACGAACCAGCTTGAGGATGTCTTCGTAAAGGACCTGACGAAGGGGACGGTCGTCAGGATAAATACCAACGCTGCTGGTGCTCAGTCGGACGGCCCCTCGCGACAAGCCGTTATTGGAGGCGCTGGATATAATCGCCCTACAGCTCAGGTGGCGTTCTATTCAGAGGCGAATACCCTTGCTACGGCGGGTCCTGGTACAGTCGGGAATGTATATCGAGTGAGGCTAACGTTTCCCCCTCCTCCGTTGACTAAGACTACAAAGATCGAAAATCCTCCGGACGTAACCGCAGGAAAGAAAAAACTTGTACTGGTTCTTCAAGAGTTCGACCTGACATCCTCTACCGCTCTTTCAGCGGGCAACTCTGTGCGGGCCGCCGCGAATACCGCTACCTATGACATTCGGCTCCTTAAGTTGGGATCGAAGAAGGGGGTTCGTCGTAGTTCGAAGACCAATACGGTTACCTTGAGAAGTCTTGCGGCCGGCAAGTACTCCGTACGGTATCGCGTAACAGGAAAGGTGTCAGGAAAGACGATCACAACTGGGTACAGCCCAACCATCACCGTAGTCGTGACCGGGTGATGTGTTCGCCTTAGTTTTTGTTTCGCTTAGTCAACCGAGTGCGCAGCCAGGAACATTGAGCGCTCGAGAGCGACAAAAAAGCTCTGATATGGCGCTGGGTCGGTAATTGGGTGGGTGTTGAGTTGTGCGTTCGCACGTACCACCATCTGCGCTTTTCCGCGTGGCCGCGCGGTTACCGTCATTCGAACCGCGTACCCATCTAATTTCGTGGCGCTGACCGTTCCTAGCGTCAGGTCCGCCTTATCAACGACAAAGGAGAGGTCCTGCAGGGTTGCGATCACGGTTCGTAACGTTTTCTCGCGGTCAGAGGTATCAAAGACCCGAGATTGTATCTGCCGAAGCTGAACCTGAGAAGCTGATTCATCCGTGTCTAGAATCCTATTCTGCATAGGAGCGCACGCGGATATGAGCGCTGTGCACAGGAGTAGAGAGAGGTAAGATTTTTTCATCGCAGTTCCTATATATCGTGTGCGGTCAGAAATACCGATTTCGAGAGCTTTGAGAAGAATTCCTGGTATAACTCGGGATTCTCAAGGCTCTCAGCTTTTGAAATCTCGCCCCGATTATTCCAAACGGTTCTTTGGAAGGTAATGCGAACGGTGCAAGCGTTGGGGCCCAGTCGTTTTGACACCACCGATGCTCGAATTTTTTGTTCTACGTCGTGAGGGACGTCGTCGCCAGAGAGCGCTCCGATAAAGATACTCCCTACGAAATCTCCAACAGTAGAGGCGTCCCGATTCTTCGAGGCAACAAGAACACCGAGCTGGCTTTCGCTTTCATCTATTGAAAAGCCTAAATCCTGGAGCACGCCAAGAGCGGATTCGAGGAGTAGCGGCTCATCAGTTGTATCGAATCTCCGCGTTTGCAGACGCCTGAGCGATAAGGCCTCCTGCGGAAGCGTTAGGGCTTCCTTCGCCATCTCATTAAAACAGCCGCCAAGGAAAACTGTCGTGCAAACCAGCAGGAAGCAAAATGCATTTCGCATTACGGATATCATAGATACCTCAAACGGGACCTGCCCTAGAAGGTGGACCCATGATAGGCAAAATCACGAACCTTCTTGCGATCGTCAAACTTGATGATCACAGTAAGGGTCTTTTGCGTCTGTGAGGTCGCGCCACTTCCCGACACATAGCCAGGAAGGATACCCCCTCCTCCGCCGTTGCCGTTCGCATCTCCACTTCCGAAGATGAGGGTAAGGATCCCCCCTGAATCGCTCGAGTAAGCACGCTCGGTGGATATCTTATCGTAGATCCAGGTCTCTCTGCGATCTTCGTCCGTGGTGACAACATTGGGTGAGCCGAGGGCGGCAGCCACGTCAGCACCGGACATCCCTACTCGAATCTCCTTCTGTACCTGACCGACGGTAAGGGCCGACTTTCGATCGCCCGACACGGCGTCGCGGTGGTATTGGGCCCCGGAGCAGCTAGCAAGAGCAAGGATAAGCACTACAAGGAAAGGAGATGATTTCTTCATACGTAAACCTAAAAAGTTCTCTATGTAGGGCTACGCTAGATCGTTCGAACGCAGACCAAAAGGAAAAATTTCACCTCTTTGAGGGTTCGGGCCAATCACGGCGAATGCCCCCTCGGAAGACCACAACACTTACGATCGTGACAAAACCCGATAAGAGATACGCCAAGGGTCTAGCCCAAAGCTCGGATGGAAGCGGCAGCTTAACCTCTAAGGGGTTCAAGGGATTAACCATTACGAAGATCTCATCCCCCTGCCGCACCTTCTGAAGGAGTGGCGCTCTGGTGATGGCGGTGCGCTGGATACCATCAGTGAGGGTGAACGAGACGTGCAGAGGGGTGTTCTGCGTAGGTTTAGGAGGGCCTGTCCGCTCCTCAAGCGCGAGAACTTTCGCCTTGGTCAACACAGCGGCCGATGTAAACGACACCATTTTAACCGTATCAAAGACCCCGAGCACTACAAGTGCCAGCCCTACTATAAGAAGTGGCTTCCTCATATCTGATACTCCTAGCGACGGTTCATGCCTTGCGAGATTATACGACCTATCAAGTCCTCATAGGACCACCCAAACTTCGCTGCGGAGTCTGCAAAATCCTCATCCTTGGCGATCTCAGGGTTTGGATTGGCTTCGATTACAAACACCTCGCCACTCGGCTTTAAACGAAGATCTATTCGCGCGTAGCCGCTTATTCCTAGCGCTCGATAGGTACGCTTGCATATCGACTCTATCTTGGCTTTCAACTCTGGCGAGAGATCTTTGGCGAGACCGCTGGTGATACCGTGCTTCTCTTGATACTTGGCGTCCCACTTCACCCGGCGAGTAGCGATGCGCGGCTTGTTCTCTGGCATATTGGCAAAAAGAAGCTCCCAGATCGGAAGGACGGTAAGCCTCTCATCGCCAAAGATGCCAACGTAGAGCTCCCGCCCTTCGATATACTCCTCGGCGATAACATCTGTATGAAACTTCTCGTGCATGAACTTCACGCGCTCAACCAAGTCTGCATCGTTCTCCACCACGGAGGCCTGTGATATGCCGAGAGAGGCCTCCTCAATCTGCGACTTCACAAAAAGGGGAAACGAAAGCTTCGCTGGGCGCTTCACCTTTCGCCCCTTTTTGAAGATGACGAAGTCGGGCCCTGGAATGCGATGGTAGCTGAGGATCTTTCGAGTGAGCGCCTTGTCTCGTGCCAATACCATGCCACGGGGATTGCATCCGGTATAAGGAACGGGAATGAGCTCAAGGAAGCTCACCACATTTTGATCGTACAATGGGCGATCGTGAAACTCCTCTAGGAGGTTGAAGATGATATCTGGCTTAAATTCGACGACCGCTGTTCGGATTACCTCAAGGTCGGAGCGGACCCCAGTAACGATCGCATCATGCCCGATCCTCTTGAGTGTGGATAAGACATACTGCTCCGTTCGCCACGGCTCGTGGTGGAAGTTGTGGCCGTGGTGAACCGGCTCGGGTGGGACTAGGTCCTCGTGAGCCAGGCATAACACTCGGAGCTTCTTCATAGTGCTACTCGATGGCGGCCGCTGTGGAGGTAGTTCATCGTTTGTACCGTAAGGAGTACTGTAAACTGCTTAATAGACTCATCCTCCCCGCACGTAACTCGAAGATTCAACTCCGAGCATCTCTGCATAATCGCGTCCAATACCTGATCGATAGTATACTGATAAGCTCCCGTCCAGCGGGAAACCGTAGCCCGAATCAATCGTTTTCGCCGCCGAATCAACGAGGCCGCTGTTGGATTTTTCAAGAACTCCTGCTCCGCAGAGAATAGCCCGCGAAGGTCTTTATCATAGAAACTGGGGTGCTCCTTGCCGTATTTGGCCTTACGTAGCTTGTAATGTTCGCGGAGCGTTCTCTTTAATTTAGATGCAGGGTCGAGCTCCTTAGGGTTATGCACCGGGGGCGGCTTACCCTTGAGTCCGTGCATAAGCTTGTCCATGTAGAGAAGCTTTTTGAGAGCCGGCCACCCCTCATAACGCTCGCGCCACTGAGAGTTGGGCGTCAACCATACAGCGAAGGTCTCCGCAAAATCCTCATCGGGATGGCTTTGGGCGTACCACGGATCCAAATGAAGGACGAAACTTTTACTGTAGGGCTTGGGAGAGTAGTACTCTGGATAGGGTTCTGATGAGAGCCCGAATACCTGTTTACGCTCTTTGCGCAACCTGAGGCGGTACGCATTCTCGATAGCATGGCCGAGTTCGTGGCGCAGGATCTTTAAGCACCACTCCTCATCTCCCCCTTCAACTTCGAGAAGCTGACTACGCTCAAGACGTTCAAGACGTGGATGCGCAAGGTAGAATGGGATCGCAACACCCGGGATTCCGTCAGCGCAGAACCACTCATCAGAGATCCAGAAATGGGGTTGGAAGTTAAGGTCGAGGGCCTGAAGCTCGCCAAGAACTTTCGCGATGCGTCCCTCGAGGATCGAGCCCGGAATCGAAAGGCTTAGGTCGCACAGCCGAAGCTTCAGGAGCTCTTCGTCCGAGAGGGTGCTCCACCAATAGGGATCGGCATGGCCTAACTCATCGGCCCTGGTTGCACTCTCTTTTTCACGGGGATACGCGGACATGGCTTTTTACGCATTGACTCTCACGATAGTGGACCGCCACAGGGTACCACTACCCCCCTAGGTGAGGAAGATTTTGGGAGAGGTGGGCGACAAAAAGGGGCTCAAAAGGTAGCGCCGGAGGGTGTCAGAATCACCCTTCTGCGCTTGCTAGGAGTAGTTTCTGATAGCGAGCTGAGGTTTTAGACACGAGGTCGCACGTGTCGGATGGCTCATCGTACACCAGGACGATATCGCCTCGGTCGAGCTGTTTATAAACCTGACCTATCTTGGTCTCTAAGGCGATCTCGTTAGCGCCATACTCTGTCCCCTCCCTCGACACGAACTCCTCGATGACCGCTCTAAGTATCTCGGATGAAAGGGCTGTGTGGGGGATGATCATGTTCAAGGTAATGCGCCCGCCGGAACGGGCGCACCTCCCGGCTAACGGATTTAGTGTTGATGCCCGCCTGGCCCGTGTACGTGACCGTGAGAGACCTCCTCGGCGGTCGCGACGCGAACGTCAGTGAGCTGGATGTCGAAGAAGAGAGTTTCGCCTGCAAGGGGGTGATTTGCGTCGAGTGTGATCTCGGTTTCGGTCAGCTTAACAACGCGAGCTGGAAGCTCATCACCATCGGGGGATACGAGCTCCACTATGTAGTCTACTTCAATGTCCTCTGGGAGATTGCTCTGCTTGCGTGGGAGGGTAATTACCATCTCCTCGCGTCGCTCGCCGTATCCATCCGCTGGATCTACCGTAACCTGGAGGGATGCTCCCGTGGTCTTTCCGACGAGTGCATCCTCGAGACCTGGGACTATCTGCGAGTATCCATGGAGGTACACAAGCGGATTGCTCCCCTCTGAAGAGTCGAGAACCTCGCCACTCTTGTTCTTTAGTGTGTAGTGAAAAGTTACGACGGTGTCCTTTCCAACGAGAATAGTATCCATATAGACGCTCCTAATACTACAGCGTCGCCCAGGTACACTCGTGGGTGCGAAACGCAGTGTTTGACGGACGTTAACACAAATTAAAAGGAGTGGCACACCCTGAGAATGGTGAGAATTGAGTTATCATATATACTCAGACGGGGAAAAAACGTAACGGAATATCAGCTCCTTAGACGGACGATAGGACCAGGCGCGGGCCGTTTCAGTGCGTTTATGGACTAATCGTGATAGGATCGGGGCCCTTATAGGTGGAATATTCGATGTCTGAAGTAGTTAATCAAAGAGAGATGCAGCAAGAGACCGGGAAGCGGCGGACCTTCGCGATAATCAGCCATCCGGATGCTGGCAAAACAACCCTAACGGAGAAGCTGCTCCTTTACTCGGGCATGATCGGTACTGCCGGTATGGTTCGGGCGCGTAAGGGTGGTAAGGCAACGAGCTCTGATTGGATGTCCCTCGAACGCGAGCGTGGGATCTCGGTATCTGCTTCCGCGATGCAGTTCCCCTACAAAGAGGCTGTCATCAACGTACTCGACACGCCGGGGCATCAGGATTTCAGTGAGGATACCTATCGCACACTCACGGCGGCTGACAGTGCGGTGATGGTACTTGACGCGGGTAAGGGCGTTGAAGCTCAAACGCGAAAACTCTTCGCTGTCTGTCGACTTCGAAAAACACCGGTCCTCACCTTTATCAACAAGATGGACCTTCCGAGCAAGGATCCCCTTGAGCTTCTCCAAGAAGTTGAGCACGTTCTCGGAATTCTCGCCTCGCCCATCAGTTGGCCAATCGGAAGTGGGGCAACTTTCAAAGGGATTATCTATCCAGCAACTCGTGAGGTTGTCCTATTTACCAAATCAGTTATCGGCGGCGCGGGCAAAGCCGAGTTTAGGACCACTCACCTTGATGAGGCCGTTAAGACCGGGGAGATCTCGGAAGAGCAGGCTAAAACGCTTGCTGATGAGCTAGAGCTTCTTGAGGCCGCAGGCAATCCTTTCACTCACGAGGATTTTCTCGCCGGTAAGATCACTCCGGTATTCTTCGGTTCCGCCCTCACTAACTTTGGTGTTGAGCCATTCTTCGATCAGTTTACGGATCTCGCGCCGAGGCCCCACGCGTATGAAGCAACGAACAAAGCGGGTGATTCCGTAGTGGTGGACCCAGTCGATTCGCCGTTCTCGGCTTATGTGTTTAAGATTCAGGCGAACATGAATCCGAAACACCGCGATAGTATGGCATTCATGCGGGTATGTTCCGGCCGCTTCGAGCGCGACATGGTAGTAAAGCACCATCGCTCCAACAAAGAGATCCGACTCTCCCGCTCGTACTCGCTCGTCGCTCAGGATCGAAATACGGTTGATGTTGCGTATCCGGGGGACATAATCGGAGTCATCAATCCTGGCGCCTTCGCGATTGGGGACACGGTCTCGATGAAGGGTGGTTTTGATTACAAGCCGATGCCCCAATTTCCACCCGAGATCGTGGCGCAGATACGACCCACCGATGTGCTGCGCCATAAGCAGTTCGATAAG
>JBIIEK010000024.1:0-24644 GCA_044237895.1 Bdellovibrionota bacterium
GCTCCAATGCTCTGAGTGCCTCTTGCCCGGTGGGAAGTGAAGCCACATTAATTGATGAACCGCCCATCGCCGAGAGCTGGATATTTAAAGCGCTTACGGTAAGAGGATGGCGATAGAGCCGCGTGATGTGGAGAGGAGTTTTACTCTCTGGATTCGCGGCCGCGCTCGCTTGCTCATATGCGCGCAAAATGAAGCTGGGGCTTCCGTAAGAGGCGAGGAGAGACGCTAAGTGGGTCAGTTCGTAGAGCCCGTTACAAAGGGCTCGCCCCTCGTCAAGATCGGTGCTTTTCGATGTGCCGAAGGTCTTTAATGCATCGGCATATGCTGCCCACGGACCAATAAAAGGCTTCGTTTGCAGGGCCAGTTCGGAACGAGTCGCTGAGGGAAGGAGAGCAAGGACCGACTCGTTGCGCTCTAACAGGTTGGTGATCTGCTTAGAGATGATGGTCCACAACGCCACCAATTTTTCCAGGCTCGCCACCTGATCCGGGGAGAGCGGGAATGTCTCTCTAGGATCGACGAGCGAGAGCTCCGCAAGTGGAGGAAGCGAGATAGGCCCGGAAGATGGCGGTGAGGAGCGAGGCGGTATCATAGCCCTCAGCAGAGTTCCATAAGGCTCCCGTACCGGGAGCGGTATAACAGCGTATATGTAATGCACTTTTAGGACAGTTTCTAGGGGGTGTAAAAATGATGGTCGTTTAAGGATTATCTAGGTAGTTTTGAGGGGTTTCTGTTAGGCTGATCGGGTCGGGCTAAGAAATACCCACTCCGCTATTTTGCTTGAGGAAAGACTATGTCTCACACGCTCGTCCTTATCAGTCAGCTCGTCATAGCCTTCGGTATCTACAATGTATGGCTCCTGCGAGCCAATAGAGCTACCGAGTATCGTGGAGGTGGGGCTCAAAACATGGAAGAGGAGTTTCATGTGTACGGTTTATCTACTCGATGCATGAAGGCTGTTAAGATTTTTAAACTCAGCTTTGCGACGCTTCTCCTTCTCGGAGTTTTGTATCGCCCCTTGGCCTGTGTTGGAGCGGTCGGTATGGGTGGGCTTATGCTTGCGGCGGTTATTATGCATGCCAAAGTGCACGATCCTATCAAGAAGACTTTGCCGGCTCTCTCCCTTCTCGTTCTCTCGCTTGTCGTCGCGCTCTCTACGAGTGCGGGGTAGAGACCCTACCCTTAAATCGCCTGAGCGGATCTTGTCACGTCGGGGAAGGCGATTCTTTGAGGCATGTCTACTTTTAAACAGCGCATCAAAAGAGGTGGCGTTTAAACGCACTTTGGCTCACCTTGAGGTGTGGCCTTCCGAAGTTTATTCCCTACGCCGCCAGACTAATTTTTGTACGCCTATCGACCCGGCTACCTCAACGGGGTGGGTAGAGAGTGTTAGCAGTCCTTCTTCGTCGAGAGAGGCAAATCGCATGAGGGTGCAGCCACTCCAGTTTGGGAATGAGCAGTGCTCGACATCATGATACACGATGCCGTTTCGATAGCGGAATGTGCCCACGTATCCGAAGTATCCGGAGGCTGCTCCGGCGCGCTCCTCATCAGTGCCCGCTATGGGATCTGGTGAAGAGAAGAGAGGGCGGTTCTCCTTGATGAGCGCAACGGACATGCCCCCATCAAGCGAATAGAGCAAGCTTCCTTTGACATTAAGGCCCATGGGATGGAGGAGCTCGTCAGAGCCAACCTTGGTAGCAGTAAAAGAGACGAGCTGCCAAGACCCGATTAGCGTATCCCTTACTGGAGAGATTTGATTGGTAGTTCCTGAAGCGCCACGCTCTAGAAATCCAGGGCGCTTGAACTCCGGATTGGGGTATGAGTAAAATCCTCTCCCCGTTTTTCGTCCTAATTCGCCCCGTTCAACCATCTTGGTTAGAAATAGCGGTGGTACATCTTCTTGTGAGCCTGAGAGCTTGGCGTAACGCTGCTCGATTGCGAGCACCACGTCGAGCCCTACCAGATCCATCAGGCCAAAGGGACCGCTCGTTGTTTTGAAAGCCATCATCCAAATGCGATCGAAATCCTGCGGCGTATTGACTCCTCTATCAACGAGGTCAAGGACGGTCTTCTTGATGTTTCTCCACGCGATATTAAAAATGAAGCCAACATTCTCTTTCTGTACCTCGACAGGGACCATTCCGATCCCTTGAAAAAGGCCGATAACTTCGTTTTTTATCTCGAGAGTCGTGAGCACACTTGGCATGATCTCAACGGCGGCGATACCGCGCTGGAGGGGATGAGTGTTGATGAAACGCTCCTTAAAGGTCGCCTTGCCGAGCAGCTCTCGCACCGGGAATGAGGAGCTCACACTAGTGATGGGAACATGAGGTGGAACCAGCTTGTCGAGCTCGCCAAGAACCCCCTCCTTCAGCTCCTTCAGCTCGGGGAGCGCCTCGATCACGCAGCCGGCGGATTCGAGCGTCGAATGAAAATCGCTCTCAGAGCGGAAATCACCAGCGGAGAGAGTCAGGCGGTTTAAAAAATTCTGTTTAGCCTCATCATCTCTGAGCTCCGCATCGAGTAGAGCCTTTAGAGCTTCTTTAGAGACCTCAATCGCGGCAGGATTTTGGTCGATTAAATGAACCCTCATGCCGCCCAAAAGAGCCTCTCCGGCCATAAGTCGTCCGATCGTCCCAGCTCCGATGATGACGATAGGGCGAGATGGATCGGTTTGTGGAGGGGGAGTGTGAAGAGTTGTTAGCGTGTAGGACTGTGTGACGACAGAGATATCTTCGTTAGGGGATCTTTTGGAGGTCGTTGGAGTGGGGTTAGTAGATGTCATAGGTCTCCTCGGCAGATTGCCGCCGTTATGAGAAAGATAGTCGTGCGACCAATTGAAAGCAATCGTTCCAGGGTGTTGAGATCGGAACGGCTATGATAGCTTTGCGAGGATTCGAGCAGAGGTAGCGGAATCAAGAGAAGGGCGAATAATCTATGAGTCTTACGAGAAAAATCTTTTTTTGTGGGGTCGGGGGAGCTGGAATGAGTCCACTAGCGCGGCTCGTAGCGCACCGCGGCCAGGAAGTCATTGGCTCAGATCGTTCGTACGATCTCGGTCGAAACTCCGCTCTTTTTGGTCTTCTCAAAGCCGAGGGAATCACTATGGTTCCTCAGGACGGGTCTTGCGTAGATACTTCGATCGACACCTTCGTCGTAACTCGAGCGGTTGAAGAATCGGTACCCGATATCAAACGAGCGGTTGACCTGAAGCTTAAGATTCTTAAGCGACCACGATTTATGGCCGAGGTATTCAAGGACACTAAAAATATTGCGGTCGGGGGAACGAGTGGTAAGTCCACCACGACTGGAATGATCGGGCATATTCTGCAGGTCACTGGAAAGTCCCCTACGATTATGAATGGCGCCGTTATGATAAACGGCGAGACTAACTTCGTGAGCGGCAGTAGCGATATCGCCGTATTTGAGGCCGATGAGAGTGATGGATTTGAGGATGTTATCTCTGTGTGCCCAGCTGCAATCGCTGTGCTGACAAATATCTCTCTCGACCACTTTGAGCTAGCAGAATTGAAAGAGATGTTTAGCACGTTCCTTCGGAAGGCTCCTTCGGGAGTAGTGCTCAACGCAGATTGTCCGAGCTCGATGGAGTTGTTTGGATGCAACCCGAAGACCGTTACGTTCGGAGTCTCTCCTACAGCTACATTTTCTCTCAATGCCATTTCTCCGAGTTTGGCAATTCCAGGTGAGCACAATAAGCTAAACGCGCTCGCGGCGATCGCTGCATGTTCTCTCTTGGGAATCTCGACCTCTGAGTCATTGGAAGCGCTTAAGACATTCAAGGGAATAAAGAGACGACTTGAAGTGGTCGGGGAGCCAAGGGGTATCAAAATCATCGATGATTTCGCGTCTAATCCTGGCAAGATAGCGGCCTCCTTAAAGGTCGCTATAGCGAATTCTCGACGAACGTTTGTGGTGTTCCAGCCACATGGATTTCAGCCCACCAAGATGATGAAGGACGGATATATTGAGACGTTTAGCACGACCCTTCGTGAAGCCGATGTTTTGCTCATGCCGGACATCTTTTACGTTGGTGGGTCGGCTAATCTAGTGAATGGCGAGGTGGTCGCGCTTCCGAAGGATGTGTCCTCTCGGGACGTCGTTGAGCCGGTAGCAAAGCGCGGTCGCGAGGCCCATTACATACCAAAGCGAGGGGATGTCGTGCCATTTTTAAAGAATAACGCACTCCCAGGGGACGCAGTTATCGTGATGGGCTCTCGAGACGAGAGCCTCTCGGATTTTGCAAAGGAGATAGCCCTCGCGCTGGCCTGATTATTCCGTGGTCGTTTTTAACAGCAGAGCGATAGCTTTGGGGAGGTCAGGATCAACTTCGGGTAGTCTCGTACACTCCGCCATCGCTTGAATGGCGTAATCTCGAGCTGTAAGAGGCTCGCCTTCACTGACATGGTGATGCGATAAGTGAATGAGCGCTCTAATAAAGAGTTCCGGTTCGGTCGAGTTGGCGCCAGCGTTGACGGCTGCGAGTTTCAAGATCGTACCCGCGGGCGGTAGATGCAGGGGCGAGAGGCCCGCGACGTCATTAGCCTTTTTAATAGCGGCTATCTCTATCAGCATGCCAACAACGGCCGGCATCGATTGGAAGGACACGCTCTTTGCCTCGTTGAGGGTAAGGGCTTTGAATGCCCGCTCGGCGATAGTGCCCGCAATGAGAACTCCAGGAAGATTTTCCTGTTGCTCGTGACTCGCTCGCATATCCCTTAGTACCGTAAAGCATCCTATCGCCAAAGAGGGATAGAGATGCCACTTGTTGAGGGGCATTTGGTTGATGGCGAGGAGCCAGGCATCTTCACACAAGTGAGGAGCGAATTGTTTGTGCGCGATAGCAGAATTGATGGAGCATAGTGAGGATAGTTCGCGGTCCTGTCCAACCAGCATTCGCACCTTGCGAAGCAGCTGAATTGAGATCGCGGTCTCCTTCGAGTTGATTAAGTTCCCACAAAAGAGCACAACGGCGCGACAGAGCGCGGGAGATGGGGTCGCTCGTTGCGCGGCCCAGTCGCACGCCGCATGGAGATCCGGCGCGAGTTCTCGTAATGTTTCCGGAAAAGCTTTGGTAGCCCACGTTGAGAAGGTCCGCTGCGTTTTTTCGGCCGCCTCTTTATCTCTAAGATGCTCCTCCTGACGCAGCTTTATGAGCAGACGTTGTCCGTATTGGCGCTCGGAGCGCACCTCGGGCTCTTCTAATCCTCTGCTCTGTTTCGACTGGTTATAGGGAGACAGCATGACGACACACTCCGTGGTGAGCGGAGAAGGTATCACGGCCGTTCTCTTATTTCCTAGGAGGTCGCGACTCAGTATTGGATTGTTTGGGGGCGTATGAGTAGATTTTGGTCATGAAAAAGGGCCGCGAGGGGATTCCCGCGGCCCTTAGCGTCAAAGAGATTAAAACAGCTTCGACGGATCGGAGGCAGTCAGAGTTCCCAGGAACGCTGTAATGTCGTTCACCTCTTCGGGCGAGAGCTGCTTGCCGAGCTGATATTCAGCCATGATCGATACAGCCTCCTTGAGGGTCTTAACACTTCCATCATGAAGGTAGGGGCCGGTTTTCTCTACGTTGCGGAGAGAGGGGACTTTAAAGACAAACTTGTCTGCAGCGTTCTTGGTGAGCGCCGCGCGTCCTTCGTCCTTGGTCGCGTACGGTTTAACCATGCCGAGTTTTTGGTACATCATGCCACCAAGGGTCGGTCCGTTGTGACACGCGATGCACCCGGTTTTAACAAAGAGGGCGCCACCTTTCTTTTCTGTTTCCGTGAGCGCTGATGAGTCGCCTTTAAGGAACGCGTCAAAACGTGAGGGGGTTATGAGCGTTCGTTCAAAAGCTCCTATCGCGTTGCCCACATTTGAATACGTCACAGGGCTCTTTTCGCCCGGAAACGCCGCCGCAAATTCAGCGGCAAGTGCCTTATCCGCTGTTAGTCGATCGAGGACTGCTTGCTCGTTGGGCATCGCCATCTCCTTCGGATTGAGGATCGGTCCGAGGGCCTGTTTCTCTACATTCTCAGCCCGACCATCCCAGAATTGGGCGATGTGAAGCGCCGCATTGAAGGAGGATGGGGAGTTGCGATCTCCGCGTTGTCCTTTATGTCCGGGAGAAGTTGCCTCATTGTCGACGCCGAACGTTTTCAAATTGTGGCACGAGTTGCATGAGACGTCCTGATCCTTAGACAATCGAGTATCCAGATAGAGCTTCTTGCCGAGAATTATCTTTGCTTTACCGGCGGCGTCTGTCGGCTCAGTAACGCTCGGAAGAGGAGAGAATACCGCTTTCCAGCTATCGTCATCACCGAAAGCAAGGTGCGCTGAAAACGCGAGAGCCAGAGCGGCATAATGAGCGATCTTCATGGTACGGTCTCCTATATTTGAGTGGTAAGGCGTGAGACTTACGCGCCGTCTGCGCGCCCTCAAGTATGGTACTATGCGTCACCTTAAAAGCAACCTAAATGGTTCGTAACGACGTGTTTATACAATGGAAACAAACGACGATTGCCTATTACCACCCCTTGGGTGGCTGAAGGGCTTTGAGGCATGCTGAATTCCTAATAGCCTGAAGATCCCTTTCGGCGATGGCATAAAAAACGGGGTGAAGAGGCGCCCCTGGGGCTGTTCGGGGAACATGAGGCCAGAGTTCAAGGTAGGCGCGTAGTGCAAGCTCAATCTGTGTAGACGTTTGGCCGGTGACGGTTCTCTGATAAGGGATGAGGAGGTCGCATACCCTTTGGTGCACCGGTCCGGCGAATATCCCAAGTTCGATATCTTGTAGGGCCCCCTGTTCGATCAGGGTGTTCGTTAATGCGACCAGCTCTTCTGGAGGGAGGTGAACAATTCTCTTTGGAGTTAGAAGGGCTAGACCATGCAGGGCAAGAACATAGTCCATATCGCTTCGAGGAGTGACCGCGGTGCTCGCAAAGACCTCCGCGAGCTGATCTTTAAGAGAGTTCGGCATCGGTGGCTCGTCTACCCGAGTGGTGAGATATTCGAGGATGGCCACCGCCTTATGGCGAGGGGCACACGCGTGCGGAGAGACCCCGGGAACACGAACTCCTTCGAGCTCTCGGGTAGCGAGATTCGCGAGGGAGAAGAGGTGGCTTTGAGTTTGAGATTGGGCCTCTGGATACATACGTGGGATCGAAAACGGGTTCATATAGGTGGGCTTCCTTTAGGTAAGGAGATGAGTCGTGAAATTAAATAATTGTAAGAGAGCAGGCGGAGAGATGAATTAATGGCGCCAACGCCAAAGAGTGAGCGAGAAGAGTGACTTACTATTCATCATGAGAAGAAGGCTAAATGAGAACGGGCTTTTTGACAACACCGCCGCGGTATTCGTAAGAAAAGTCTACGACGGTCATTCTCCAAGCGTTCCCGCAACTGTCAGAATCTGTCGTAAAGAGATCGTTTCGCTGTAGGCCGAGAGGGTGCGGATTTGCTCCATGCCGGTCGCGCCCCTCTTCCAAACCGGTGAGAATTTCTTGATAGTAGTAACCCCATGCGTAATTCAACTAGCTCCCAAATAAAGAGTGATAGCACCCCTCTCGCCGTTCCCCCGCCAGTCGGGGCTGCGCGGCTCTCAGCGCGAGAGCAGCTCCCTCATCTCTTGAAAGAGGCTCTTACAAATAGCTCTTCTCCACTACGACAAAACCTTTCTCCCACTCAGATACACTTTCTCAGAGCGATGTATCTTCCGCAGATTCCCGATGAGTCTGACCAGCGCGGCACACAGTTTCAACACAGAGCAAATGGATGCTCCCTCCTCTTTAATGCCCTGCGTGACAGGGGATATACCCGTGACGATATAAAATCGGGGCTTGAGAAGGTTCGGTATCTCGGCTTTGTTGAAAAGATAGATCGCTGGATTAATGACGGAGGGAGTTCTCCGTTGAGTCCCATGCCGGGGATCTTCACTTTCGATGTGCGAAATAGGGCGCATGCCAAGGACGCATTCGAAGATTTCGCTCGGCATCTTCGTATTCCACCCTACCTTTTTGACTACGGAACGATAACACCATTCTTTCGACCGTCGTTAGGATTCGGTTTTGGAGTAGAGCAAGGCACGGAGTCGCGGTCGTTTTTGTGTGCCTTGTTAGATGGCGTTCGATTGGCACCGATTACGGGTGATGCGCAAGCGCTGGCTCGCGGGATGGATTCTGAGAATAGACATCTGATGAATCTACTACAGAAACAGGCGCCAGTGGATTTGAGCTTGGCTTTTACGCCCCGTCCAATTACGAACGTAGGAACACTTAGAATCGCGCTTTTTCCGAAAGACGACAAAAAGTGTCCTCCAGCGTACATCTATCTTCCACCCTCGGTTAAGGAGTCTGCAGTTGTGCCGCATGTTGATGGAGCGGGATTAATGCGTGGGGAGAGGGTCATTGAGCTTCGAGGTCGAGACTCAAAGAAAACGATCGGGGCGGTGACGTTACACGTTGAGCCCGCTGTCTCGGCGACTCTCAAGCTCGCGCCTGATGTCGGAGGGTCGCTTTATACCCGATTCCGGCCGCTTTCGTGGTACCTTAGGGGGCTGACGCACGAGCCGCCTGCTCCCATTACCACCGAGATCAATCGCAGAGACCTTGGTAGTACCGTAAATCAACGCGTTCTTCTTGGGCACCAAATGGTGGTGCCCGCGTGGTATCCTTTCCGGACCATCACAGTCCACCCGATCCTATCCTTAACAGGGTCGCGCCATGTGGGCCTGTATCCCCCGGGGGTCTCTCCAGTTTCGACTCCGCCAATCAAAGCATTTACGCTCGATGAGGCCAAAACCGAATGGCGTCCAACCGACGCGCACGGTGCGTGGAGCGGTCCAGTAGCGGAGCAGGAACGTTTGCTGAAACTGATTAGCCGAGTCATGGCTTCAAACGCCACGACCTCTCGCGAGGCGTGGGTTGAATTTCATCAGTGGGTAAACAACGATCCGGTCCTACTGCATAGCCTCTTATGTGTACAACAATATCCAGTCTCATCCGACGTGAAGAAGCTCTTCGAATTGCCGGGATGGGTAAGCTATGATGCGCGTATCAGGCGCTCAGTGTGTTCATATCAAGCTCGATCGGTACCGTTCGTCGTGAGTCTCCTCATCGATGCGGGTGCGCCGAGTACTCGTGAAGTAGAGGCTCTTCTCCATAAGATGCCTGACTATTCAACGGGATTAGAAACCAAGCCTCTCGAGCTTTTGACCAGGCTTGCCGTAACTGTGCCGGACGATTTGGAAGCCACTGTAGAGGAGATTCGGTGCAGCTATCATAAAGGAGTATCCAGGCTCGTTGGTGAGTACCCATCCGTTTCAGAATTACTGAGAGGGCTCTCCCACGCCACGCCGGATCCTTCAAGACTTCGCCTGCGGGGCGAAGAGCCTTATTACGGAGCAAGATAGTAGTCTCTTGAGTACGCTATCTCCGAGGCTGTTTCTTCCCTGATGCGTCAAAGTACCCTGGCGTATCCCTACTCAGTGGGGGTTCTCCTCGTCGCAGCAGCTTGCGCTGATTTTTATTGACTAAAAGACTCCATTCAGTAGACTACGGGAATGCGAGCGATTGTCTCTCACAGTATACCTCTTGTTTTCGCGCCATCTTCTTCCTGGCGTGTCGCTCGTTGGGCGTAGCCCACTCATACATTCGTTCCCTCAATTGATATTTTCTTCGACCGATATTTTACGACGGTAAACCGTCGCCATAATCGCGGCGAGCTTTTAAAAAGCCCCGCTTATATACGAGCATTACTATGCATACTCACAGCACGTGTACGATACGACATGATTCAGACAATCCGCTCCTTCTTTCGAATCCCGCGACCGTTGAAGGGAGGCGAAGTTTTATCGGGATGAGTAGTGGGGCTAAGGGAGTTCCGATCGATATTGTTGCCCTTCTTCTCGCGTCTCGGACCGCAAAGGAAACGACCGTTCTTTGTACCGATGTGTTCCAAAGCATGAATGGGATTCAGGCAAGCGAGGTGCATGAGAATCGAGCGCGGTTTGAAGCGGTTGTGAGGGCGATAGCGCGAGCGTTTCAATTGAACGTTGAGATCGTGAGAACCTCAGAGATCTTTGGAGCGGATCGATATCAGGAGAAGCTTCAGCAATTTGAAGATCGTTTGACGGCGCGCGGGCTCAGGGAGAGGTGTGTTGACCTCGTTCCGGAGCGGCATCGTAGCAATCAAAAGGCCTTGCAGTATCCCCTTCATCAACTTGCGATGTGCGATTTCGTGCAATCGGAGATGGGGCTAGAGGTTAAAATAGGCCCGCGATCAGAGGTTCCCTACGACTCGGTTCTTGCACACTGTGGCTCGCGGCTTTCCTATGCCTACGTCACTGATGCGCTGCCGCTAGAAACGCGGGGAGAGCCCCGTCCTGTTGTGCATTACGTTGGGGGGCATCGAGAGAATGGAACGAGGTTGATGTGTCACACTTCTCGAGAGGAGTCTATTCAAAGGATAGCCCTGAGTGCCGAAGATACCTTGCGGTACTTTCTCAAGATGTCGCTGGTAGCCGGGAGGTGTCTTTGGCGTCGAAGCCACGCCGCCAGAAAACGGGGGCGAGCTATCGCTGGAGCGGTTGCGTCGTATCGTGCCGAGTCTCTTTGTCATTAATATCTTGGACCCTATCCAAGAGGTCTTGCGCAGTGAGAGGGCGTTGAAAGAGGACCTTTCGACGTCGATGCTGCCGCGAGGTTTTAGAGAGAGTGTGCACAAGGAGGCGCTATGAGAGTGCCTGGAATATTAGGAGGACTGGGGCCACAGACCACAGCGGTCTTCTATAACTCACTAGCCAAGCTTTCTGACCAGAGTGGAGCTGATCACCGTGCCGGAATGCTGATGGTCAGCGTTCCGATTAAGTATTCATTCGAGAGGGATGCCATTCAGAACGGGGAGGGTGAGGAGCGGCTCTTGCCCATGCTCTTTGAAAGTGTGCGGCGGCTTGAAGATGGCGGTGCAGATTTCATCGTGATGCCTTGCAACTCGTTGCATATCTTTCATGAGGATATGCAACAGCGGGCGAGGATTCCGTTCTTAAATATCGTACAGGAGACCGTCTCCGTTATCTCGACTGAGGGGCACAAGGAGGTGGCGCTTCTTGGTTCGCCGATCACGTTGGGAAAACAGCTGTATCAGCGGGAACTTCGTAAGAGGGGTATCGAAGCTCAGCTCCCCGGGCGCTTGGAGGCCATGGAGTTAGCCGCGATTATTCATCGATTGGTTCTCCAAGCTGCCACTCAAGAGGACCGAGAACACTTCGAACGCATAGTAATGGAGATGTTAAATCGAGGGGCAAGCGCGGTAATTCTGGCGTGCACCGACTTGCAGCTCCTGCTCTCTGCTCGTCTTAAGCCTTACGTCGTCGATACGCTCGATGTGTTGGTGAAAGCTACTATGCGGGAGATTCTACACGATCCGCTGGCGGTTACCGCGAGCGGATCGTATCTCTAAAATCGCCGTCTTTAAAGTCAAAGAGACGGATAGAGGTATGAAGGTTGTATGCCCTGAGGTTCTCCCGAGCTTCTGTATCAGCTTGTCGCGACATGAAAAGCTTGTTCTCCAGAAAATTCGCCCCATCATAGTCGAACGCCATTCCCATCGCGCGACGTTGTCGCTCAGTGGCTTGGGAGCTTAGACGCTCCACCAGTGAGATCGGACTTTCGTGCCTCACGGTGAGTCCCGACTGAAGGAGAAGGTCTCTGATGTGTGCTAATCGTGCGGTGCCGGATGCTTGACCGGTAGAGGCGAGTGCATGGTCGACCGCTATCTTTGAGAGTAGTCGCGGTAGACCAGTTCCACGAAAAGGAGTGAGTAGAAAGTGGCCCAGGTCCGTTGGTACGGTTGAAACGAACAGGCGACGGTGTAGTGAGAGTCCCTCCACTTCGTTCTCCGCGGGAAGGACTGATATCTCGCGACCGTGGTCGGCGAAACGGGCGACGTAATCGCTCCCTTTGTGAGAAAAAGCGGTGATGAGGGTTCCATGCGGTGAGATGAGGGGGGTTGAAAACGAGTGGGTATCGAAGGTCACCATGGCTTGAGTATCTGATGGCTCTATAGTTGCCACGGCGAGACCACGTCTAGGGAGTCGAAGAGGAGCTTCTTGACCGAAGCGGGTGTCGGTTTTAGTCGGTTCTTGGTGCATGCCCCTGTTATGATCCCATTTCGCGATAGGGACGCATTCAGAGAAGGTTCCCAAATGATTGATTGGTTTCGGTACTTTCCGTACCCTGAGAACGAAAAGGGGAGAAGGGCGCGCCCCGCCCTAAAACCGAGAGCACGTGCACATGATGAAGCGAGAAGATCGTAGCCAAGGTCGGCCGGAGGATCGCGCGGTATCGCCAGAGGGCGCTTCCAAGAAACCTCTCATAGCTCCGTCCACGCAGGGAGAGGTCAACACTGAGTGGAGCTCTGCACTTAACCATCCGCCGAAGTCCGTTCTTGCCGCGAGTTCGCGGTTGATTGAATTCGTTGGGCACTCCGTCGAAGGGGCGGTGCTCACCTTTCGTACGGGCTATCTCCTCCTGGGTGAAACGCTTGGTGTATGGGGAAGGGTCCGAAGTTTGGTGACATCCGCCGGCAAGGGATCGCAGAACCTCATTTACGGATTTTTGGGTGCCGGTCTTGTGAATTCCCTTGAACAGGGCCACTCGAACTCTCTAACCTTCGTCGGATTCGCAGCTGGGTTTGCCGCTGTAAAATTCATAGTGGGATCCTTTGAGGCATACGACCAGAAGCAGCAAACGCGAGCTGCTGTCGAGTCTGCTGACCTAGGATATCGGATGATGCGTAACGCTCTTCTGACCAAAGATTATGAATCGATGAGGGTTGCGAATATCTCCAATGCCGTATCGCAGGCAAATGAAAATCTGTGGAGATTTCCACTCTTCATGGTCGCAACGACAGAGGGGGTTGCTCAGACGGTATCGCTTGGGATCGCGGGATATGCCATCTGCAAGGCCCCGCTTCCCGTTATCTGTTGCGCGCTGGGCGCGGCGACACTCTCCATAGTTAAGAACGTGCATCTTGCCCGGAAAGCTGCTGAGGACGAACCAAAAATAACTGACCCGCGCAGACGCACGTGGTGGTTGGGATGGATGACCGTGGATCCAGCTTCAACAAAAGAGGTTCGCATGCTTGGGGTTGCGCCAGAGCTGGAGGCTAAGAGGCAGGCATCTCGCACGGTTGCTAACGAGCCATTGTTCAAACGCTCGCAGGTTGAGTTCCTCTACAACCTCGCAGACAACCCGGTATCGGCATTAGCGATGGCAGGCTCGATCTATATGCTTGGAACGTCCGTCAAGGGAGGCTCTCTAGACCTTGGTACGGCATCTTTTATTGCATTAGCGGCATATCCAACCTTTGTGCAGACGTTAGGGCAATTGAGCACGACGATTGGAAAGCTCCTAGAGCATGGACCGCACATTAAACACTACCAAACGATCGCGACGTTAGAGCCGGGAATGATATCTCGGGAGCTCGACACGCAGGTGAGTAAGACCTCGTCGGTGATTGATCGGATCCCACCGCCAAAATCCATTGAGTTCGTTCATGCTGCGTACTCGTACCCAGATTCATCCGGCAGTCGCGAGGGTGCTGCGGCCGTCTTTAAAAACGTAAACATCTCCCTGCCGGCCGGAAGCATGGTGATGATATGCGGTGAGAATGGGGTTGGTAAGTCGACACTCTTTGAGTGTCTCGTAGGATTGCGTACGCCAACGGAGGGGGCATTGCTTATCAACGATCAGTTGCCGGATCCGGCCCATAGGGGGGAGTGGGCGAAGATGCTCGGTATCTGCTTTCAAGATTTCTATCTTTTCGGTTCACTGACCTTTCGGGAGATATTAACGATCGGGGCGCCGCCGGTTTCTGAAGAATACTTTAATCGGGTACTCAACGAGACGGGGGTGCGGAGGATTCTTGACGAGCAGATTCGAGAGGGAGAGGAGACTCGACCGCGCTTCCCTCAGGGGCTTGACTCAACGTTTGGCGCGACCTTTAAAGATGGGGTCGATCTCTCGGGAGGAGGAAAGCAAAAATTCGCAATCGCGCGCGCTCTGTTGCGACGTCCCGCGGTCCTCGTGTTGGATGAGTTTACCTCGGCGCTCGATCCTGATGATGCCGACCGTATATATCATTTCTTGAAAAACGCCAAAGAAACCATGGGGTACTCCCCAACGATTATTTACAGCACTCACGACTATAGAAGGGGCAAATACGCTGATCAGGTCCTGATGCTTTCGCGAGATGTCGACGGCTCTATTAAACATCAAGTGGGGACGTTCGAAGAGATGCGAAAAGGGGAGTCGAGCTTCGCAAGAAAGTTGAAGAGCTCGAGCCATTAGGGATGGGCACCGACAAAGAGGGGGGCTCTTTGTCGGCGCGAGTTTTTACCTATTCTTTACTTCCCTGCGAGCGATCCAGAGCAGTTCTGCTTGTTCCAAACGATTCTCAATCAGAGCAATCCGTTCTCGACAGGTGACCTCTGAGATCTTAAAGATCTTAGCGATAGCAGCGAGCGGTAGCGCGTAGCTATCTCCGATACCAAACCATACCCTGGAGATCTCTCGATCCATGTAGTCCATGGAGTCAATACATTCCCTAAGGAGCAGGCGGGCATCTGGCACCACATATCCCTCTTCGTGGTCAGCCATTAAAAACCTCTCTTTCTGGTGATAACCTTAAAACTCGCGAACCCCATGAAACCGTAGAGGAGTTTCTGAACCTAATCAACTATGGTAGCGATAAAAGCAGGTAAAATCGGGAGCGTAGGGGCTGCAAAAGACCGGTTGTGGCAGGCGATTGTGAAAAGTGTTAGAGCTTTTCTAGTCAGTGCTTTCTGAACGGTATGTTCCTACTCGTTATCAATGAAAGCCTGCACCGAAGGTGATAAAGTTTGACCTACATGTATCCCGAAAAATAGAGAGCTGAAAGGAGTCGCTGTGATGGCTAAGAACCAACAGGAGGATAGTGACAATGACGTGCGGCTTGATAAGTGGCTTTGGGCCGCAAGATTCTTTAAAACCCGCTCTATGGCTCAAGACGCCATCAATGGCGGTAAGGTGTATGTGGATACTATCCGTGCTAAGCCGAGCCGCTCTGTGGTCATTGGGCAAGAGATATTGATAACGACCGATCGTGGACGGTTTACCGTGATCGTTGAGAAGCTATCAGCCGCGCGTGGGTCTGCTACCGTCGCTTCGACCTTGTATCGAGAAACCGACGAGAGTGCGCGACAACGTGAAGAGCTCTCCGAGATGCATCGATTAGCCAAAAAGACCGCACCCTCTGAGCGGCCTAATTCTCACGACCGCAAGATCCTCCGTCGATTGAAAGAAGGCAATTAGCTGCAGCATTCTTCGGCGCGGGAACGATTGGAGGGCCGGCGGCCCCGCCGGCCGCAGGTACAAATGTTGCGACGCGTTTGATATCGAGGGTTCCAACAAGCCGGCGAGGCCGCCGGCCCTCCAGGGACGATCGTGGCAGGATCGGACAAATCGAATTATTGCGGGAACGATTGGAGGGCCGGCGGCCCCGCCGGCCGCAGGTACAAATGTTGCGAAGCGTTTGATGTCGAGGGGTCGAACAAGCCGGCGAGGCCGCCGGCCCTCCAGGGACGATCGTCGCAGGATCGGACAAATCGAATTATCGCGGGAATGATTGGAGGGCCGGCGGCCTCTCAGGTTCGAATATTGTGGGATCGATGGAGGAGGGTTCCCAGTTGAATGAGGCATTACACGAGACTCGGGCCCTTTACTCCCACATGCCATTTCAAAGCGGTGACCCTTCGTTGACCCAACCGCCCCCTCGTGTAGTACACCTCGATGACATCAATTCTTTGGTTGCGGATAGAGAACCTGCGACAGAGCGGGCCATGATTGCGCATGAACCTCTTAAGGAGCGAGGAGAGGTGGTGATATTTCTCCGGTGTCACGGCGGCGATCCCAGGGTAGTTATGCATCAGTCGTGAGTGGCGTGTCTTTACTTCAACAACAGCAATGGTTCTGCGTTCGATGAGTATGATATCCGCTTCAAGGCGCGACGCGCGCCAATTTGTTGTAACAATAGAGAGGCCTTGTTTTTTGAGGTGGTGCCGGGCGATGCGCTCACCCCATCTCCCAATCGAGTGGTGCTGTCGTAGATCGGTACTTAAGCGAGGAAGGAGCGCTCGCGCTCGCGCGACGAGGCGCTCGCAGGTACGACTCCAGCAAAGGTTCTTCGGTGTACGCGACACGGACCAAGCTCCAGAATAGCGCGTTTGTGAGCGGGTGTTGGGTAACCGGAGTGCTTTTCAAGTCCGTATCCGGGATACTTAGCTCCAAGCGTCTCCATCAAACGGTCTCGATACACCTTGGCAAGGATCGACGCAGCGGATATCTGCACGTGCAATCGGTCTCCTCCTATTACTGTCCTCTGAGGGAGGGAGCATAGGATCGGTTGGTTCCCATCGATCAGCACTAGGTCTGCCTGAATACGCTCAACAGCGAGACGCATGGCGAGCTTCGTCGCCTGAAGGATGTTGAGAGACTCAATTCGACGTGGACCCACTGCTATAATCGCCCAGCTCGTCGCGGTTTCCTGTATCTGTTCGAAAAGAGCGTTCCTTTGTTTCGCGGTGAGGGTCTTAGAATCTTGAATAAGATGGTTCTCATATTCTTCAGGAAAGACAGCCGCCGCCGCCACTACCGGCCCAGCAAGTGGCCCCCTTCCTGCCTCATCAACGCCGCAAATTAACATCAGTGCTCCCTGGGTGAGTGAGAAGGGCCTGGTCATCCCTTCGCTGTAATGGAGTGAGATATACACGAGTTGTCGAGGGTGCTCTATCCGAAACTCATAGTTTTAGGATGGGGCTGCTCCTAAGATTTTTCGAGCGCTGTAGGCTATGCCTACGGATACCCCGTAACTCCCAGCCCCCGCACAGGTTTCAGACCTACGAAAGTGTTATTGCGTCGTTATCGGCTAAGGGCTAGGGTGAAAAGGTAGTCGCATCGAGATGTTGAACGAGATTCCTGGCCCTTACGCGTATGGATATTTATCGGTTCTTTCATCCTCACCACAATCCGCGGTTGGTAAATACCGCTTTGCGGTACACTGAACTGAGTGAGCTCTTGCAAGCGGCTGTCGAGCTTAGAAAGGCGCTTGAGCGGGCACAGCAAAGGACCTCGCGGCAACCTATCCCGCCGATCCTTTCGGAGCATTTCGCCGATATCATCAAGGCGGAGAGGTTTATTGAAGAGTCCCTTCAAACCCTCTGTGAAGTGCATCCCGGGGATTCGGAGGGTGAGCTGCAAGGGTTGGCATCGGAGCGTTCATCCAGTTCTGGCTGGGAGGCGTGGACCAAAAACGTACAAGCAGGCATCAATACGAAATAAGGCCAGAGTTCGAAGAGGAAGTATGTCCGGTAGTAAGAGAAATAAGACCCCACGAAGTGCAAAGGGCAAGAGTCTTAGATCGAGAAAATCAGCTGACACGCCGAGAGTTCCAGGAGAGGCGGAGAGTCGTCGTGGGAGTCGCAGCGAGCGACGCAAACACCTTGATGAGCGTCTTAGGCTTCTGTATCAGCGCACGATGGTGATTGAGAATGAGCTTCGTCGGTTAGATGAAGATCGTTTTTATCGCGTTTGTATCTTCGGTAGCGCGCGTATTAAGCCCGAAACGAAGCAGTACACGGACGTTTTTGAGTTGGCTCGATACCTGTCATGGGAGGGGATCGATGTGCTCACTGGCGGGGGTCCGGGCCTCATGGAGGCCGCCAACATGGGTGCCCGCCTCGGCCGTGAGGAGAAGAAGACGAAGAGCCTCTCCTACGGCCTCTCAATTCAGCTTGATTTTGAGCCAGAGCCGAACAAGCATCTCGACATTAAGCGACACCACCACAAGTTTTCATCGCGTTTGGACGATTTTATTCGGCTCTCAAACTCGGTCGTCTGCACTCCTGGGGGGATCGGCACAATCTTGGAATTGTTCTTCGTCTGGCAACTGATCCAGGTAAAGCACGCGACTCCTCGCCCGATCGTCCTCCTTGAGCGTTCGTTTTGGGAGGGCTTCTTTGAATGGATGAAGTCAGAGCCTCTTGGCCGGGGGCTCATGGGAGACAAGGACTTCTCCGTGATTCATATCGTCGATACGCCCACAGAAGCTTTTGATATTATATCAAAGCACCACCAAGAGTTTCGGTCTCGCACCTCGAAGATCGTTGAGGAGCCAACGTAGGGTAGGGCTGAGATTACTCTTCCCCGTCTTGTTGGCGGCGTTCGGCAGCGGCGCGTATCGCTTCTAAGAACTTCTGTCGAATAGCCTCTCGTCTTGCCTCTTCCTCAGACGCGTCAACTGGTTCTGATTGCTCCGACTCAGACCAGCTCCCTGCAGATTGAGGCTCGTCATACGAAGGCTCCGATCCGCCCACATCTCCCGCCGGATCGGGCTTATCAGAGCTTGCGCTCTCTAGAAGCGAGTAGAGGTTTCCACTTTGTTGAGCTGGTTGAGCTTGCACCGACTCCTCCGGCATCGCGACCTCGCCCATAACTCCTCGGCTTGTATCGAGTAGGGCCGCTTTAATGACCTCTGGGTATTTATCTAAGAGCAGAGCGGTCTTTACGTTTGCGCCACCTCCGCCAGCAAGCGCGGCGGCTGAATGCTGCGCGGTGCCATCACCTTTGCTTTCAGCGATCTGCTTCAATGTTTGGTCCGATTTATTTGCCGCCGCCATCTTTGTGACAGGCGCGGAGGCTCCCCGATTATTTGTGTCGATCACACCACTAAAGGTTAACGCTGCCCAGATACCGATGCATCCCGCGCCTAATGTCGAAGCGCCTTTGAGAGCTACGAGCGCGGAGGGTTGTTGCCACCATGGAGCGTGTATCTCCTCCGAAGGGTAGTTCGTCTGTTGCTCGTCTCCTGAGCCAGCTGCGGTTGCGACTGCTCCAAAAGATGCGGCGGCGGCTAAGGGACGAGAGCGATCATCGGATTCCTCTTGCCGAAGCTGATCTCGCAACTGGTTCATGAGTTGAGTGGTCTCTGAATCGTGCGACCCAAAACCGATAGTTTTTCGAAGAGACTGCCCAACCTGTTGTCGAGAGATAGTGGCGTTGTCGATCCAGTTATCGGGGCGATAGGAGAGGCTCGCCACAACGACGAGCCCGTTTTTTGAGCGAGCATACTCGGATAGATATTCAGCGAAACGCTCCCGCCACTGGCTTGAGATCGGCTCAAAGGGCTCATTGAGCACGAGCGCCTTGTCGGCGGATATAGTTGCCCCAAGAATTCGAACCCGCCGCTCTTCATCGAGTGAAAGTGATGAGCATGGGCGCTCGGTACAGTTTTCTAGACCGAATGCCATGAGGAGACTGTCAACGGAGCCCTCCGTGAGTCCTTCGCCAATCAGGTACTGGGCCACAGTTTGACCTGAGTGAGGAGGGATCTCTCCGAACCCGATCAGTTGATGTTGCTCGTGCTGGTACTCGGTATTGTCTACCAGGATGACGAAGCGTTCCTTGCCTTGAAAACCGGAGAGGGCTCGTTGGTATGGTTTAAGTTCACTTGGAGATTCGGCGCGGAGAACAGAGATCTGTCCGGCTGCACAATTTGTCAGATTGAGGAGCTCCCCCGACTGTGACAGCAGCTTTATTTGTAATTTCTTTGGCATCCCCAATCCCCAAGTTCTAGTGGATCACGTACTCCGTCATCCCTCTCGGCTATCGGAGGGTATACGGAGTTCCTTTAGAATTGGGGGCGAGATGCAAGAAGGGGGACGGGAAGTGGGTGATACGAGGGGGTTACGGCTTAAACAAGAGCGGGGATGCAGACCCTCTGGAGGTAGTATAAATACCTCTCGAGAAGGCCTGCCTCCCCGCTCATTGAGCCGTTTAGTTCAAGGTCTTTTGGCCAGGGGTCCATCCGCAGGGTGTGAGCTTCTCGGTCTGAAGAGCCTCGACGACGCGAAGGACCTCGTCCACGTTACGTCCTACGCTAAGGTCGTTCACGGATACCCAACGAATTGTGCCTGATGGATCGACTATGTAGGTAGCTCGGAGGCAAACGCCGGCGTCTTTGTGCAGGATGCCCAGGGTGCTCGAAAGCTCTCGCTTGAGGTCGGCGAGCATCGGGAAGGGGAGACCCTTCAGGTCGCGGTGATCTTTACGCCACGCAAGATGACAGTACTCAGAGTCAGTGCTGCAGCCGAGTACCTGACAATTGAGCTTCGTGAAATCGGCGTTCTTATAACCGAACTCAGCAATCTCAGTTGGGCATACGAAGGTGAAGTCGAGAGGCCAAAAGAATACTACCTTCCACTGTCCTTGGTAGGAGGATTCCGTGATAGCTTGGAACTCTTTGCCGTCCTCAAGGGACACGCATGCTTTTAGGGAGAATGAAGGGAATTTGTCGCCAATTGTTAACATAAAAGCTCCTCGGTTTTTTGCTGGGGCCCTAAGGTACGGGACCTATCAGATCGTTGTCAAGAAACGTGGAAGTTGGTCTAGTAGGAAGAACAGGATAAGGGCGAGCAAGGCCAAGCATGAAGAATATAGTCATCAGCCGAGATGAAGCGGTAAGGCTTCGAGAAAGTTATCGAAATGCGGGGAAGACCGTCGGGTTTACCTCGGGTGTGTTCGACATCGTTCATGCTGGCCACGTTGAGTACCTTGAAGAAGCTAGGCGGCGGGTCGATGTCCTTATAGTGGGCATAAACGCGGATTCATCGGTTACAGCTAACAAAGGCGAATCTCGCCCCATCGTAGGCCAGGAGCAACGTGCCGAGGTTGTTGGGGCGCTTAAATCAGTTGATCACGTTTTTGTCTTTAGTGAGCTGAACAACAACGAAAATGTCACGCTTTTAAAGCCGGATGTATATCTCAAGGCTGGTGATTATTCTGTCGACCAGTTGTCGTCAAAGCAGCTGGTGGAGTCGTACGGCGGACGGGTCGAGCTTGTTGCCTTTAGAGCGGGTCTCTCAACGACCTCGATTGTGAAAAAAATAGTGAGCGCGAACGTTACGGAAGAGGGCCCGGAGGTTTCTCATGAAAGGGCGCCGGCTGTCTTCGTGGATCGAGATGGAACCATCAATGAGCATGTCGAGTATCTGAGCGATCCGAAAAAGTTTGTTGAGATTGCGAACAGCTTTAATGCGCTCAAACGCATTCAGGAGTTGGGCTACCGAATAGTTATCGTTACCAATCAACCGGGTATCGGTCTCGGATACTTTTCCAAGGAGGAGTTCTTCGCGGTAAATCGAGAGATGATGAAACGCGCTTCCGCGGCCGGTTGTTCGATCGACAAGATATATTTCTGTTCGCACTCAAAGGCGGAGAGTTGCGCGTGTAGAAAACCGGAGCCCTTCTTCATTCACCGCGCGGAAAAAGAACTTAATGTGGATATCGCGACCAGCTTCGTTATTGGAGATATGTCCTCCGATATTCAGCTCGCGAAGAACGCAGGGTGCGGCAGTATCCTCGTTAAGACGGGGCGGGGGGGAGATGACGGAATGTTTCCGGCATTGGCAGATGTGACCGTAGCTGATCTTTCTGCGGCCGCCGATTTTCTTGAGAATCGTGGTCCGGTGGCTCTTGAGGTGAACCGATCCCCCAAGGTACCTCACGCGGAGGATTCGTTGGCTACTCTGTCGCCCTCGCTTGGGGGAGACTTTGATAACATCTTCGGCTCTATTCTCGGATGTGCTTCGATCATTGCTCAAAGAGTAAGGGGCGATAAAGGGTTATCGGGTGTCGATGATGCTTTGAATATCCTCAAAAAAGCCGCGGACCGAGGGTTGGCGATCTCAAAAAAGATGAACAATATCTTTTTGACGAGTGGAACTACTCGAGGGTGCCGTTCGTTGCGAGGGTGTATCCAATCGGTTGTTGAGCTTCTTTCGAGCTCTCATAACGGAGAGTGTCAGATCGAAATAGTGTGCCCTCACGATGTTGAGGTCGAAATGGCCGATTTTACGATCGTGCAGATGCTTCTGGAGCTCTGTGAGAACTCCATCGAGGCGATGGCGGCGCTCCCCGAGCGGTTTATTATGTTCCATGTGGGAGTTGTTGATATTCGGGACCAGGCGAGCGCACTCGGACTCGAGGCTGGTACCTATGCCAAGGTTAGTCTGGTTGATCATGGTGAAGGCATCGAGCCAGATCAGCGAGAAGTTGTATTTCAGCCGGGGGCCTCGAAGAGGTCTCCGAGTGACGGCGGTGGGATGGGTGTAAGCCTCTCGATGGCTAAGGCTGTCATGAAGAAGCACGGAGGGACTATTACCCTCGCTTCTCAACCGCACGTCGGCACGAACATCTCTCTCTATTTCCCAACGGGACGTTAACGAGCTGGCTCGCAGGGAAGGATCGCTGTGTATTGGTGCGCAGCTAGCGCTTCTTTTGAGCCTTCTTCGAGCTTGCCTGGGTGCGCTTTGAGCTCTTCTTGGCAAGGGAGCTGTACGAGCTCTTGCTGCCGCGATTCTTTTTGACTGATGGACGGCGAATCGGAGCTGTCGGCTCTGCGGCGCTTACACCGAAGTATTTTTGTAATACGAGTCTTCCGAGGTGCGAGGCTTTAGAAGAGCTTCGAGGATCTACCGTGATTACGGCTACCGCGATCTTGGGGTTTTGGATCGGCGCCGCGCCGATAAACCAGTTGTTGAGGCCTACCGGATTATCCCCGGTAAGTGTTCCTGTTTTGCCGGCCACGTCGATAGCACCGAGGGTTGGTGATGAGCCTCGCATGAACTCTCGACGAGAGGTTCCTACCGTTGTGGTATAGCGCATCATCTCCATTAATGATTCCGACGTAGATGGCTGAACGATTCGTTGGAGCGTTTCAGGCTTCTGTTTGTGAAGCACCACACCGTCTTGGTTGACGATGGTATCGATTAGTTGTGGTCGTGGAAGGAGTCCTCCATTCGCAACGCCTGACATCAGAGCCGCCGCGTGGATGGGACTGAGGCGCACCTCCCCGAAACCCGCGGATGTTCTACTCAATTCGTACTGATTGTCCTGCGGAATCCACGCTGAACTCTCGGGGAGGGGTACTTCGAGGGAGAGTCCTCGGTTAAATCCGAATAGGCGAGCGTATTTGGCGAGGATGTCCCCATTGAGGTATTGCAGGAGCGTCCTAGAGCCTCTCCGACGCTCATAACTCGGCGATCCTTGTTGGGATCTGGATAGTAGTTGGCTTGATTGAGCGTATACGTTCCGCCACGAAATGGGATGAGAGAGTGTGTTGCGATCCCAGCATGTTCAACCGCGGCTGCCGCAGTCACTACTTTAAATAGAGATGCTGCTGGAAACCCTGCGTGGTACTCGATGTCTTGGATTGAGTTCGACTTGCCTGCGATAGCTAAGATAGCCCCGGTTGAGGGCTCCATGGCGACGACTGCCACATGATTTGCCTGTGCGCGATTGACGACGTTCGTCACATAGGCTTGAAGATCTGCGTCGAGGGTATAGAACACGAAGTTGTTGTTTGATGTTGCGTGAGCGAAGCGATCTCCGATTCGCACATCGAATTTCGGACGTTCGCTAAGGGAGATGTCGCCGTCTGGGGTGGTGCGCACGTTAACGCGACGGAGCTCCGGTAGTGGATAGGCGCGACCAACGCTCCGAGAGTCCTCGTTCATCGCAAGCCGATCAACGGGTGCCCGGTTAAGGGAGCGTTCGATCTGAGATTGCACGACCGGATCGTTTGAGATGAGTTGAGCCTGATCTTGGACACTGCCATCAGCGGCCATCGCTGGGGTGCTCGAGGTCGCCGCTACGATAGCGAAAGCGATCGCCGTAATGGCTTTTTGATAGGGCGTGGTCACAAGCTTCGCGAGCGGGGCTGGATTGGCTTCCTTGTCTATTGCTTGCTCGCGAAACACCGGCATGAGTTGTAGACCTCCGAGAAAATGTTCTCTACCGCCTCTTTGAACCAGAAGAGACGACCTCCTTTTCGATACCGCGGTACGTGGTAAAGATAGGATGCCGAGCCGGGCGAAAGTTTGCGCCCAAACGCCGAGCTTTTGCCGCTCTTCTCGTCGTTTTACCGAGTCGAGAGGAGTCTTCCGAATATGTAAGGCCGATAAGCTTTAATGCTGACTGAAATCGCGTGTTTGAACAATCCCTAAACATCAGACGACGGCCTTATCCTTCCGGTACTTCGTGGTGGTCGAAAGCTTCATCAGACGGATTTAGATTGTGGCGCTACATTTTTCATTGCATACCCAACTTCGTCATTCTTTTTGCGCCCCGCTTCTGGTAGGAATCTCAGCCAAGATGCTTGTTGTTCCCACGAGAGTGGAGTATTCGGAGTTCTATGCTGTGGAAATCAAAAAGATCGTCGTCTCACGCCATTCCTAGTAAGACGGATTCGGCCCCTTCTTCAGAGTCCCAGTCCAGTCCGGCAGGAGGGGGTGTGTCGCAGTTTGAGGTAACTCCACAGAATCTCGATGGTTCTGCCAAGCGACCCTCGGGGGCTTTCGTAATCGCCAAGGGGTATCGGGTGGCTGCATCGGTCATTACGGCTCGGCCGGTAGTGGTCCTGGGCGAGCTCCTCGGGGAATCTCTGACCTCCCCTTCAGTGTCTGTGGGTCCCAACGGCCGATTGAATATCCCCGTTGAAACTAACTCTCTTACGGTCGAGGGAGCGGTAGAGCAGCGCGTTCGAGT
>JBIIEK010000246.1:0-3242 GCA_044237895.1 Bdellovibrionota bacterium
CGGTAGAGGTAAAGCAGGGAGGCGCCATTCTCGCCGATGTTGAGGCTGCTACTATCTCGATAGCTCCTGGAGGGGTTGTTTCAGGAGCTCGTCTCGCTATCGGACCCCTCCGGGCTGCCTAGAGGTTATTTCAAAGATCCCCCAGGGGCGGGGCTGCACGTAAGTATAGTAAGTAACGCGCCGTCTTCGGTTGGCGATAGATAGTACGTGTGGGTTCAATCGACGTACGTGCCATGGACGTACGTGCCATTGACGTACATGACAGCCGCGCCAATAAAAAAGGCGACCTTTCGGTCGCCTTCTCTTTTGATACCTTCAGGTCGCTTACGCTGCCTGTGTATCTGTCCCCTGTGGCTTTGCACCATTCGTGAAAAGGGTCTTCATGCGAGAAGCCTTTCCGCGCAGTGGTCGGATGTAGAACAGGCGAGCGCGACGAACCTTAGCGCGCGTCATGACCTCGATCTTCTCGATACGTGGGCTGTGAACAGGGAAGGTTCTCTCAACGCCGATGTTGTAAGAAACTTTACGAACTGTGAAAGTTGCGTCTGCATGAGTTCCCTTGCTGCGCTTGAGAACGATGCCTTCGAAAACCTGAACACGCTCCTTTGCTCCCTCGATGATCTTCGCGTGAACGCGAACAACATCGCCAGGTTTGAAGTCTGGAAGATCTGATTTAACGAACGAGCTCGTTATGCTCTTGATGGCTCCTTCAAGGGTCATCTTTACCTGTGGTGCCACCTTTACGGTGTTGGCTTGTGCTGTCGTTGTGGTCTCTTCACCAGTTGTCATAATTCTACTCTCCGCGTCTGCACGTCGTGACTCAAACTTCTATTCCAAGCAGGACCATCCTTGCGTAACGGGTTGCCGTTAGCCTGTAGAACGGTGGTGTCGGGATGTTTTTTGAACTCTTTCCCGACTTTGCGAAGCTTGGACTCTTGCTAAAAAGCCACACTTAATTCAAACAATGAGGGGAGGTTGTATCACAGTCGCAAGGGCAGTTCAATCAAACGGCGCCACACCTTTGAAGGATGTTGAGGAGGGTAGGGGCGCTGAAGGCTGTGTAACCTATTGATATTCCTGGGGGTTTCTGTGAAAGCTGGCATAGCCATGATAAAAAAAGGCAAGCGTAAGAAGAGCTCTCGTCCGACGTGGACGGAGGCTCAGACTGCCCGATACAAAGAGTTAGTCAATCAGCTTGAGCAGTTAGGCTATCTTGTTCGTCGGGAGGAGCTCAAAAGGGGCCACTGCTGGCGAGTGTTGAGTGGTGCTTGTCGTTCGTTATCTCAGAAGTTCATCTTCGTCGACAGCCGATTGAGCCCTGAGGACCAGGTGTCCTTTCTGAACTCAAAATGGACTGAGATAGATCCGGCAGACCTTGCGGATCATGGACTCGTCGCGAGCCCAGCGTAAGCACGCCGACCTCAGCTTTAAAAACCTACGATCGCCTCGGCAGGCGACGTAGGTTTTTTTTATGACGCTGAGGTTGAAATTCCAGACGTGGGCCTCCATTATGATCCTCAATCGGGAGGACGTTGAAATCCCTTCCGAACCTCGAGTGCGCGCTATGGTATTTGATTCACTGCTTGGGTTCTTTTCCAACGACCTTGCCATCGATCTCGGCACCGCAAACACACTCATCTATAAAAAAGGCCGTGGAGTCGTATGCAACGAACCATCCGTTGTCGCGGTTGAGAAGGGAGGCCTCGGAGGACGACGCAAGGTTGTTGCTGTCGGCTCTGAAGCGAAAGAGATGTTGGGGCGCACTCCAGACTCGATAACCGCCATCCGTCCGATGAAGGATGGAGTGATCGCGGATTTTGAGATGACCGAGGAGATGTTGCGCGTTTTGATCCGAAAGGCGACGAGGGGAAGGTCTCTGTTTCGCCCCCGTATTATCATCTGTGTTCCTCACGGCATCACCGAAGTAGAGCGACGAGCGGTTCGTGAATCCGCTGAATCCGCGGGAGCTCGTGAGGTGTTCCTGATCGGTGAGCCGATGGCTGCAGCAATCGGCGCGGGGCTTCCTGTAGTGGAGCCTCTTGGAAACATGATCCTTGCGATTGGTGGGGGTACCACTGAGATCGGTGTGATTTCGATGAAGGGAATTGTGTACTCAGAATCGGTCCGCGTTGGTGGAGACAAGATGGACGAGGCTGTAGCGAGCTACGTTCGTCGTCGACACAATGTCTTGATCGGAGATCGCACCGCGGAGCAGATTAAGATCGCTCTTGGAAGTGCGATGCCAAGTACGGACCCGGAGTATGTTGAGGCCAAGGGACGAGATCTTGTTCATGGATTTCCCAAATCGATCGTGATCTCGGAGGCTGAGGTGTATGAGGCGCTGACGGAGCCAATCAATCAGATCGTTGAAGTTGTTCGTCGAGCCCTCGAAAAGTGCCCTCCGGAGCTCTCCGGCGATATTGTCGAGCGAGGAATTACAATGGTGGGAGGAGGTGCTCTCCTTAAAAACCTCCACACGCGGATAGCTCACGAGGTTGGGATTCCTACGCGAGTAGTTGAGGATCCGCTTTCAGTCGTTGTGGTGGGTTCAGGGCAGGTGCTCGATAAGCTTGATGAGCTCCGAGAGGTCGTGCTGCGGTAAAGATCGCCGCGTCACAGGTAATAACGTCGTCGTCTCGAGGGATATGGGGCGACTATTAGAAAGTGGGATACTAGTTTGGGAATGAGAGTTGGAGTCTCGGAAAGATCAAAGGTAGCGATCGTATCGTTCGGTCTTCTTTGTTGCTCCCTCCTTCTCACCGCATACAGCGCGCGTAATCCATGGTTCGCTCGAATCGGAGCGACAGCGGTTTCAGAGATTATTTCTCCTCTCTATTCCGGGGTTGACTCTGTCGTCGACGGAGGCGAATCGATCTGGGACCGCTATCTCGGTCTTGTAGGAGTTGCGGAACGAAATCGATTATTGACCGCTCACGTGGAGCGTCTGGAGGCCGATAAGGCGGCTTTTGATGAGCAATTGAAGGAAAATCAACGGTTGCGAGCATTGCTGGAGCTCGGGTCCATATCTGAGTTGAAGGGGATCGCCGCATCAGTGATCGCGAATGAGCCGACAGGTTGGGTCAAAGCGATCGTAGTTAATAGGGGGAGCGCTCACGGCGTTTCAGAGGGGATGGCGGTTGTTCATCCTCGCGGTGTGGTCGGACAAGTTGTTTCTGTGAGCCCGAACTTTTCAAGGATTCTCCTGATGGTCGATCACGTGAGTGGCGTTGATGCCATCGTGC
>JBIIEK010000039.1:0-19215 GCA_044237895.1 Bdellovibrionota bacterium
ATCTGATAGGGCAAGCCTCCGAGCCACACACCGAACGCCCCGAGATAGGTTTCACTGGCTCCCATCTTCGCAGCATCAAGGAGCCCCTCGCGAACGAGGCTTTTGGAGGATCTACTAGCAAGAAAACTCACAACGACTTCCCCTCCAATAACCGCGCGATGCGCAAGACAGCTATAATTGAGAGGCTGTCTTTAATCTCTCCCTTATCCACCATCTCTAAGCATTGAACGAACGGAACTTTTTTGACGACAAGCTGCTCCGTGTGATCAGGCTCCGAATCTCCCTCGGAGAGGCCTCGAGCGACATAGAGAAGTCCTCGCTCTGATGAGAAACAGTTGCTTAGATGGATCTCGCCCCCCAGCTGAGCCCACTCTGTTGCCCTCAACCCAGTCTCCTCCTTCAACTCTCGCTGGGCCGTGAGTAAAGGGTCCTCGTCTGGATCCGATCCACCTTCAGGGATCTCCCACGAGTATTCGTCAACCGGATACCGGTATTGACCCACCAAATAGATCTCATCTTTATCAGTAAGCGCTACGACTCCCGTCGCGATGCGGGTCTCGACAACGCCATAGATCCCCGCAACTCCCCCTGGCGAAACAACCTCATCTTCTCGAACCGTAATCCATGGATTCGTGTACACGATTTTTGTACCCCGGCGTTGCCAGGGATTTTTAACAGACATACCTCCTCCGTGAGGCGAATAGGAGCACAACCGGCCCGCAAAGGCGCAGACGAACCCCGCCCCTTTTTATTCTTATTGCTTGAAAATGAGACGCCCACCAGGGCATCCCTAGCTTATTCCATGTCAGTTTGGAACGCACTCCACAAAGGCCTTTTCTCGGCCTTCTTCTCTGAACCACCATCGAAAGTACCCTTCGAGCGGTCGATGATACACGCGAAGCCGACGACGATGCCGCCCTCCCCCTCAACTTGAGCAGCGGCACTCCTCATCCGCGACCCCATCTGCACGACGTCATCGGCGATGACTACCCGTTGACCTTTAAGATCTGGACCGAATATCCGCCCATCTTTTTGGAGAATGACCACCTTTCGTCCACCAGCAACAGCCGCACCGAAAAGGATCCCGCTATAAGCGATGCCAAGAACCATATCAAACGCATCGTGATCGAGGTGACCAACCGCGTCCGCCGCAAGTCGCGCCAATTCACTGGGAGCCAGCTGGAAGCAGTCATAGAAGACCGAACACACCTGACCTGTGGGTATGCGAGTCGGTTTTGGAAAGCGAATCGCGATCCGCTCGATGATTGCTTTAGTAGTATCTTCCATCGCTGACCTCTCCCCATTATAAGGGATTTGCTACCACACCCATAAGGGGGGTTATGCGTAGCGACCCAAACTTTTTGAACTCGAAACCCTAGAGTCGCATAGTAGTTGAGGCTTAACCAGCTGAATCGATACCACTCGAACGGAAAGCGTCCTCCCCTCTTACAGGCATTACTCAATCGATACGGCTCCACCTTACCCTTTGCTATGGGGCACCAATCCTGCAATCTCTCTATTTACACTCGGTCGCAAATCTCGGGAGTTGGTCCAATTGGGCGTTGCCCGGAGGCGAAGAAGCGGCCAAGTGCAAGACCGCATGCCCATCAAACCCCACATGCAACGACGCAGGGGCCACGAGCACTGGCAAACAGTACCCGTCCGTTGAATTCAATGAGTTGTTAGCACCCTAAATATCGCGGCAGCTGATCTTTACTGCGACGATACGAGGCCAAAAGGGTAGGTATACTTGATTAGGAAGATTTGACACAACCAGAGTCGAGGCAAGGAATCGCATACGATCCGCCACGGATACGGACATGCAATCTCGACATCGGCGCGTTCGTCGGACAGCACCTAAGGCTTTACAACCAGGCTCTTTAGATCAGGAGCTCCCCTCGAGAAGACCCACGCGAGAGAGTGAACCTGATTCTCAGGAACGCGCCACGCACTACCCATTCGATCCTCCGGGCTATATCCCAACGCAAGAGACCCGGAACGAGCGAGGTCAGCGGTCATAGCAAAGTCACACTCAAGCATCGCACCTTTAAGCTGAATGAGCCGAAGCGCTGCCTTCACATCACGGTCAGAGATCGCGTCCGACCACCTTGAATGCCACCACCTCTCAGACCAGGGCTGCGCAAGCACACCCTTGAGCGCGTCCATAACACGATGGAGCGCTTCCGCGTCGAGAAGCAACACAGCCAGATCTGCCGATTCCTCCGCGGAAAGCACCGACGAGGCTCTCGCATCAAATCGGGGCGCCCACTCACTGAGATCACTTAATCGCGAAAGTGCGGCCTCGGGGATCGAACGAATATGAACCTGCATCTCCACCGCGACGCGACGATTAGCCAAACGACACATACGAACTAAATCTACCCCCTCTCTGTTCATATCCTCGATGAGGCGGCTCGCGCTTTGCGCCAACATGAGGACCGAATAGAGGTGCGGAATAGTTGATTCAGCGGCAAAGGCGATCCGGTCGCCGCCAGGCTGACGCACGAAGCTCTGCACGACCAATCTCGAATCCTTAATAGAGGACTCTCGCTCAAGGCGTCCCGACTCAAGGACTCGAGCCGCGACCACCTCGGCTTTGCAGATAAGCCTAATCACGGGAGAGCCCTCATCACCGAGCCGGAGTCGTTGAGCCCACTTATCGAGATCCAATCGAAGGTACTGCGGCTCATGTGCATCAAAGGGCGCCTCTTTTTGATACCTATCGAGGAGGGAGGGAGGAACCGTGAGGTATGCCTTGGCGATTTCAAGCACTCGAGATAACGCCGACACGGCACGGCTTTCCACTCCCTGATCGATGGCGCATACCGCTGTTGTTATGAACGTCGCCGTTGTTAGTACAGTTCGAAGGTCTTGAAGCTCACTTTCGGAGAGGGCGCGCTTACCCGTGCCGGCATCGAGGACCCGTCTCCAGGTATATGCGCGCCCCTCAATATCTCCTTGAACGAGTACTTCCCGGAGAGCCTCCAGCGATGTAGGGAGAGACGCGCTGCTCTGAGGTGGCGTCGGCTCCACGCACTCCAAGAACGACTTCAAAGACTCCGCACTCTTAAAGAATTTCTTTATAGCCCCACATAGCTTGGTGAAGCGGTGCAAATCGTGGCTTAGTTTCTCAACGGGGATCTCGATCTTTCCAACCGTAAGCCTCCCCTCGCCCGATATGAATCCACACCGAGACTCTGATGGCGGTGTCGGGAGCGAACCAAAGGGCGGAGTCTGACCACTTTCCTTCTTGTCTATCGGCGCCTCGGAACCCAACTGAGGCTTTACGTGTACAGCGTGCATGAGCTTTGACCTTCCTATGAGCCCCTGAAGTATATAGAGGTCCCCTAAAGGTGCAATTTTTCCGACATCGCCGTCTGTACGGATCTGCTCGAAACAGTCTCATACTCGGCCGGCCTTTTTATACTCCGGCTGGCATACAACTGCCTCAAATGCGCGGATCGTGTCTGCATCCCATGTTGAGCTGATATCTGCATCACATTCTCTATCTGATGCGTCTTTCCCTCCCGAATAAGTGCGCGAATGGCCGAGGTAGCGATTAAAATCTCCACACATGGAATCCTTCCCCCCTCCACGCGAACAAGAAGCTCCTGACTTACAACCGCCACAAGGGCTTCGGCGAGCATCGCTCGCACTTGCGCCTGTTGCCCCGGCGGAAAGACATCGATCATTCGATTGACAGCGGCAGCAGCCCCCCGAGTGTGCAACGTTGCGAAGACCAAGTGACCTGTCTCCGCCGCGGTGAGGGCAAGAGACATCGTTTCAAGGTCTCGCAACTCTCCAACGAGTATGAGATCCGGATCCTCACGCAACGCGGCACGCAGAGCGGCGGGAAACGAAGAGACATCTCGACCGACCTCTCGCTGGGTAACCCGACTTCGCTTGCACGGATGGACGAATTCAATCGGATCTTCAATCGTAACGATGTGGCCCCCAATCCCTTCATTGATGCGATCAATCAGAGCCGCCAAAGTGGTGCTCTTACCCGATCCAGTAGCGCCGGTAACGAGCACCAGACCGTGGTGCGCGCTCACTAGGTTTGCGAGCGCGCACGGCAAGGACAGCTCCTCCAAGGTGGGCACCACGGAACCGAGCAATCGACACGCAGCCCCCTCTCCCCTGTGATGGCGATAGAGATTCACACGCACTCGCAGCCGCGCAGATACGTGCGCGACGAAATCACTGTGGCCATGGCCGGAGAATTCCTCCAGCTTTTTTTCGCTCAGAAACGGCTTAAAGAGCCCCACAAGATCCGCGGGCATCGCCCCAGCCTCTTCCATAGGAGACAGCACTCCGTCAATCCGCAACAACGGTACCTCCTCAGAGCCCAAATGAACGTCGGAGGCTCCCCGATCGAACGCCTCGGTCAAGGTAGCCCCGAGGTTCAGGGTTGTTGGGGTACGCATAGCTGTAGTCACGGAGTCCTAATCGCTTTGAAACGGATAAAGTTTCCACCGTTGGATGAATAGATGCGACCAGAGACCCCCAACCTCCCCTCTGGAAGAGAAAGTGCTCCTCATTTTCTTTGTTTACTTTACGCTCCGCAGATCGAGTCGTATTATGCCTCGGCCCGGATTAGGGGCGCTCCCAATCGTTAAACCACAGCATTACGCTGACGTTGTATGTCCACTCTACCGAGCCGCACCAAACTCAAACCTCGCAAAGTGATCGGCCTTCACGGCTCAGCGGTCGCGTGGTTCCTCGCCTCTCATCTTCAGGAGAGTCCACGAGCGCTCATAGTATGCGCTGATCGGCGAGAGGTAGAGGAGCTCGTTGATGACCTCACGTTTTTTAGGGGTGATGCCGGACTCTCCATCTTCCCCTCGTGGGAGACGCTCCCATTGGAACCAGTATCGCCTGGAGTCGAAGTTTCATCCCAACGGATTAAAGCTCTCCATCAAATTCAAACACGCGACCAATTCATCGTTATAACATCCGCGGACGCACTCCTTCAGAAGATCCTCCCGCCTGATTATATTCCCGATCTTACAACCACGCTGCGGGTTGGCCACCACGTCGAGCGAGACGAGCTGATTAAGAGACTTGTAAAGGGAGGATTCTCTCCCGTGAAGAGCGTTACGGAGATCGGGGATCTCTGCATTAAAGGGGGAGTTATCGACCTCTTCCCCGGCTCCTCGTCTAAACCCATAAGACTTGAACTCCACGACGACACCATAGTTCGACTCACGCACTTCGATCCTGAATCGCAGCGGTCAACGGACGATCTCTCGTCGGCCGAAGTTTTGCCAGTTAAGGAGTACCCCCTTCCGGCCTGGTACGCCGAAAAAAAAGAGCGCATCGTTAATCTCTTAAAAGAGAGGGGAGCTTCGATCGGAACGCCACCTCGCGAGGTTGAGAAGGTCTTACAGGCGCTTCATCAGGGGGCGGATTATCCGAGCCTTGAGCTGCTCCAATACATGGCTGCACCTCCTCTCCCTAACCTGCTCGACCTTATTCCAGCGGACACAACCGTGTTCACCATAGACATGCTCAGGGTTCAACGTGCCATGGACGAGTTTCTCTCACTGGCACAAGAGCGCGCAGAGAGACTCCTTGAGGAACAACACCTCATTCCTCGCATAGACGAGGTGTACGTGCCCTTCAACGACATAAGTGAACAACTCTCTCGAACAACGTCATGCGAACTAGCGGGCATCTCTGACATCCACGCGGATGAACACGAGAACCTTCATACCGAGAGCATCATCGAGCTTTCAACAAAGATGAAAACGAGCATCGGAAGCGGCAATGCCTTCGCGCCGATGAGGGAGTTCCTCAATACATGGAGATCGAAAAAGTTCTCAATCGCGATCGGCGTCGGCTCAAATGCGCGAGCAAGACGTTTACAATCCATACTCCTCGATATCGGCACTGATGCCCCAGTATTTCCTGGACACGCGCTGGCCTGGCTTGGAGCCCCGCGGCGCCCTGGGGTTGCGATTGTGGTGGGACACCTTCAAACAGGTTTTCGCCTCCCTGAGGAAAAAGTAGTATTTATAGCCGAAAGCGAGGTGTTCGGAGAGCGCTCCTACCGCTCCGGTTCAGCCCCCCGAGTGAGCGCAAAACGCCTCCTCAGCACCCTCTCTCTACTCAAAGAGGGAGACTTCGTTGTTCACTTCGATTACGGAGTAGGTTCGTATCAAGGGCTAAAGCACCTAACGGTAGAAGGGGTGCTCGGCGACTTCCTCCAGATTGACTATGCCGACAGTCGACTCTATCTACCGGCTCATCAGATAGGAAAGATCCAGAAGTTCGTCGCCGCCGAAGGACAACAACCGAAAGTTGACAAGCTCAGCTCAACGAGGTGGATCTCTGCAAAACAGAAGATTCGAGACTCTATCGTCACGCTCGCAGGAGATCTGATCCGCCTCTACGCTTCCCGTACCGTTGTAAAGGGTTGGCGCTTTGAGCCTCAGGGAGCTGAGGACGAACGCTTCGCCGATACATTTCCGTTCGACGAAACCCCAGACCAGCGAAAAGCTATCGACGAAACGCTGACCGACCTGGCGAATGACAAGCCGATGGACCGGATGGTGTGCGGCGACGTGGGATTTGGGAAGACAGAGGTCGCGATTCGGGCGGCGTTCAAGTGCACCCAACATGCGCGACAGGTAGTAGTCCTCGTCCCCACCACGATCCTTGTTGAACAGCACAAGAAAAACTTCGCCGAGAGATTCGCCGGCTATCCCGTCCGCGTGGGAGCGGTAAGTCGATTTTACTCAGCGATAGAGAACCAACAAACCCTCGACGCTTTGGCCCACGGGGAGATAGATATTATCATCGGAACGCACCGTCTCCTGCAGCCTGACGTGCAATTTAAAGACTTAGGGCTCCTTATCATCGACGAGGAGCATCGATTCGGAGTTCGACAGAAAGAGCGTCTTCGGGCGTACCGCGCCAACGTGGACGTACTTACCCTTACGGCAACACCGATACCTCGAACGTTGCACATGTCTCTCCTAGGAATACGAGATATCAGCCTCATCCATACCGCTCCGGTGGACCGCAAGGTAGTACACACCTACATCGCCGAGCGAGACGATGCGCTCATTCGAGACGCAATCATCCGAGAGCTTCGTCGCGGGGGGCAGGTATTCTTCCTTCACAACCGAGTTCAAAACATTGCGTTACAAACCGCTCGATTAGCAGAGCTCGTACCCGAAGCGCGTTTTGAATTCGCGCATGGTCAGATGACCGAAACCGTACTTGAGCGAATCATGAAGCGCTTCGTCGACAGAGAGATTGATGTACTGATCTCAACCACAATTATTGAGTCTGGTCTCGATGTGCCGAACGCGAACACCATAATCATCGACCGCGCGGATCAATTCGGCTTAGCGCAACTCTATCAATTGAGAGGACGGGTAGGCCGAAGTAAGCGGCAAGCGTATGCCTACCTCCTCGTACCACACATGCGGTCCTTAAGCGGAGAGGCTCACGAGCGACTCAAGGTCCTTCAATCCCTAGACAGTCTCGGCGTCGGATTCAACCTCGCTATTCGCGACCTTGAGATCCGAGGGGCCGGAAATCTGCTTGGCAAGGAGCAATCAGGAAACGTGCTCTCGGTCGGCTTCGACATGTATTGCCGAATCCTCCAAGAGGCCGTCAGCGACCTGAAGGGCGACGAGCCACTCCTTGAGGACATCATCGACCCTGAGGTTAGAATCGTTGGTGTTGACGCTTTTATACCGGAGACCTACGTGCCCGATATCGGCGAACGTCTCGTGCTGTATCAGCGACTGTCGAACATTCGAAACGATGACGAGGCGTTTGACCTCCAACGCGAAATAGAGGACAGATTTGGTCCCTGCTCCGTAGAGGTCGATAATCTCATGCTCCTCATGCGCTACCGCGGGCTCTTGCGCTCATACGGTGTCGTAAAAGCCGAAGTCACTCCTTCCAAGGCATCACTGACCTTTAGCCCCCTCGCCCTCCTGCGCGATGGGTATAAACCAAACTCCAATACCCGTGTCGACGGCCTAAAAGCACTGAAATTGGTCCAAAAACTCCCCCATCAATATCGTTTCGGTCGCAGCAATACCCTCTCCATCCTCTTCCCCAAATCCGAAGAGGTGACCATTCCTGACGTATTCAGGATGACCCAACAGGCCTTGCGCCTCGTGGAGCATGAACCTTCCCATTAAAGGGGCCTAGAGCCCATTTTTTGAGCGCCAGGGTGCCCTTGCCCTACCTCACCTGAGCGCATAAGATTCGCTCATTATGAAGGTGACCCTCCGTTACGCGATCCCCCTAGCTCTCTCTGTTGCGGTCACCCTTCCCTGCTCGGCAGCCCCTAAGAAGAAGAAACAGGAGCCCGCTGCCATCGTTCATGGCGAAGTTGTAATCGATGCAGTGGTGGCGTCAGTAGACGACAAACCGATCACCTTGAGCGACCTGTGTGGCCGCTTGCTTCCACCCCGGAAGCTGACCCTCTCGGAGGCCGCAAAGGACACGGAAGCCCAAAAAGCGCTCGATCAGATGATCCTAGAGAAGCTCTTGGACGAAGAGGCCAAGGCCAAGAAGGTATCGGTTAACGATCTCGAGATTGAGGACTACATAAACGAAGTCGCTCAACGAAACGGAATGACTCGCGGCCAATTTAACGAGGCCCTCGCTAAAGAGGGAAAGCACCTGACGACGTACAAACGTGAGGTGAATATCGAGATCTTAAAGGCCAAGATCGTTTCGTCGATTACGCGAGGGGGTGTGAGCACTACCGAGACCGAGGTCGATGAGTACATCTCCGAACACCCCGAACTTCGACCCACATCAGCGAGCGTGAAACTTCAAAGGCTTGCAGTCAGCAAAGAGGGTCGCTCGCCGGAGGAGGTTGCCGCCAAAATGACCGAGATTGAGACAGCTCTTGGCAAGGGAGATCCCTTCCCAATCGTCGCGGCCCGACTCTCAGATATAGGCCAGAACCCCGAGGCGACCTCGCTCGGAGTGATCGCGGAGAGCGATCTCACCACCGACATATCCGAAGCTATCAAAGACCTCAAGGATGGAGAGCACAGCAAACCCGTAGAGTCCGAGAGCGAGGTCCAAATATTTTTGGTGGAACGACGGTTTTCAGGTGAGGACGAAGACGACGATGAGGAGGTTCTACGGGCAGAGGTTCGTCAGATTATTCAAAAACAAAAGACCCAACACCGTCTCACAGCGTACTTTGGGGACGAAATTTACAAGAACCATGCGGTCGACAAAAGGCTTTAACAACTCGATGTAGGATAGTATAAGGGGCAGTTATGAAGATTAATCCGGTCATTTTTCGCGAATACGACATCCGAGGAACCGTAGATACCGAGCTCTCGCCTGAGTTTGCTCATGTCCTCGGTCGCGCCTACGCAACCCTCGCTATCGAGAACAACTTAAACCGTATCGGCATCGGCTACGACTGCCGCCTCAGCTCACCGGGATACGCCCAGGCGCTGGCCCAGGGTATCGCCGACGAGGGGCTCGATGTGGTGATGACCGGTATGGGCCCTACCCCGCAGCTTTACTTCTCCGTGTTCTCTCAGGATCTGGGTGGAGGCATCCAGGTTACGGGGAGCCACAATCCGCCAGATATGAATGGATTTAAGATCCTTCTCGGCAAGAAGACGCTCTCAGGAACCCAGATTCAGGATCTCAAGGTTCGCTGCGAGAAGGTTCTTACAAAAACCCCTTCGACCAAGAAGGGCACCATTACCACTGTCGACATCCGCGAGAGCTACATCGATTCACTCATTGAGAACTCAAAGTCTCACATGGGCCCTCGAAAGCTCAAGGTGATCGTAGACGCAGGCAACGGCGTGGGCGGAATGATCGGTCCCGACGTACTTCGAGGTCTTGGTGTTGAGGTTGTCGAACTCTTCTGCGAGCCAGATGGTAACTTCCCAAATCACCATCCCGACCCGACCGTTCTCAAGAACATCAAAGATCTTATCGCAGCCGTTAAGGAGCAGAAAGCTGACTTCGGTATCGGATGGGATGGAGACGCAGACCGCATCGGAGTCGTCGATGAGCGCGGAGAGGCGGTCTTCGGTGATATGCTCCTCCTTATCTACGGTCGCGCGATTCTCAAAGAGAAGCCAGGGGCGACCATCATCGGAGACGTGAAATGCTCAAGCCTCCTCTTTGACGATCTTAAAGCGAAAGGTGCCAACGCTATCATGTGGAAGACTGGGCACTCGCTCATCAAGGGAAAACTCCTTGAGACTCACGGAGACCTTGCGGGTGAGATGAGCGGACATATCTTCTTCAAGCACCGGTATTTCGGTTTTGATGACGCCCTCTATTCATCATCTCGCCTTGTTGAGATCATGAGCCACCATAAGGGCCCCCTCTCCTCTTTGATTAGCGATCTCCCGACGATGGTATCAACCCCTGAAATCCGTGTGGATTGCCCAGAGGATATCAAGTTCAAGATCGCTCAAGAAGCTCAAGCAGCTTTCAGCGAGTTCAAAGTAGACACGATCGATGGAGTTCGAGTGACGTTCGATAAAGGTTGGGGACTCGTCCGCGCATCGAACACGCAACCGGTATTGGTCATGCGTTTCGAAGCAACGACCGATGACCTCCTTGAAAAGTACAAGACCATAGTCCTCGATCGAATCGAGAGCATTAAGACGAGGCTTTCAAAGGCAGCGTAACTCTAAACGCGCGGTCGAACTAACCCGGCCGCGCGTTTAAACATCCCTCATGATCACCGTCTCAGCCTTCTCCCCGCTATCCTTCTACGCTCGGGCAAAGGGCTCTCCGCTTTCAAACGACGAGATACTCGACCCCCTCTATCTATCACTACCAACATCGTCCGGCCCCACGATCCTCCGTCTAGAAGAATCCTCAACACCACGCGCAATTCTCGCAGCCCTCTACGCGGATACCGCCGAGAGAGCTAGAGTGATCGATACGATTAAAGGCGGCGAGATTCCGCCTATCACACCATCCCCCTTGTCCGCAGAGCTTCCAATCTTGCAAGTTACCCCCTCGCTCGGGCACCTCCACGAGAGTTCGATCGTACTCGTCGATTTTTTAGGACTGGTGCCACCTCTCGCCGAGAGAGCCTACGAGAGCTCTCGGAGCTCCTGCCCCACATGCGGAGCAACGACGGTTCTATCGAGAAACACCTCCGATCTCGCCAAAGACGCGATCTCTCGGTGGAGCGGAGAGCGCGCGACCGTCGAAGTCCACGCCCCTCACGCACACCTCGCCCAGTGGGGAGAGACTCGAGGATTCACCGTTCAAAAGATATCCGAAACTCATCACTCATTACGAATCGACTCTTTTGTGTGCGATGAAGAGGAGTTTCAGAAACGACACACCCTCATATCCTCAGCACTCCACATACCGGAAGCCTCAGTCCAGATCAGATGCAAGGATTCCATCCGTCACTATGCGCGCGGAGGATGGTGCTCTGCATGCGCCGTCGCTCTAAAACCTACCTCGATACGAGAAATTAAAGAGGCTTTAACCCGGGGAAAAGGCGATGCCCTTCTATCGATGCTTGGAGACATCACGCTTGAGCGAGCGCTTGCAATCGACATTCACACCCTTGTAGCCCAACGCGAATGTAATGACCTGCTTCCCTCGCAAATCCTCGGCGTCCTACAGAACCTCGAGCTCGACACACTCCCTCTCGGCCGTCCGCTCCATTCCCTCTCACCCCAAAGCTTAAGCACACTGACCCTGATCGCAACTCTCTCCAAATCAACGTCACCGAATATCTGCTCAATTGTAGATATCCCTCTCTCGCTCTACTCAGAGACGGAAGCTCACAAGCTTACAGAAGCGTCGCGAACGCTCTCGAGAGGGGCGCCCCTCCTTTGGGTTTCAGACGACCCCACTTCAGCAAAGAGCGCAGCACATACGAATCTGAACCCGGACGCACCTCCGAAAATCGGAGAGATCTCCTTCACCGGTCCCTATGAAGCGCGCTTCGATATCACAGCAGGTGGAATCATCACCGTTCCACGCCCCCCAGATACCTCTCACGAGCGGCGGGCATTAACGCTCGTTCGGGCGTTACACGGTCAATCTACCCCTTCAGTGTGCTTTCAATCGCAGGGAGAATTTTCAGCGAAGCTCGTAGAATGCTTTTCGCCACCCTCCTCACACCAACGACTCGTGGCGCACGACCTTGGAGCGGTCGAGCCAATCGCCAAACTTTTCGCCGCATCACACCGAGCCAAGATGCTCGGACTCTCATCAAAGGACTTCATAATCGGTCAAGCAAAGGGTGGTGAACACGTTTGCCCCTCGTGTCGAGGGGCTGGCATAGCACTCACGAAGAGTGCGCCCCTTTCACCGCCGATCATCGGCCCATGTGCGCGGTGCTGGGGAACGCGATTCCGTTCGCCCGTAAGGGAGATCACGTTTAAAGGGAGAACTCTGTGGGAGATCCTCAATCTCTCAATCGCGGAGAGCTCCCCGACATTAAAAGCGCTCCCCAAGATGTCGCAGATTCTTCAAGCTGCAGATCTTCTCTCTCTGTCCTCGATACCACTTGGAATGCCGGTTGCCGCGCTCTCAAACGAACAGCAGAGAAATCTTGCTATCCTTCGCGCCATGCTTACAGGGACCCGAACCAAGCCTGTGGTTATCGTTCTTGAGGAACCTTTTGTGCGACTCTCCCCTAAACAGCAGGAGTCCCTGCGGGAGGCGCTCACCCTTTCGGCCTTCAAAGAGAAGGTGTCGTGGCTTCTCGTCTAACAGGCCTTAAACTCTCACTGGTAGTAAAAAAACCACCCCAGTCAGTCTTTTCAGATACTTAGCGCCGCTTAGAAAGAGCACAAACAACCCGATCCGAACCATAACTGTTTCATAGGTTGCAGGGCGCTATCGTTGCGCCAACAGATCAAAGGGGTCTTTATGATTCGCTCGTATAGAAGTCGGGGAAACCAGAAGGGTGAAGCAGAGATTATGTTCTTCATTACCGTGTTGGCTATTTGCGGAGTCATCTCCGGGGGCCTCTGGCTCTTCGGCTGGGTCCGAGAGAAGAAAGATAACAAGGTAGCGCAACGCGCGTTGGCTCAACTAAGGCGCAACGAAACCGCACCCTTTTTGCCGAAGCTTGACCCCGGCGAATATTATACAACGTGCTCTAAACCGCTATGGGCCGTGCTCCAGACGGAGTTCTCCTGCGATATCTTACCAGAATCGTATCGCGAGCTTGAGGTAATGCCTTAGGTAGCTACTAGGGTTCAGCGACGTGGGTAAAGGCCACAATACAGAGCAAGCACTGCGCTAGAACCTGCCCTGGCCTACACCGAGAACGGTTTCACCACATGACGTCGCTATCGCTCATTGTCGGCGATCGTGACCCACTCGTTTCTCGAAAAGGCTCCTAGGGCTCTTTCGGCTCATCTGGAATAAAGGCCTCATCATGCGCTGCTCCGATGGTGCTCAAAACATCCGGAGACATGAGGTGAGCGTTAGATGCAGCGGCATTCTCATCGAGAAGAACCATCACAAGTGGCAAGCAGCCGACATCTACAACGGCTACGGGGCCCCGCGATTCGCAGTAGTTCTTGATAAGCCACTGAAAGTCTGGGTCGCTAATTTCGTGCGGGAATATTGGTCTAGCCATGTATTACTCCTCCATGAGTAATGAATCAGTGAGGTAACTCCATTGTTCCGTCCGAACTCACTACGCTACTTCACTGCCTTAAACTTCCCTCGACTCAGACAAGCACAACTCGCCTGATTGTTTTCGATTACTTATTCGCAACTGCGAACATCAAAACCGCAAAAACATCGTGGGCTGCAAGCAAGAGACTCGCGCCTTACCCATATAGAGACAGTCGGAATACGCACCGACAAACTTAAGCACCAAGTAGCCCTGCGTACGCCGGACATAAAACCAGCCATGCCTTTGATTAGACTGGGGTTTTTCATCCGTTACACGAACTTTTCCTTATCCTACCGATGAAGAAATCCCACCATTTTTTAACGAAACCTGGTTTGAGTAGGCCCATTTCCGTACCCATGCCTTGAGAATTCAACCCATCCCCCGTACACTCAAGGACGGCACGAGCATATTCAACGTGCTGATATTATTATTTTGATCGGAAGTACCGGTCGCCAAGATGGAGCGAAAAGCGTACGAGACCGTACTCTGCGCGTAGATGTTCCCAAGAACTTCCTCCCCTGGTGGGGGAAGTTTCGAGTAAACCCCGTAAGGGCCTATAGCACTATACAATCCTTAGACATGTCTCACTCTGAAAATACAACTCCAGACAACGCAATCGAAGACGCCGCAGCTACACTATACGGCCCATCCGATCACTCGATCCGAAAGAACTTCATCGACGACGACGCCAGAAAGATCTGTTATCGATTACAGCGCGCTGGATTTAAAGCCTATGTGGTGGGGGGAGGCGTTCGAGACCTGATCCTTGGCAAGGAGCCGAAAGATTTTGATATCTCAACCGACGCGACACCGCGCGAAATAAAATCACTCTTCCGCAACTGCCGAATCATCGGCAGACGTTTCAAGTTAGCGCATCTTTACTTCGCACACGGCAAGAATATCGAGGTATCGACCTTCCGAGATACTATAGACCCGCCGGAACCAACAGAGGGTGATCAGAACGCGGCCGGCCCAGTCTTGAACGATAACATCTATGGCACTGAGGTCACTGACGCTTTCCGAAGAGACATAACGATCAACGGACTATTCTTAGACGTTTCAACGATGGAGATCCTCGACTACGTCGGCGGGATGCAGGATCTGAAAGATGGAATTGTTCGAGTCATCGGCGAACCGATCCAACGTTTCCGCGAAGATCCTGTCCGCATGTTGCGTGTCGTGCGACACTCAGCTCGAAATGGATTCCGAATTGAATCCGTGTGCTGGAGCTCAATCCTCGGGAATGCTGAACTGATCACGCAGAGCTCTCAAGTTAGGGTATTTGACGAGATCAAAAAAGACTTCTCGTCCGGATGTTTTCTCACCATCCTTCACCTTCTCGGCGAGACCGGCATCTTGGAATACATCCTACCGGAACTCCTTGAGAACAACGGCAGGCTCCTTTCCGCTGAGAGCGATTTTAGCCAATGCCTGGAACGTGTCGACGACCTGGTGACTGAGGGCGAGCCAGTTTCTGCCACCGTGATCCTAACGATAATTGCGATGTTCACGGCTGGCGACTCAATCTGGCTTGCAGATCTCGCAGAGCGTTTACCCGAGGCCTCAGACCTCACTGAACGCTTAAGCTCATGCTTCACTCGCCTCGTCGTTCCTAAGAAGGAGCGAGAGCGTATCCAACTTCTCTTGGGGCTCTGGTCAAAGGTTCGGAGCATCTCACCCAAAGCGCTCAAGCCAAACGCATACAAGAGATCGGCACTCCTTCCCGACCTCGTAGCGCTCCTTGAGATCACATGCCTGACCCGAGAGGACGCACAACGAATTCAGCTTTTACGCCCCCTACTTCATCTTGATGATGAACACCTTCATGACGGGCACAATCATCATCACCGAAAACCACATCGATAACGCATTACACAACCTATGACGATCTCGCTTCAAACGCACGATGTAACGAAACGATACGGTGGACGAAAGGTAGTTGATGGCGTCTCTATCCACGTTAACGCGGGCGAGATTGTCGGTCTCTTAGGGCCAAACGGTGCCGGCAAGACGACCACATTCTATATGTGCGTCGGCCTAGCGGCCCCAGACACCGGGCAAGTCACTCTGAACGGGTCAAACATCACACCAGAGCCGCTCTACTCTCGCGCGAAACTAGGAATTGGATACCTTCCTCAAGAGGCCTCCGTTTTCCGCAAACTCACGGTTCGAGAAAACGTTCTTGCGATCTTAGAAACGATGGATTTTGCGAGCAACGATGCTCGCGAGGAGAGACTCAAAGAACTTCTTGATGAGCTTGGACTCTACGGTCTTCGCGAAAGCATGGCGAGTGCGCTCTCCGGAGGCGAGCGTCGCCGCGTCGAGATCGCCCGATGTTTGGCGAGAAACCCGCAGTTCATCCTCCTCGATGAGCCATTCGCGGGTATCGATCCCCTCGCGATAAAAGACATCCAGGAGATCATCTCAAAACTGCAATCAAAACAGATCGGCGTCCTGATTACCGACCACAACGTGCGTGAGACCCTTGGAATTTGCACTCGCGCCTATATCCTCGTGGACGGAAAAGTACTCGAAGAGGGCAGCCCATCAGCGATCGCCACCTCTGAAAAAGCGAAGCGATACTACCTTGGCGGCGATTTCCGGCTGTAAACAACCTTTCACAGGGGCGGTTTTTTGAGGCCTCTATATATCTGAAAAAACCAGACCTTTTTGTACCGACCCCGACATTTGCCCTTCTGTCAGTTTGAATATATCTTCAGACATCACTTTTTTGGGGAAGCCGTTTATGAAGACCATCATCAGCCGCTTATCACGTAACGCTGCGTCGCTCGCTATCTGCGCTTTCGTTCTCATGCAGACTGCTCCCTGCGCAGCTCAAACAACGACCAATCGTGTGTGGACTATCGCGGAGACGCTCAACGAGCGGGCCTTCACTCCGATCACAAAGAAACCTCGCTATGTTCAAGGTGGTGTGTTCAAACCGTGTGTAAAATCCACAGACGTTCCTTCGATAGCACAATACCGCCCCGCTATGGCGGAGTGCGGCAACAAAGCGGCGATTGTCCTTTCGGGAAAGTACAAAGACGTATTCAGCATCGTGGTGCGCGACAAAGAGAACAAGGACCGATGGCCGGCGCAGGGAATCAACGGATGTACCGCCTACCAGCGTGACATCCTTGCATTAAACAAATGCAGCGCATTCAAGACGCAGAAGGTCATTGATATTGAGGATGAGCGTGGGGACGCCACGGTGCATTGCCTTGGAGCAAGTGGGTACTCGGCTCTCTACAAGCGCGTCACGCGGATGACAGCCAAACTTGCGGACGTTCCAAACTCACACTCGGATCCTCTCGTGCGGTGGTGCTTGAAGGGACCAACAGTCCCCTTGAACTAACGTTGAAGGGGGTCCGCGACTCCCTGGCCCTCTTGCACCACGATCCTTTGCTCCCTCGTGCAGTTCGTGGCACTGAAGGCGCTATTGTTAGGCTCCTCCCGCGACAGAAATGTTGTGGCTAGTGCAGTCGCCCCGACTGCGGCCGAGTCGTTGCGCCATTAAGATGTATTAGGCGAAGCAGTCGCTGGGGGAGCAACAAGACTCGGCAAGCCGGCTTCGGTGCGGCCCCAAACCTGCCTACGGTCAAATGGACGAAAAGTCGTTCGCTTGGTGAGTTGGTTTCGGTCTCGAAGTGCGTGCGTACAGAGCCTCCCGCAGCGACGATAAAATGACGTAACTAGTTGGCCCTATTGGAATTTTAGGAACCGGTCTAGTTGTGTTCTGCACCTTCAGCAACCGAAACTTGGGACATTTTGGAGCATTCTTCCGCTCGCCCTGCTAGGCAGTTCCGGTCACTCCCCATCTCAATAGAATAAAGAATTCCTGCTCATAGGCCGACTACCTTTCCAACCAAGACATTTCCTCTACCGGCGGCTGTCAGTTTGCCTTTCGGGGAAAATCTCTGGTAGTTTTCAACAAGGACCGTCCGGGTTCTTGGGAACACTATGATGAACTCTATACTCAGAATCTGTAGCCTAGCTTTGTGCGTTTTTTCAGCCTATGAGGGCGCTATGGCGTGCCCCGACATTGGGCGTATTCCTGATGCGAACTGCGATGGCAAAGCCACAATCGTGGTAATCGGAGACAGCTTAGTCGCCGGCACCGGAGATACTAAAAATGGTGGCAAAGGCGGCTACGTACTCAGGGCGCAGGAGTATTTTACTGAGGCTACCTTTGCCAACTACGGAGAACCCGGCTTAAGAACCCCTACCCTCATTAAGCGAGTACGCAAGGCTTTTTCCAACCCATCCACCACACTGCTAGCTCAAGATCTGATTGCAGCCGACCTGGTGCTGCTAGATGTAGGGCGAAACGACCGTTGGTTCTATAGATTACCAATAACCACAATTCGCAATCTCATACGAGTCCGAACTATGATTGGGGAGGAAGTGACCAAGATAACTGGCAATTCGCCCCTCATTGTAACGGCGGTCCTGATGTATCCCAATCGCAGCTCGCAGGGCCCATGGGTAAAGGAGCTCGATGAGCTCATAGCGAAGTCAGACTCAGAACAATATCCCGCGGATATTCGTTTTGACAAAGTCAGTAAGAAACTACTTTCCTCCGATAATATCCATCCTACACCAAAGGGCTATGCCGCTATGGCAGAGGTTTTTATAAAATACCTCCTCAAAAACTATAGAGAGCACATCAATAATTTAAGAAAGGACTCCGATAGTGATGGGCTCTTCGACCTATACGAACGCGTGAAATTCGGTACCGACCCAGCTAATCCGGATACCGACGGAGATGGATTGAGTGATGGAATAGATCCGTCACCTGCCGGCTAATCCAAGTAAAACTCTGCGTCACCCCCATCCTGCTAGCCCCTATCCAAGCAGGGCACTCATGCTCGTCACGGCGACTCCATCCGGGAGAGAAATGCCGGGCACTCTCCCGATACACCCAAGTTAACCGCCATGCTGCTAGAGAACTGGCCCACAAGTCCCAAGGCCTCAAAAAGGCTAACTCGATGAAAATGATGATTATTTAGGTCCAATGTCTTTAGTAAATGTGACCTTTGCCCGATTTTTGCTACAGGAGGCCACTTTTCTGCAGCCGATTACCCCCACTTTGCTCATCTATTAAACGAGGGACTGCTCTAGAATGATGTCCCATTGAGGTAGCCAGATTACTGTATGGGTTTAGAGGCCAAGCTCGTTCAAAAGATGGGTCAATCGTTGTTGATGACCCCGCAGCTCCAGCAGGCGATCAAGCTCCTTCAGCTTGGCCGATTGGAGTACAAAGAGGCTATCGAGCGTGAGTTGCTTGAAAACCCCGCTCTTGAGGAGGCTCGAGACGAAGTTCAAGCCAACGGCCTCCCATCGCCTGAGCCCGAACCTTCAGAGCCAACCATCCTGGCAACTCCCAACTCTCCGGCAGCCGCCGATGACATCTCGGAAGCTCACAACGACGTACAACCAAAAGCAGACTGGGACGACTTCTCCGATTCATTCACTGACTATCAAGGCTCCGCGTCAGCGAAGGGCTCCTCAGAATATGAAGACCGGCAGTACTCCGAGGTAGCTTCGAACGCAGCTCAAACCCTTGAGCAACACCTCATGGATCA
>JBIIEK010000223.1:0-4416 GCA_044237895.1 Bdellovibrionota bacterium
CAAGTCCGACTCCATGACTTCTCTGACCACGATCGTTTTATCGCGCAGCACATAACCGGGAATCTCGATCGTGACGGCTATCTTGAATGCTCGCATGAGGAGATAGCGGTCGCTTCGGAATGCGATATAGAAGATGTCTTCATGGTTGCGGACACCCTACGGTTTTTTGACCCGGTGGGTACGTGCACCCGCTCGCTTCAGGAGTGCCTCATCACTCAGCTTGAATTCCGAGGACTCGGAGATAGCCTAGAATCGCGCGTTATTAAAAACCATTTAGATAAGCTCGAAAAACGCAAATATGATCAGATCGCTAAAGCGGAAGGGGTCGCACTTGACGAGATCGGTCGCGCGATCAGATCGATCCGCACCCTCGATCCGAAACCGGGGCGAGCATACTCTGAAGAAGCAACACGATACGTAGTGCCAGATGTATACGTCCAAAAGGTTGGCAACGATTACGTGATTACGCTGAACGAAGAGGGACTTCCTCGTCTCAAAATAAGCCCCTACTACTCCAACCTAATGAAAGACCCCGATCATGCCGGCCCCAATAAAACGTACCTTACGGAGCGCCTCAGAGCGGCGTCGTGGCTTATTAAAAGCATTCAGCAACGACAACAAACGATCTACCGAGTAACTGAAAGTATCATGAAATTTCAGCGTCCGTTCCTTGAGAAGGGAATTGAGCACTTGCGACCGCTGGTGCTGAAGGACGTCGCTGATGACATTGAGATGCACGAATCCACAGTAAGCCGAGTGACGACGGAAAAGTACGTGCACACCCCTCAAGGGATTTTTGAGCTTAAATTCTTTTTCACCTCAGGAATTAAAACTTCGAGCGGAGATATCTCCTCATCGTCCGTGAAGGAGAAGATAAAAACTATTATCGCAGCAGAGCCGCCTTCCAACCCAATTAGCGATCAACAGATCGTTGACCTCTTGAAGGCCGAGAAGATCGATATCGCTCGCCGTACAGTTGCGAAATATCGCGAAAGTCTCGGGATAGCCTCATCATCGCAGCGTAAGAAGATCCTCTAGTAAGAAGACGGTCACACATAGAACCTAACTTCTTGGTGATACGTGTTTTATACGACCAACGGCACTCCGATAAATCAATCGAAAAGCCACAAACAGTCATGCCATCGACACCTTCTGCCGACTGCTATTCTTGAGGCTGAGAGGGCGTTCTAACCCCGTTTCTATGCGCACTCACAAGCACGGCACCATGCACCAATTTAACTCTTTACTTTCACCAATCACCCTGGATAACCTCAGAGGGCAACTATCGACGTTGCAGTCAGAGGTCTCTATGTCGCGCAAGGGGCACCACGATCGGAAAATATCCGTCCTGCAAATTTTACAAAAAACGGAGGTACTATGTCTGACTCAGCAAAACTAATTAACGTGAGCATCGCGTTTCTAAACATAGACGCGACCGATGCTATCAAACAGTACGCCACCGATAAGGTTCAACACTGCGTGAGAAAATTCGCCCATCAAGATACCGAAGCGCACGTAGTATTAAAGGTCGAGAAGACTCGTCAGATTGCCGAGATATCGATGCACCTCTCTGGTCATGACTTCATAGTAAAAGAGGAGAGCGAGAGTTTATACGCGTCCATCGACAAGCTCACCGACTCTCTTACTCAGCAACTGCGAAAGCATAAAGAAAAGGTCACTAGCCACCATTGAAATTTTCGCTCGACGTAGCCCACTTTAACTCCCTCGTGATCATCGCGGGCCTTTCAGGCGCGGGGAAGTCCTCTGCCATGGATCTCTTGGGAGATAGTGGGTACTACATCGTCGATAACCTCCCCGTCGCCCTTTTGGAACAGTTCGTTGGATACTCCAAGAGAGCAGGGTCCAGGTTCACTAATACAGCGCTCCTGCTTGATATCGACTCACGCGAAAGTCGCATAGAACTCCTCCCTAAGCTGGGACGGCCAGAGGACCGGCCGAACAACGTCAAGGTCGTGTTCCTCGATGCCGACACCCGAAGCATCGTTCGGCGGTATAGCGAGACTCGACGCCCGCATCCGGGGTTCGATCCGGTTAAGGACAAGACCCTGAGCGATACGATCACCCGGGAGCGCCAGCGACTTCAGCCGATAAAGGAGACCGCCAACCTCCTGCTCGATACCTCCACCTTTACCATCCACAACCTCCGGCGAGAGCTACGGGAATTCCTTACCACCCTTGGCGCCGTGCCGAGCCGTGGGATGCGAGTCAATTTCCTCTCGTTCGGGTTTAAACACGGGGCCCCGATCGATTGCGACCTGATTGTGGACGTTCGATTCCTGAAAAATCCCCACTTCGTCGAAGACTTAAGGCCGAAAGATGGAAGAGATCCCCCCGTTCGGGACTTCGTCTTCTCCTTCCCTGAGGCTCAGGAGTTCGTGACCCGTTACGAGGCCCTACTGAACTTCCTCCTTCCACGCTATCTCCAGGAGGGGAAGGCCTACCTCAACGTAGGGATCGGCTGCACGGGAGGACAACACAGGTCGGTCGCCATAGCCGAAGAGCTAGCGACAAAGATAACTGGGTCAGAATACCTCGTAAGCGTGAAGCACAGGGATATATAACCCATTGAATTCTAACTTGCCGGGCACCATTTGCCGGCCTATGCTCATCCAAATCTAACCACGTATTATTTCAAAAGGATTTTACCCGTGGACACAAAACAATATCTGTTTACCTCAGAATCGGTTTCAGAAGGACATCCCGATAAAGTAGCTGACCAGCTCAGCGACGCAGTACTCGACGAGTTCCTCCGTCATGATCCCGCGGCACGCGTCGCATGTGAGACACTCGTCAAAAACGATGTCGTCATCTTAGCCGGAGAGATCACCTCGAAACACACGGTTAACTACGAGAAATTAGTTCGCTCAGTCATCAAAGATATCGGGTACAACGATCCGACTCTAGGATTTGACTCGCAAAGCTGCTCCGTCATGACATTCATGAGTCAACAGTCTCCTGATATCAGCATGGGAGTGACCGAGACGGAGGGGCTGTATAAGGAGCAAGGCGCTGGCGATCAAGGACTCATGTTCGGATTCGCGTGCAACGAGACGCCGGAGCTTATGCCTCTTCCTATCTCACTATCTCATCAACTCGTTCGATCGCTTGCTCGCGCACGCCATTCAAGCGAGTCGAGCTTCCTCAAACCTGATGCGAAGAGCCAAGTGACCGTTGAATATCGAGATGGAAAACCACATGCAGTCAACACTGTGGTCATCTCGACACAACATTCGGAGAGCGCGTCACTTAAAGATATCGAAGAGTACGTGGTTGAGAAGATCGTCAAGAAAGTGATCCCCGCTCAATACCTCACCCCTTCGACCCGCTACCTTATCAATCCTACGGGCCGTTTCGTCATCGGTGGACCTGTCGGCGACTGTGGCCTCACGGGCCGCAAGATAATCGTGGACACCTACGGCGGATATAGCCGACACGGAGGAGGAGCATTCTCAGGAAAGGACCCTTCAAAGGTGGACCGCTCTGCCGCATATGCGGCACGCTACATCGCGAAGAACGTGGTGGCTGCAGGTTTTGCTGATAAATGCGAAGTGCAGGTCGCGTACGCAATCGGCGTGGCAAAGCCGGTTTCGGTGTACATCAACACCTTCGGCACGGGTCGCGTAGCCGAGGAGAAGATCTCCGCGGCGGTTCAAGAGGTCTTCGATCTCACCCCTCGGGGGATCATCAAGAGCCTCGATCTCCTTAAACCGATCTACCGTTCAACAGCGACCTATGGTCACTTCGGTAGAGAGGCAGGAAGCGATGGTAGCTTCTCATGGGAGAAGACCGACAAGGTAGAAACGTTGAAATCTATCATCAAAGGTTAACAACCTCCCGCGCGGGGGCACCTACGCCCCTGCGCACCCATCCCAATCCCTCCCCTCACTCACGTAATTGTAATCTCTCCCCCTCTCAGGCGAAGATTGTATCCATCAGGCCTGAGACACGGACGGCGTTGCGCCGTCCGGCAACACAATCGTAATCGACGTGCCCCTTTTTGACTCACTCGTAACGGTGATATCCCCTCCAAGCGATCGAACCGTATGCATTACGACATCGAGCCCTACTCCGCGCCCCGAAACCTCGGTGAGTGTCGTCGCTGTAGAAACACCCTGCACAAAGATAAGCTCCTTGAGCTTCTCGGGCGACAGCTCTTGCCCCCAACTAACCAGTCCTTTCTTCACGGCCGCCGCCAGAATGTCGTCGTTATTGAGCCCCCTTCCGTCATCAGAGACCGATATTGAGACCCCAGTTGAGTCGCGCACCGCGACAATTTTAATCAAGGCCTCCCTTGATTTGCCGAGAACAGCCCTCACCCCCTGACTCTCTATCCCGTGGTCAACGGCGTTTCGAATAACATGAACGAGGGGCACAGAGAGCTTTTCGATAATTCTC
>JBIIEK010000180.1:0-6196 GCA_044237895.1 Bdellovibrionota bacterium
TTCAACAATCACCTTGATAAGCTTGCCCTGGGAATCGGCAAGGGCCTGGGCGGTTTTTTCAAGTTTTTGGAGGAGCCCCGCCAGTGGTTGCATTCTGAGCTCTAAGGCTTTTTCATGAATCTCTGCAATCATGTCGGCCTTCGCGTCTACCGTGCGCGTCACAGCTCTCTCTCCCGCTTTAAGACGGGCACCCTTCGGGCCAGGGTCTACCGCCTTGACGGCTAGTTCATTGATAAGCTGAATTAACTCGTCCAATTTGTGAGCGGAGACCCGAACCGTCTCATTCATGCGAGTGTTTGTTCGAGATCTTTGCGCCGAGGGATACGCCCCCCTCTCTCTCTGTCGCTTTTTTTTATCACCAGATTCCGTGAGGGAATCGGAGACATCTCCGGCAGGTTTCGGGCCCTCAACGAATGCACCACTTTTTGCAGCCGATGAATGCCATCCATAAACCTTAATGATGTCATCGAGCTCAGCCTGCGTGAACCTGTGGAGAGCCGATCCCCGCGCAGGCAGAGTGGGACACGCTGACTGGCCAGCTATCTCCTCGGCGACTGTATCGATCTCTCGCAAGATATCCTCGAAGGGGTATGTTGCCCCCGGGTTCTGTGTCACCCCCTGAATCCATGTTGTCATTCTACGGCTCGCTGCAACGAGGATGCTCGCAACACCGTGAGGCGGGGCGATATCGGCCGTCACGACAAGTTGTAGGAGATCTTCGATTCGATGAATGAAATCCACGAACACCTCAAGGCCGATGCACATCGCGGCTCCTTTGAGATTATGCGCGATTCTGAACAGCTCTTGAAGCGCTGACGCGTAGCCGGGAGTATCAAGGCATAACGCCATCCGCTCAAAGCCCTCCAAGGCCTCAAGAGCATCCTGAACGAAGCTCTCAAGAAGCTCTTGGTCTATAGTAGGATTTGTATGCATACGCTCGCTAAGTTCCTAATGGATAAATCGTGCGATTATGCAGACAACTTAAGTGGTTATTACGCTACCCAACCCCTCGATAGAAAAGAGGTTTTATCGAAATATCGCTCTATCCCTCGGGACGTACACCTCTCGTCCCCTTCCTCATGATACCCTACGCCCATCCACTCGATCTCATCCAACGAGGGTTCGAGAGGCCGCGAGTACTGGTTACAAAGGGCATCGACACCCTCCGCCTTCAGCACGCACATCGCAAGAAATCGCTAGGTCGCCGACTCAACCACTAAAAGTTTATACGAATCCCAGCCATCGCGGATGCTCCCGGTAGCGGCGCGACATCCTTAATGAAGGACACATGATTTCGCGCCTTGTCCGAGAGGAGATTGGTACCTCGAAGAAAAATCTCCACTTGTCGGCTCTCTAGAGAGATCTCCTTGCTCACGTACATCGTGAGCATCGTGTACGCATCTGTGGAGGTCTCATTTGGCGCGGTCTTATCTTGCGCGAATACATGCTGTACCTCAGCTCTAGCACGGACATACCGCTCGTCGAAAACATTTGCTCCAACCTTTAGGCGAAGTGGTGGAATGCGCGGTACGTAATCATGAGTATCCCTGTCACGAGCCCAGACGTAGTCGGGTTGAAGATCAAATGAGATCCCCCGAGAAACGGTATCGACGAGGTGCCATGCAACCTGCGACTCGAACCCCCAGAAATCCGCGTTTATATTTTCGAATTGATACTCGGGAAGACCCTCTACTACCGCTCCTGTGGGATTCGCGCTGATATAATCCCAAAATCGGTTATAGAATCCTCCAATGAAACCTCGAAATTCACCCTCGGATTTCCGAACCGTGAGATCAGTTCCCAGAGAGCGCTCCATAGCAAGATCAGCATCCCCTATCTCATAGACCCCCGTCGCGACGTGTCGACCATCAGCGAACAGCTCCTGTCCTGAGGGCGCTCGCTCGGTATGGGCCACTGAGAGCGCCAGAGAGTAATCATTTATGACGTCCCACACGGCACCGCCGGATTGACTAAATGAATCGAAGCCTCTGCTTATAGAGTCATCGCTCGTCTCGTCATCAAAGCCAGCTGTATCGATGTAATTCCAATCGTACCGTCCACCGGCTTGGAGCTTTACGTCATCGAGAAGTTGGTATTCCTCAAGAAGGAAAAGCGAATACGTCTCCGAATTTGTGGGCGGCTGAAAAGCCTCTTCTCCAAGAGCCTTAAAATCATTGTCCTGAAACTGAAGACCCCATGTTCCCGAGAGATCTCCATATCGCTTGTGCTGCAGATCGAGTCGAGCATCGACTCCATTTTGTTTAAACTTCGTTCCTGCCTCCTCGCCTTCGAACTCAGTATGATCGTAATCAACTATGCCCGCTTTAAATGTACCGGAATCAACTAAACCGCCTGTGTCATGCATGCCGGTGCGCACATCTAATCGGCGGCGATGCGCATTGACGCTCACATCCGGCTCTCCATTAGGAACGCCGTAGATGGTCTTGTAGTCCTGAACAGCAGCTCCGAAAAACCCTTTGTCAGCTATGTAGGAACCACCGGCAGAAACAACGTCCGTCTGGGTATCGCTATAGGTTAGTGTGCCCTCGGGCTCGGGATACTCCAGCGGTGTCGATTCACGCAGGGCTGCCGTTCTCGCATACCCGGGAATATGATAATCGTCGCTCTTCGAGGAAAATCCATCCACATGAACCGCAAAAGAGTCGATCGGGGCTGTTACGCTCATTAAAGCGGATCGCCCCTGATTAACACTCTCACCTCGCACCTCAGCCGTGCCCTCGACAGGCTTTTGTGGAAGCTTTTCCGGAATTCGATTATCGAAGATGTTAACAACACCTCCAACCGCGCTTGTGCCGTAAAGAAGAGCGGCCGGCCCCCGCACCACTTCGATCTTATCGACCAAAGACGATTGGATAGTTACCGCGTGGTCCGGACTGAGCGCAGACAGATCCTGAGAGCCAACCCCGTTCTCCAACACACGAATCCGATCACCATCAAATCCCCGAATAACCGGTCGGCCAGCACCTGGGCCAAACGAAGAAGAGGTGATACCAGGCTCTGACGCCAACGTATCGCCAAGGGAGCCTTGGCTCTTCATATCGAGTTCGGCTCCCGATAAAACACTTACCGGCTGCGCCTGGTCGGTTAAAGTTTTTCCGGCCCCTGTGGATTGAACGACGATCTCATCGAGAGAGTGCTCCTGAGCAACTAACTCGGCCCGCCCCAACAACCAACTCATGAGCACCAGAAATGCAACCGCCGGGAACTGTAGTGATGAATCTTTCGGGTTTTTCATGGGTCACTCCGATGAACGGGGAGACCATAGCGAACCCAGCCCCTAAATGCAACCTGGTTGCGAATAATAGATAAGTCGGCGGAGCGGCTGACCTGGAGTAGGAACTAGATATTATCGGTACGGGTTTCCGAGCGATGGGCCACGGTAGAGATATTCCCTTCGCTCCTCCATCGGATTTCCGCGAGGGATATCTGATTGGAGACTTTCCCGGAGAGCATCGATCTCACGTTGACGATCGAGGATGGCTCGTTGGTTTAACTGAATCTGCGCGATCTGAATCTCTTCCTTTGTCTGAGCGCTGTGATAATCGTAAATCATAGCCGCCGCTAATCCGACGGGAAGACCGATCGCTCCTCCGAGAAGCGCACTCGCGGCTACGTCTCCGTTAGCGATCACGGTCCCAATTATCGCCCCCGTTCCAGCCCCCACAGCGGCCCCCCCAACGGTTCCAACGGCGAGCGGTGTAGTGTGGAAGCCACACCCTGTACTCAAAACAGCGGTGCAAAAAAGGGCTGAAAGTATTGTCTTCGACATAACGTATCCGTTCTTTTATAGCCTCATTAGTACGGTATGCCCCGTAAGTCAGACTACGTTACATAAGATCTGAAGTTTTTTAGGCATTACATTCAGCTAGTTAGCGGCTTCCTGGGACGCAGCCCTCCCTATCCCCGCCCGGTGGGCGCAATTCGTCAAAACCTTTCGACATCAGAGCCTCGTTTTTTCACCTCTATTCATCTAACAATACGTAAGGAAATCATGCCCATACGCAAAACTAGATCCACACAATCAGGAACGGTGAACGCCGAGCACACGCGACTCGAGGAGGACGACCGCCGCACCAAGAATTGGAAGCGATGGGGTCCGTACCTATCAGAGCGTCAATGGGGAACCGTACGGGAAGACTACTCTCCCGACGGTTCGGTGTGGTCCTACTTCACACACGATCATGCTCGGAGCCGCGCCTACCGTTGGGGCGAGGATGGCCTCTTCGGTATCACCGACCGACAGTGTCGCCTCTGCTTCTCGCTCGGACTGTGGAACACAAAGGATCCGATCCTAAAAGAGCGCCTTTTCGGGCTAAGTGGTGCAGAGGGAAATCACGGAGAGGACGTTAAGGAGTGCTATTACTACCTCGACTCAACGCCCACCCACTCTTACATGCGGGGCCTCTACAAGTATCCTCAGAGCGAATTCCCGTATGCGCGATTAGTTGAGGAGAATCGGCGTCGCGGTCGACTTGAACGGGAATTCGAATTAACGGATACGGGCATATTCGATACGAATCAATACTTCGACGTATTTGTCGAATACGCAAAGGCTGGGCCGAACGACATCTTAATTAAGATCACAGCTCACAATCGGTCTCCAAAAGCAGCTCCGCTCAACGTGCTTCCACAGATCTGGTTCCGTAACACCTGGGCTTGGGGACGAACCGGCGAGGGATACACCACTAAACCAAACATCTCCCTACTAAAGGAGAATCAATTTCTACTCGTTCATCCGCAGCTCGATCCTTTCGTCCTTATGATGGATCCGAAGGAGCAGAAAAAAGTTAAGATAACGCCTCTGTTCACAGAGAATGAGACGAATCTCTCAAGGCTCTTTGGTCGCGACAACGAAACTCCGTATGTTAAAGACGCATTCCACCGCTTTGTTGTTGACGGCGAGAAATCCGCGGTCAATCCAAAACTCGAGGGGACAAAAGCGGCGTTCCTCGTTGCGACAACAGTTCCTGGAAAAGGATCCGTTGAGATAAAACTCCGCCTCCTATCATCTTTCGCTCCCCAACGTGAAACCTTCGGAGATGACTTTGATGAGATATTCGCAACTCGCGTGAGCGAGAGCTCCGCTTTTTACTCATCGGTAATTCCAGAGACCGCGACCGAGGAAGAGCGAAACATCATGGTCCAATCATACGCGGGCCTGCTGTGGACAAAACAATTCTACTACTACTCAGTGAAGGAATGGCTCGAAGGGGACCCTACCCAACCCACTCCATCAGACGCTCGTCGCAACCAAAAAAACGCCGAATGGGAGCACCTGTATAATCGAGATATCATATCGATGCCCGACAAGTGGGAATACCCGTGGTACGCTGCGTGGGACCTGGCGTTTCACATGGTGGCGTTTGCTCGAATTGATCTCTCATTCGCAAAGCATCAGCTCATACTTATGTTGCGCGAATGGTATATGCACCCGAACGGTCAGATACCCGCATACGAATTCGAGTTTTCAAATGTTAACCCGCCTGTTCACGCGTGGGCGTGTTGGCGCGTGTATCAGATGGGGGTCGAACAGGGCAAACCCGACAGAGATTTCTTAAAACGGGTCTTTGCGAAATTACTCATTAACTTTACCTGGTGGGTTAATCGTAAGGACGCGCTCGGAAAGAACCTCTTCTCAGGTGGATTCTTAGGACTCGACAATATCGGGGTTTTCGACCGCAGCGCACCCTTACCGAAAGGGGGAGTTCTTCAACAGGCGGACGCTACTGCATGGATGGCGTTTTACTGCGGGACGATGCTCACCATATCTCTCGAACTTGCGGATCACGATGTGGAGTTTGAAGACCTCGCCTCGAAGTTTTTTGAGCATTTCACGGCGATCGCGTCCGCAATTAATACCTTCGGTGGAACCGGGCTGTGGGACCAGCTTGACGGATTTTACTACGACGAATTGAAGCTCGATAACACGCATATCCCCCTCCGCGTTCGCTCGCTCGTTGGCGTTATCCCTCTCCTCGCCGTTGAGGTTCTTCACGGGACGACACTGGACAAACTCCCGGGATTTAAAAAACGGTTCGAATGGTTCGTCGCCAACCAGCGAACGCTCGCCAAACAGATTGCATACGCGTCTCCGATGAGCCATATGGGTTCGGACGAGGGGCAAGACAAAGTTGGCGATCTAAAGCTTCTCGCTATCCCATCCGCTGAACGGCTT
>JBIIEK010000134.1:0-8160 GCA_044237895.1 Bdellovibrionota bacterium
AATTATGCCAACCTGTTCAAGGGAACGATTGCGCTCGCAGTGATTGGCGCCGCGCTCTATAGCCTTTCCATAATGCGTCAGACTTACCTGGGAGAAAACAAGGAGGCCCTGGGTCTTACCGATAATCTTGTCGCAAGTAGTTTCATGTTTTTCTGGCTCAATATTGCCGTTCTCGGTGCTGCCGTCATGATTGCGTATATGTCCCACGATTCGGTGCCCGGATATCAGAAGGCTGAGCGGGAATTGATGACGGCGCGGAGGGCTGCGGCCTGGAATGAAGAGAACAAGAGCAAAAAGAAGAAGGCGCTGCGCTATGAAAAACTGGGTCTGTTGAAGGGGTCACGTCAGGATACGATCGACGCGGAGAAGAAGATTACGATGCTCAAGGGATACTACGACATGCTCCTTAAGGAGGGGCAGGAGCTTGAGCGCCAGTGTGTGCAGGGATTTCAGCACGATATTGAGCTCTATCGCCGTGAAAACCTACAGAAAAGAGCCGACAAGACCAAGCCCAAGTCGTTCAACTCTAAGCCGGGATTTGAAATAACGCTCAACCAAATGAGAGAGAAGCTGGAGAATTAAATGAAAAGATTGCTTCTTGTTCTGATGTTGGCGGTCCCCGGTCTTTGCTTAGCCGACACTGCTGCTGATCGGTGTGTGCAGAAGGCCGACCATAAATCGATGTCCGTGTTGCTGGTAGATCTCTCGGATAAGATCGCTGATATTGAGAATTTCAAAAAAAGCATGACGGTCTTTCAGGGTTTGGTACAGCCAGGCGAGCGACTGCTTGTTGGTATCAGCACTGACAAGGTTGGTGATGTTCGGATGTTGATGGACTTTGTAAACCCTGAGCAGACCGTCTGGGTTTCGAAACTCAAAATTCAGGCGCAGCAGAGGACTTTTAAGGAGTGCTTAAACGAAAGCTTGGCGCGAATTGAGGCGTTCGATCAGAAGTTCTCCCATTCGGCGATCCTTGAGACGATCGGGTTTTCTGCGAAGATATTTGCGGCCGACCATTCAGAGAAGAAAAGACTGTTTGTGTATTCCGATATGATGCAAAATTCCCCTGCGCTCTCATTCTATGCGCAGAAATCCCTTGAGACCTCAGTGCTGATGTCGACAACCAGAAAGGAGGATCTCGTTCCAGTGCTTGAGAATGTCGAAGTTTTGGTGGCTGGTATTGGAAGTCATGAGAGCGATAAGAAAGTGCGCGAGCTTGAGAAATACTGGAAAGCCTTTTTCGAGGCGGCGAAAGCCCGAATAAGTTACTTTGGACCGGTGCTGATTATCTTTGAGTAATACCTCCGATCGACCCGCATTGACTCTTACCTAAGAGTTGTCGGCACGGAATGCTCTCGGGGGTAAATGCGTAACCGCCACGCTCGGCATCGTAGCAGCACACTTACTCTGCTCTGGAACAAACGAACTTACCATGATGGATGAGTTGCGCGCCCCTTACTCTCGTCTACCTTAACGCGGAATTCTCCAAGAATGATGTGTCAGTCCCCTTCAGTGCTCCCTACTTTTCAAGAGCAGCTGAGGTAGTTGATATCGGGGCTGGGTTAAACATTTTCTGATTTGCGTCGCGGCTCTGAAGAGGTCGGTCGTGTTTATAGTAGGGTGTGCCAAGAGGGAGGCTAAGAAGTCAGGAGAATTCTGTGCTCTGCCGGGATGCGGCGCCTTCTATCCGCCAGGGCACGTCCGCAGTAACCGGGCTTATATCCGACGATCTGTTCCGTTGGTACGGTGGCCCCTGGCAAGGCACCTACTCAAAGAGGTTTTGATATGATCTCCCGCCGCACTGTCCTTCTGCCCGATGGCGAAAGTGAGTTGGCCTTAAGGGTCCTGCGTTGCTTATCTCAAGTTCCCGGTCTCTCAGTGTGCGCACTCTCACGGGAACCTAGGGGACCGATACGTTTCTCAAGGCATTTGGCTGGGTTCGAATCGCACTCAGTCGATGAGTTTGATCGAGAGCGCCTCGATACAATAAAGGCCGCGGCTGAGACCTTCAAGGCAGATATAATTCTTCCGGTGGAGATCCCCTCAAGTAAGTTATTGGCGGATCACAGGGAGGAGGTTGAGCGAATAGCGGCCGTGCCGCCACTCTCTTCCAGCGAACTGTTTGACGGTGTCTCAGATAAGTGGCGATTTGCTCAGTTTCTTGAGCGGAAGGAGATCCCTCATCCGAAGACGGTATACGTTGGGCACGGAGAATCGGTGGAGGAGCGATTGTCAGAACTGAGGTTTCCGATCTTGGTAAAGCCACGGCGTGCCTCTGGAGGACATGGGATTCGGCGCTTTGAGAGTCTTCCGGCGGCGCTTCAATGGGCGTCAGATCGGCGGGATATCGACGACATGCTTTTTCAGGAATTTATCCAGGGAGAGCTCATTGATTGCAATATTCTGAGTAAGGGCGGCGATATACTGGCACACACGATTCAGAGGGCGCTTGTGCAGGGACGGTCGCCTTATAAACCTCCTGCGGGTTTTGAGTTCGTGGATGATGAGCGGGCGCTCGCTATTACTGAGAAGGTGATCCGAGGCTTAGAGTATTCCGGGGTGGCAAATTTTGATCTCATTTACGATCAGGAACGAGGAGAGATGAAGGTCCTTGAGATGAATCCCCGCTACTGGATGAGTCTGCTTGGTTCTCTCGTCGCTGGTGTAAACTTTCCAGGACTATCTTGCCTCCTGAGTGAGGGGAGGCCTTTTACTCGGCCAGAGTATCGCCATGTGCGGTACGTTAGGCCGGAGGCGTCGATTGGATTACTTGCAGGAAGGTATTTGGGTAAGAGCTCGCCGATCTCGTCATTGCATCAGACAGGGCTACCCTTTGTATTTAGGGATCCCCTTCCTGAGTTGACTATTATGTTCTCACGGCCCACCAAGACGGGGTTCGCCCCGTAGCAACCGGGGAGTAACCACGGAAAGCGGAATCATAAGAGACGGGGGAGGTTGGTGCTGCGCCCACTCTCCTCTATGAGTCGATGCCCCTCGAGTGTTACTGGCACTCCCTAGTTTTCAAAAGTAGCTGAAGGTATGGATAGTGCAAAATGGCTAGAACCATCTCAGATTTGCGTTGCTGCTCTGAAGAGTTCGGGCGGCTTTTGCAACGTAGGGTGTACCAAGGGGGAAACCAAGGGGGAAGGGGTGCGAGTGTATGGACGTGCTCTTTGATTATTTTTTTCCTGTAGTCGGGCCACCTCCCCCGGCTCTATCAGCCACTCCCCCTTTGTTTCCCCGAATGGCCCCTCTTGGAAAGGAAGATCAAAGACCACTCATTGGTCCTTCCAACTGGGTATTATGATTCGATGCCGCTTGCACTCAGGCGTTTATGGAATTTTAGGGCGTTCGGTTCAATTTGGCTCCTACAACTACCTTGCTCGGTCAACCAAAATTTGGTCTTATCCTTCGGTGCGTTTCGTAGTTCTCTCCTCAGGTAGCAAAGCCAATTGTACGTTCGTTGAGGCCGCTGGTCAGCGGTTGCTCATCGACTGTGGTCTCTCCGGAAAGAAAGTTGAGGAGCGCTTGGCGGATCATCGTATCGATCCTGCTACGATTACCTCTATCCTTGTAACTCACGAACATTCGGATCACATACACGGAGTCCCTACGTTGAGCCGTCGGTACGGCATGACGGTGTATGCGAATGAGGCGACGATGGAGCATATCTCGAAGCCAAAGCGTCGCGAGATATTCACCACGGGGTGCGATTTCTCCATCGGCGGATTAGATGTCACGCCTTTTAGTATCGCCCATGACGCGGTTGATCCGGTAGGGTTCGTCGTTCGGGCTGAGGGGTTCAAGCTTGTTGTTGTTACGGACTTGGGGCGGGTAACGACGCTGGTTCAGGAGCATGTCCGAGGGGCGAATGCGCTCATTCTCGAGTCCAACCACGACCAGGAGATGCTTCAGGGGTGCAGCTACACCTGGGACCTTAAGCAGCGAATTAGCTCAACGCACGGGCATCTGTGTAACGAGTCGGCTGGGCAGCTGATTGAAGATGTGATGCATCCTGAACTCTTTCATATAGTTCTGGGCCACTTAAGTGAGAACAGTAACACCCCCGTTCTGGCCCTCGAGTGCGCAAACCGGTATTTGGATAAGTGCGGGGAGCGGCGCTCGGGCCTTCGGACCCTGCTCTGCGGCAACGTCTATGAGAGTTTGCCGTGCCTCTACCTTGATGAACCCTATCAAGGCGGGGTAGTAATCAACGCATGACGACGCGCGGTACCGCATATGGCTAGACATTGAGCGGTACGCGCTAGAGGGGATGGTGGCGGCCCGTCAGGCGCCCCCTGAGGCTTTGAAAGCGTACAATGAGAAAGCGGCGTTTGAGGTTGACCGGGTACTCGCTATCGAGGCGGAGGTAAAGCACGACGTCATCGCGTTCCTCACGAACGTGGCGGAGTACGTGGGGCCTCTCTCTCGCTACGTTCATCGAGGAATGACCTCAAGCGATGTGGTTGACACCTGCCTTGCGGTTCAGATGCGACGCGCTGGGTTGCTCATCCAGAACGATATCGAGTCGCTCCTTTCTTCGCTCAAAACGCGTGCCCAGGAGTTTAGCCACACCCCGTGTATCGGTCGTTCCCACGGCATCCACGCTGAGCCCACCACCTTTGGTATTAAGCTCGCCGGTTGGTACGCCGAGATAAAGCGTCATCATGCTCGTCTGGCGAGTGCTATTGAAGATATCTCCGTTGGAAAGCTCTCAGGAGCTGTCGGAACCTACGCCGGAATCGACCCGAGTGTGGAGGAGCTGGTGATGAAGAGGCTCGACCTAAGAGCGGAGACCGTCGCGACCCAAGTTGTGCAGCGCGATCGCCATGCTCACTTTATGGCGACGCTTGCTGGGATCGCTGGTTCGATAGAACGCTTTTCAGTCGAGATCCGCCATCTGCAACGCACTGAGGTGCGTGAGGTTATGGAGGGGTTTACACCTGGACAGAAGGGTTCGTCGGCGATGCCTCATAAGCGTAATCCGATCCTCACAGAGAATCTCTGTGGTCTTGCGCGGCTCGTTCGATCGTATGCACAGGCGTGTTTTGAGAACGTGGCGCTTTGGCATGAGCGCGATATCAGCCACAGCTCTGTGGAGAGAGTCGCCGTTCCGGATGCGTGCATCGCCCTCGACTTTATGTTGAGGCGGTTTACCAGTGTCGTTAAGAATCTCGTTGTCTCGCCAGAGAGGATGATAGAAAATCTTGAGTTGACGCGCGGGACTGTTTTTTCGGGGCACCTGTTGCTGGCGCTGGTGGACAAAGGAACCTCACGGGAGGATGCGTACAAGCTTGTGCAACAGCACGCATTGGCGGCGTGGGAAGGAGGCGCAACGCTCCAGGAGAGGGTTCAGGGCGACCCAGTTGTAGCCAAGGCTCTCAGCCAGGAGGAGATCGCCGAAGTGTTTAGCTTGAAGCGACACCTGCGAGAAGTGGATAGGATTTTAGCGCGCGCTCTCGTATAAAGATCTGACAACCGAAAGCTAAGGGGGACTAGATGCGATACCAGGTACTCGTTCGATTGAAGACAGGTGTTCTAGATGTACAAGGCAAGGCGATCGAAACCGGCTTGAAGGACAAGAAGTTTGAAGCCTTCAGGAACATCCGCGTTGGGCGTGTTATCGAGCTTGAAGTTGAAGGGCTGGATAAGGATCAAGCGAAAGCTCAGGTTGATGAGGTGTGCAAACTCTTGTTGGCAAATCCGGTGATCGAGCAATACGAGATCAAGGAGGTTGTGTGAGGGTAGCGGTTGTCGTCTTTCCAGGAACCAATTGCGATCAGGACGTGTTGCGTGTCTTTGGTGGGCTCCTAAAAGCTGAAGCTTTCCCGGTTTGGCATCGTGACACCGACCTTCAAAACGCTGATCTTGTTGTATTGCCCGGGGGGTTCTCGTACGGTGATTACCTCAGGACCGGGGCGCTTGCTAAGCTCTCTCCCGTCATGCAATCCGTAAAGGATTTCGCTGCGCAGGGAGGGCGAGTCCTCGGAATCTGTAACGGATTCCAGATCCTGTGTGAGGCTGGGCTCCTCCCCGGGGTCCTCTTAGAGAACGTCGGGCGACGATTTCTCTCGCAGTTTGTAAGTATTAAGGTGGAGCCCTCGAATAACTTTTTCACCAGTGGGATCCCCGCCTCAAAGGTGATTACGTGTCCGATCGCACATTTTCAGGGCAATTATTTTGCTGATGCCGCAACGATTTCTGAGATGGAGACGAACGGGCAGGTTGTATTCCGGTATTGCGATGCAACTGGTCGGGTGGTTGCGAACGACTATTCAATCAATGTTAACGGCTCGTGCAATGCGATCGCCGGTATCTGCAATAAGGCGGGAAATGTCGTCGGGCTCATGCCGCATCCTGAAAGGGCAGCGGAGTCGCTGGTGGGATATGTCGGGGGTGCCTCCGGTTTGGAGCCCTTCAAGGTGGCGGTCGGGGCTTAAGGGTCCGGTCGTCGAGGTCCGACGAGCGTCCAGGCGCGATTGTCGGTGGTTCCTGCTAATCGCACAGCAGTCGGGGGAATCAATTGGAGGGCCGGCCGCAGGCATGCATGTTTCGATGTGATTGATGTTGCGGGTCGCGGCAAGCCGGCGAGGGCGCCGGCCCTCCAGGTACAAATCTCGCGGAATGAATTGGAGGAGCCCCGGCCGCGTTGCCCGCCGGAGCATTAATTCCGGGTTATGATCACGATTAGCGGGGGCGTTGTGGATGTCGCAAAGGCACCGTGCTAAGGCTGGCCGTCGATTCGCCTGCGCCAGGGCAGCGCTGCTCCTATAAGATTTTTGCCGTAATCTCGCTGTGCTCGTTCAGCTCAAAAACCCCTGATTCTATTTGCTAATTGTGCCTCGATGAGTGGACGCTCGATTGCTCGGCTATTAGATTGTGTGCCCGCCTTCTCTAGTTCTGCGCCGTGCGCAAGAGGGAAAGATCGGAGCGGTCATGAGCCCTATTTGCATATTTTCCCGAAAAATAAGGGTTGTTTTGCTGTTTGAGCCTTCACATTTTGTATTGATCTATTGTGAAAGTTGTAACTAATATCGCTCATTGTTCACCGCTGAAGTCGAGATTTCGCTTTTTTGCTCAGTAAAATGGCTTAAATTCGAGCAAGACGGAGGTGGTGATACTCGTTGTGTTCGGAAGAATCGAATTGGTCGAGATGCTCCCATGAGCGGCCGTTCGAGTCGTTCACTAGGTCCCGAAAGGTTTTTTCTTGGGTTCGGCTGAGCTCGTAAGAGCGGAGGTGGAGCCCAGGAGGGCAGTCGGGGGCATGAAACGAGTACTAAAGGTATTTATTACCAAAAATGTAATTAGGAGAACTAACCATGGCAAAGAAGCCAGTAAAGAAGGTAAAGAAACTCGCAAAGAAGCCAGTAGCTAAGAAGGCTATCAAGGCTCCAGCTAAGGGTGGCAAGGTAGTATCTGCGTCAGCAGCAAAGGCTCGCGTTGCTTCAAAGCCTCGCAACACATCGACTTTGAGCTACACTCAGTCAGAGTTCCTTGAGAACGTTCGCGCGTTCTGCGGACTTCCGAAGCGTTCACAGGCTCGTGAGGTTATCGACGATATCGCTCTCTTCGTAACTGAGTCCCTTCGTAAGGGTTACAAGATCCCTCTCATGGGACTTGGCAAGCTTTACGTTCGTGAGACGAAGGCTCGTATGGGACGCAACCCAGCAACTGGCGAGACGATCCACATTCCTAAGAGGAAGAAGGTTCGCTTCACCCCAGCTAAGGCTCTCAAGGAGAGAGTTCTCTAGTTGATTTCGAGCCTAGCTCGAATCGGGCGCGTAGGTCGTAAGGCCTGCGCGCCTTTTTTTGTGGCGTTTTTTGTCGTGATCCGAATAGCCTCATATCGGAGCGAGTTGCGCCCCTAAGTTGAGCGACGCAATATCCGTGAAAGGCCCCCTTCGCTGTGTCCAGAAATTGGGGTAGGATTGCGGCATGACGGAAACTACCGAACCCACCAAAGAAGCGATAATTGAGGTACTCAAAACGGTCGAGGACCCTGAGCTTTTTCTTGATATCTGGTTCTTGGGGCTCATTTACAACATTGAGATAGACGAGGGGCGCGTGATTATAGACATGACCTTCACTTCGCCGATGTGCCCAGCGGGACCTCAGCTTAAGCATGAAGTTCAGACGAAGGTCGCCTCCGTTCCGGGTGTG
>JBIIEK010000015.1:0-29300 GCA_044237895.1 Bdellovibrionota bacterium
GATTGGACGTCCTCTTCCTGAAAGAGCGCCACTCCATTCCGAAAGGCAGCCCCATAGCCACCAAGCTTCCCGGTGAGCGGCAGGGTCATTCCCACCTTGATCGGTTCCGCATACGCAACATTAATGAAACATAAAAGCCCATGTAGAATGACTAAAATGGCTAGAAGGCTTTTGCTCAGGCGCGCGATATGCTTGAGTGCTTGCGATTTCATGGTGGCATAACGTTTCTGCCACCGGGACGCGCCGATAAGCGCGAACCCGGTGCGCTAGTTTGTTATACGCGTCCTCTCTCGTACAACTCGACAAGACGTCTAAAGTCAGTCTCTCGTAGGATGCGAATGACCTTACCTTCCGAGATCATCTTTTCGGCCTTGCGGTGCTTAGAACTCTTTTCATGTCCTGCAAGCTTTTTGATGTCTTGGTCCCCAACAATAAGAAGTGTTGTCTTTTTGGTCACGCTGTCATCAACTTCGCACCCGATCTTAGCGGCCAAATCGGCAGCTTCTCTCCTAGCAATCTGTAGGGCTCCAGTGAATACTACAATTTCACCGAACAGTGGGCCTTCCGGATTGCCGTCGCGAGAGATCGCTGCCGAGCCACTTGTACCGCCAATTGGCTGATTCACTCTGCGTGTCCAATCTTCCAGAGTCAGCCCAGATTCTTGAACTGCCCTTAGCATTACAAATGCACATGCTCTGGCATCCTCAAGAGCATCGTGCGCCTTGTACTGAAATCCAAAGGTGGAGCAAAGATTGGCCAGCCCGTAGCCACTCTGCGCAAACTGCGTCCAGGCCCGACGAGCGACCCTAGCGGAATCCAGCCAGCGGCACTCAAGAGGAGATAACCTGTAACGCTCAAAGGCTTGAGTAAAAGCTACTCGATCAAAGTGTGTGTGACATACAGAAATCTGCCCAGCAAGAGTCGTTTGTATACGGTCTGCCAGATCTGGCAGCCTCGGCGCATTCGCAACGCTTCTTGCGTCGATACCGTGGATTGAAATATTAATCGCATCAAAGTCGTCTTCCGGATCGACCAACGAGTGCCATTCCTCAACCGGCGATCCATTCTGGTATCTAACGAAGCCGACTTGGCAAATTGAAGCCATGTCGGCATTTGCCGTTTCTACGTCAACTGCGACGAAATCCATTCAGACACCTAAACGCGTATAACGCTTTTGCCAGGTGGTCGAGACGCGCCAGCGTCCGAGACTCCCCTGGGCGTGTTTGTTAGCCCTTACTATCGGTTACTATCTCTGAGTTTGTAATTCTTCTTATTACAACAGGAAAGTTAAAGTATTTATCGCCGGCAGTACTGGTAACCAGCCTAGCTTCCCCCTGCTGACCTGACACCTGCCCCACCTGAGAAGTTTTCAGGAGGATCTCCTCAGCAGATAAACCACTCACGCCGGAGCCCAACTGTTTGCACAAGAACAAAGCAAAATCGAAGCCGTTCGCAGCATGATTGATTTGAAAATCGTTACTAAAGGCGGCGAGGTATCGTGCTCTAAAGGTTGGGGAAACTTCATTATTGGCGAAAGTCGCCCCGACAAGAGTGCCCTTAGACTCCCGAACCTCTGTCATGCTCTCAAAAAAATCAGTGCCAAATATAGGTGCCTCAACTCCCATAGCTCGTAGTTGGACAGAAAACAAAGACACCTGACCTGATAGAAGGAATAGACCAACAGCGTCATAGGCTCTAACCTTTAGCTTGATTATGGAGGAGCGGAAATCCTTATCTCCAGGTTGAAACGAGTCTAGCAAATCTACCTGAAGATCCCCTGAAGAAGCTTTGAGGCCCGCATAAACAGCCTCAAGATATTGGTTGTCGGTTTTAAAGACTGCTACTTTTTGAAAGCCGCGGGCGCGCAAGTGGGCTGCGAGCACTCGACCATAATCAGCGCCACTGTTGGCAAATCGAACGACTCTAGCTCGCCCTTCACTCACGCGCGGATCTGCCGACCAAACATAAAGAGCTACATCTTTTCGCGTTGCGATCGGCGCCAGAGCCTCTGATGTAGGACCACCCCAGTTGTACACCACCCGACTGCGATCAGCGGATACGAGCTTCTGAAATATCGTAATCGCCGTTGAAGAATCATATTTGGAGTCCTCGATTGCGAAATCACAACGAGAATCAATTTCCGAGTTCTCTCGGCGAGCTAGCTCTATCCCATTACGAACCGCAACGCCGTATTCAGCCAAAGGGCCCGAAAGCGGGGCAATTATTCCCACTTTCAAACGCACAGAAACATCTTCTGGCTGCGCAGATGAAATCAGGGGAAATAAAAGACTTGCAAGTAGAAAAGAAACGATTCGCATGGTTCCTGCTTTGGTTGGGCTAACGACCTTATCAGCGGGCGCGTACGCGCTCCGTTGGATTTCATTGTTATCCCAACGAGTTGCCTAGTCAATAAAATCCTTCATAGTAGGTAGCTATATGGTATAATATGGGTGTGTATGGTACTGTTCGCTCATGGAATTTGAGTGGGACGCAAACAAGGAGGAGGAAAATCTCCGAAAGCACGGCTACAGCTTCGCTGAAGCCGTGGAGGCTTTTCTCGACCCTCTAGGGTTTGCGCTTATAGACGAGAAGCACTCAAGTACCGAGAGCAGGCACTACTGGTTAGGGAGGCTCGCGAGCGGAGCCGTTGTTACGGTTCGTTACACTCGTCGAGGTAGAAAGATTCGTATTTTTGGATGCGCGGCCTGGCGCAACTTTAGGAGACTGTATCATGAGAGAACCAAAGCTAAGAAACCTTAAGGTGGATGTTGCTGAGACGAGCAAGGTCAGACGGTCCATGAAGAAGCAAAAGAGCGTTAAGATTACAATTAATCTTGACGCAGACAGTCTTGAAGCTGTCAAAAAGGAGGCCTCTGTCTCGGGGGTCCCATATCAACGGCTACTCAATAGAATCCTCAAGGAGAGCCTTGCAAGTAAGAGGTCCACGGAATCCCGTATGGATCGTATTGAGAGGGAGCTACGTGAGGTCAAGAGGCGTTTGGCTGCCTGAGACGATAGCTGCAGGCAATCGTTTTGATTGTGGAATTATCTCTCCCCGCATCGAACTACAACTGTTGTAGCGAAGTGGCAGAAGCCCATCTTCTCGGCGATTCGAATGGACGGAGTGTTGGCCCAAAGCGTTCGATACTGGGGCAGAAGACCGTTTCTAAGGGCGTCTTGCGCAGCTTGCCGAACAACTAATTCACCCACTCCGCGCCCTCTGGCTGACGGGACGGTAACGACTCCGATATGGGCAATTACTCCGCCCCAAATCTCGTAGTGAGAGAGTCCCAGAATACGACCGTCTTCGATTACCGCAAAAGGCCCCCTAGATTGATCGGCAAGACCAAAAACATCCCAATCGTTTGGATACTGTTTCGCTATCGTCTGAACCCTTGAATCTAGACGATCTACCAGGCAAATGAGTGACTCGGCGCCCTGAAGGCAATCAAGGTAGCCAACGTATGCCGGACCATTTCCAACAATAGTTCCTTTGGAAGCCATGCCTGAAATGAATATATCGACCGGCGCAGCAGTGGAGGACTTAAAAGCATCCCGTAGGTTTAAGAGATCTTTAGGTGTGAGGGTAATGAATACCCCGTTGGCATGCTGAAAGAACACAGCCCGATCTGCTAGGTCCCAGAGTGCACTCGGGTCATGGGATTGAACGTGAATCCCAGGAGGAAAGCTCTGCACCCCCAGCTCGGCCAACCAGAACTTTTCAGCTGTGGATTTATTTTTGTCTGAAAGCATGGTCGCTTAGATAGTGGGATAACGTGTCAGTGAGCGGGCGCTAAAGCGCTCCCGCTCGAATGTTTTGTTATGTTACGGCTGTTTGCTTCTGGACTTCAAGCTTTGCTGCAGCTGTTGTTTCGTCTCTTACGGCGCGCAGGCCCTGCAATTGGTGGATGGCAGAGCTCGGGGAAAAATCAGTATAGCACTCTGCTACCGCTTGAAGACTTTGCAGCAGCCCATCGACCGTTGGCTCGCCGTGTCCCGCCCGCGCAGCAAGGGCAGTGGTATAAGCCCAAACAGTCTCTCGCGACATATCGGGGTTATTCCGTAGGGGGAATCGAAGTTCCTTTATAGCCTCCGGTGCTGGCTGGAGTTGGTCTCTCAATAAGCCTACTAGCTGGACCCCCATTTGCCATAGGATGACGGCTACATTAATCCAAGAAAGAAGCATTTCAAGCGCGAGCAAGCCAATAGCCATGAGTAATCTGGTGCGAAACGGCATTTCTTCAGGCGGTAATATTTTCTTGATATTTCTATTCAGTACATCATGCCGAATTGCCCAATTAATGGTGGCAAAGAGCGCCATTTTAAAAACAGCCAGCATAAGAACTACACACCCACCAAGGAGGTAGATTGCCAGTAGAGGATGTTCTTCAAGCCACATAGCTAGTCCAACAAATCACCAAAACATAACGGTTAGCCTGATGGGGCGCGACCCAATCAGACTTTACAAATATTCAATTCCGCCCGCGGGTCGCGCTCCCATCGAGGCGTTTGTTATTCAGTCTGCCCTTTTGCTAGCTTTCTTAACGCTTGGGAAAGGGCTTCCGAATCCAAGTTGCCCTCACCTACCAGAGTAACAGCTTTGGCACGGTGTCCAGGGGCCTCGTGTATTTCCGTCACTTCCACATTGGAAGCCCCAAATGCCTTGGCCAATCCAATCACCGCATCTAGCAACTCAGTCTCAGCTGCCTTTCGTTCTGGCAATGTCAACTTCGACTCCGACCAGTCAATCCCGTCAGCAATCGGAAAGGTTTGTTCAAAGTGGCCTGCCATACTCCCTCAACTGAATAACAAAAAATGAGCGGTACTTTACTGTCCGCTCGACTTGCTTGTTACATCGTTACACTTTAGGTTTTGATAGAACCCCGTAGTACCCGCCTTGCGAGTAATATTCAGTAGAGGTAGCTACCGTATCCGTGGAAATGTCCCGCACTCTCAAACCTAGAACCGAGGCAGGCACCAAAATAATCTCTCGATCATGCAGCTCTTCCTTGGCGATTCGCCCTGGCGAAAGCGAACTTACATAACGCGCTACACTTGTCTCTTGCGTAACTCCTAGCGCACCATGAAAACGATGACCTTCAGGAATCTGTTTTGAGGCCTCTAGTTTGAACATATCTCTTTCACGACTCGTGCTCATCATTCCCATAGGATATCCTTTCAAATCTGTATACTCCACCGACTTGGTCATGTGATATTACGATGTAACGTTTAGGCCACCTGTTTCGGCCGGCAGGACGAAATCTGGGTGGGCCACATGGTTATCTTCCCTCAACTACTAGCCTTATTCAAGTAACTTGACTGGATGTAGCTTTAAAGCTACACTTTGTCTATGAAACAGACGATAGTCATCTATGAACATAAGAAAGGGAGGAGCCTCTTTCTTGAGTGGCTATTGGGTCTCCGAGACATTAGGGCAAGAGCGATCATCCGAGCCCGGATTAATAGACTTGAGCTTGGCAACTTTGGAGATTGCAAAAGTGTCGGAGGAGGCGTTCTAGAGCTGCGAATTGCCTTCGGGCCCGGATACCGAGTTTACCTTGGACGTGACGGGAACACTATCGTAGTGCTGCTCTGTGGTGGAGATAAGAGTTCTCAGTCGAAAGACGTGAGTAACGCTAAAATACTTTGGAAGGAGTACAAAGATGCCAGTAAAAAACTATAGAACCGAACTGCTGAAACAGCTAAAGAACCCAGCAGAAGCGGCTGAGTATCTCAATGCCTGCATGAACGATTCCGAAGAAGTGTTTTTACTCGCTTTGCGCGACGTCGTCGAGGCAAGCGGTGGAATGGCCAACATCGCCAAAAAAACCGATTTGAATCGGGAGAATCTCTACCGCAGTCTTTCAAAGAAGGGCAATCCTAAACTCTCCAGTCTATCGTCGATTTTGGAGGCAGTTGGAATTAAGCTATATTTCGCTCCTACTAAGCGACGAAAGAGAGCAGCCTAACACTAAGCGCTAGTTTGCCCGCCAAACAAACTTTCCGTTCGAGATGATCTTCAGCGCCAGCTCTCCCTGGAGGGTGCCGTGCTTATCAAAGCGGTATTTCCCTGTTATTGCTTTCTTCACGCACTCGGGAGTTTTTTCTTTGCACTCCTGCAAACCGTGCATGAAGATCTCTGAAGCAAGCCTAGGATAGTAATGCAGGGCCTCTCCTTCAATTTTCGGATAGGAGAAGATGAGCCCTTCACCGCTCTTGCCAACGACGGTAAGCACATCGTCTGACTGGGCTGAATACACGCTCATGAGACGGAGCCCTGTGACGCCCATGTTCGCTAGTTGTCGTACAAGCCCATGCATGAGGGGGGAGGCGTCAGGAATATAGAGGGTATCAGGTGACAGCTTCTTAATTTGTGTTGCTATCGTTCGTATTGCTGATGCATCAGGGCTTGAGTACACCAGCGTATCGAACACCTGCCCCTGAAAAGCCTTCTTAAAAGCTGCTTCATGCGCCCGACTGAAGTCGTTTTCAAGGAACACAATCACAACTTTGCGAGCTCCGAGCCGATAGGCTTCCTTCGCATTGAACGTTGATTCCGTTTCGATTGAGGGTTGAACAGAAAACATGCGACCACCAGAGAGTGGAAAAACCCTTTCAGGCGCGCTACTGCCGAGAATCGCCAGTCCCCCTGACTTATTCAACAGCGAAGCAACCGCAATCTGAGGTGATCCGCACCATGGGCCTAAAAAAAGGCCCAGCTTGTCCGCTGCCCTTAATTTGTGAAATGCGCTCACAGCCGAGCGGGGATTACATCCTTCGTCTTCGTATACGAATTTGACTGAATCGGTCTTCTTTGATTCGAGTCCCTCCCGCACTTTCTCACCATACCGAGCGAAATCACCTGTCATGGGAAGAATAACGCCGATCGTTTCGGGAGGCTGCGCATGTGCTGCAGTCCGCGCACAAACAGCTAAACTGGCTAGAAATACTTTGATTGCAAATCGTTTCATGGTGACAAAGATAATGGTGAGGCTCACCAACGGGCGGCCTCTTCAAACTTACATCGCTGCTGCACCCTATCATGGCCGCCCGTCTGGTGCAGTCAAGTGTTATGTTGCGCCTATCGCAGCTCCTCGATACCTCTTTCTGTTATCACCATCAGGCTGGCACCTGCCTTATTTCCCGAGTGCGAGTCTCTGAAGTCCACCGGACCGACTCCACCGATGTAGTTGATGCTTCGAACGGACGACTGCAGATCCCCGTCACCTTTGCGGAGGGCCTTGGCGAGTGTGAGCAGGGCGTCATAGCTATTCTGTGGCGCCATCATCAGAATATCTTTGTACCGAGCTTCGAACTTTTTGCGGAACTCGGGTGTTGGGCGCCAGTCTATAAAATGCACCCCCAGTGCTTCTTTTAGCGGGAATCCCCTTCTATTTATTGCCTCATCAATGTCGCTTGTCGTGAGGACCTTCGGCGAGAAGCCGACTTCCTTCATTCTTCGAAGAGCTTTGTCTGTGTTGAAGGCGACGATAACGCCATCGGGCGCTTTAGACTTTGCCCGAAGAACCTCGGCACGCATGTCACTCGAATAGTCATCTAGACAATTTTCATCGACGATCTTGATACCGTGGCTCTCCGCTCCAGATTTCCAAATGTCGAGGTACGTCCGTCCCCAGGTATTGTCAGCGCAGATAATCGCCACTCTCTTTATGTCTGGGTTCATGGAGAAGAATCGATCGACCGGCGCAGCGATACTCGCCTTCTCAGGACAGGTCGTGAAGAAATAGTCCGCCTTCTCGGGCATATCAGAATCAAATATCGACGGGGTAATCAGAACGATCTTGTTTGCCTGGGCAAGGGGGACTAAGGGAAGTGTAACGAACGAGATGATGTCCCCAACAAGGGCATCCACCTTATCGATCCGCACTAGCTTATTGAAGGCGGCAACCCCTCCTTTGGCCGTTGTGCCGCTATCTTCGAAGATAACTTCTAACGGACGGCCGTTGATTCCACCGTCTTGATTGATTTCGTCTCTAGCCATCTCAATCCCACGACGTGCTTGGGAGCTCCAAACATTCGCGAAGCCGGTTAATCCGAAGATAGCACCTACCCGGACGGGCGCCGGTTCCGCCGAGGCGGAAGAGACAAATACTAATAAGACAAGGAGCGCTCTTCGCATAAGCAACATAACATAGGTATTGTGCAGATCCGGTGATCTAACACCCTTAATATTTGTCCCAGGATACTGCACCCGGCATCTCCTCCTCAACCTCGAATAAATCCTCGTAAATGTAGACGGTTAGGCACAATCCCCTCTAAACGGTCCAACCGGTGTGTACACCAAAGGATGTAGATCACCGGATCCGTGATTGTAGACAGCGAAACTTTTTCGAACTCCTCTCGATTAAGCACACATGGACTCAAGCAGACGGCCAATTAGATTTCTTGACCTCGTACGGGAGCGTATTCGGCTCAGACACCTTAGCTACACCACAGAGAAGAGCTATATCGGCTGGATTCAGAGGTTTATTGTATTTCATAGAAAGAAGCATCCACAGGAGATGGAAGAGGAGCATATTGTCGCATTTCTGTCGGACCTGGCGGTGCAGCGAAACTGCTCGCCAGCCACACAGAACCAAGCCCTCAATGCGCTCGTGTTCCTCTTTCGGCATGTCCTGAACCGGAATATCGGTGAGTTCAAAGGGATCATGTGGGCTCGCCGGAAGCAGAGAGTTCCTGAGGTCATGACGCGGGAAGAGGTAGCCAGAGTGTTACGAGAGCTGAAACACCACCCTCAAAAATGGCTGATAGCATGTTTGATGTATGGGTGCGGATTGCGTCTTTCAGAAGCGCTTCACCTGAGGGTAAAAGATATCGAATTCGGTCAGGGCTTCATCGCCATCCGAGACGCCAAGGGTAACAAGGATCGAATCGTGCCTCTTCCAAAGCGACTGGCGAAACCAATGAGGAAACAGCTATCAATCGCTGAACGCGTTCACCAAGCAGATATACAAGCCGGGTACGGCCGGGTGTCTCTGCCGTATGCTCTCTCTAAAAAGTGTCCCAACGCCGATCGTGAATGGGCGTGGCAGTACCTATTCCCCTCTACCAAGCTCTCTCGAGATCCTCGTAGTGGCGACATTAAACGGCACCACATCTTTGATACGTTTATGGACGATGCTGTCAAAAAGGCCGCACTTGCCGCCGGCCTCTCAAAACGGATCACCTGCCACACCTTTCGCCATTCCTTCGCGACCCATCTTTTGGAGAATGGCAGGGATATCCGTCTCATTCAGGAGTTGCTGGGGCACAGCGATGTGAAGACCACGATGATCTATACTCATGTGGCGAAGTCGCCTGTGCCACGGGTAGTGAGTCCGATTGATGAACTGTAAGCGAGACGGGCTAACGCCGCGCTCGTCCAAGCTAATCCGACACAAATCCCATATTGCTCTACTGGAACCTATCCACTCGGCTAAAGTGCCGTTCGACTCTTGGCACTACAAGCTCAAAATCGAGTCGCAGCGAGGAGTAGATTCTCGGTTAATCCGATAGGACTTCCATTTGAAAGGTAGGGTGTACCAGTAAGAAGTTGGGGCTTAGAATCTGGGGAGCACTTTACTCACAAGTAGGGGTTTCTCTTCTCCCTCTATTAAAGAAATTTCGCGGAAACAAGAGAAGTGACATACTAACACAAGAAGATGAACCCTCCCCTCCCCTTTAAACATACGTCTGATTCGGCGTCTCGAGCTGAGACCATCCGCGCAATTCAAAACGCGGAGCCCTTCGATATAGTGGTAGTCGGTGGAGGAATTCATGGTGCAGCGGTAGCGCGATTGGCCGCGGGTTGCGGATTTAAGACCGCACTCCTTGAAAAAGGGGACTACGCATCGGCGACCTCGAGCCGCAGCTCTAAAATGGCTCACGGAGGACTACGATATCTTGAGCTCTTAGATTTCGAGCAGGTCTTTGAGGGGATTAAAGCTCGCGAGGAGATGTTCGACAACATCGGATATCTCGTAAAGCCAACACGATTCCTCATTCCAGTTCCAAAGGGAGGGCTCTTCTTCAAACTTAAATTAACCCTCGGACTCTTTCTCTACGACCTGATGGTAAAGAAGAAGGAACGAAGGCACCGATGGATCCCTCGCTCTGAGCTTTCATTTGAAGGATTTCACAAGGGGCGATCTGATCTGATGGGCTGCTTCCTCTACACCGACGGGATAATGAGCGATACCCGAATGGTTATCGACAATATTCTCGGGGCTCGCCGTTATGGCGCGGCGTGCCTTAACTACTGCGAGGCTAAATCTCTGGATCGTAGCGAAGACGGGATCTCGGAGATTAAAGCACTCGATGTATTATCGGGTAATGGGATAACGGTTCACGCACGCCTTGTCATTAATTGCGCCGGTCCCTGGGCCTCAACGCTCGCGACAACTCTCGGGGCGGAACCTCACCCCCTTACATTCAGTCGTGGATCTCATATTATCTTTAACAAGCCCTGGAAGGGTCCAAGCCTCTTCCTGCCGATGCCCGGAAAGGCTCGCTACTATTTCGTATGGCCACATCCCGCAGGCACGCTCGTAGGGACAACGGAACGTGAGGTGTCCCAAATAGAGCTAGATCCCCTCCCCTCTCATGATGAGATCGAGGAGATTCTTGCACGACTAGCGAAAGATATTCCTGATGCAGGACTGACGCGAGATAAAGCCTGTTATGCATTCTCCGGGATTCGGACACTCCCCATACGCGGAAAAAAGGGGACCTCCTCGACGCTCTCTCGAAAGCACATCTGGACGCACAGCAACGGGGTCCTCTCCCTTTTGGGCGGAAAATATACCACGGCCTCGTGGACAGCCTCTGAGGGGATTAGGGAAGCAGCTCGTCTGCTACGGCGACCTCAGGCGCTCGAAGCGCTAAAGCAAAAACGGGACCTCAAGGAACTCCCAGGCAGTGCGGCTGAAGCAACGACGTGCGCACTGGAAAGAGACCTCGTAGAGCGGGGTCTCTCCATCGAGACAGCTCATCGCCTTATCAGCAGATACGGTAGACGCTTGGTCGAGCAGTATCGTGAATTGATAGAGAGCTCCCCTGAAAAAACCGTTGCCCTCGAGACCATGATAGCTCTCGATACTGAACAGGTAGAGACACTCGAAGACCTTATGCGTCGAAGGCTTGAGCTTGAGTACCTCGACGGACATGGGGAAGAGTATCTTCCCATTATCCGCACTATCTTTGAGTCGATGCGACCGAATGTCGATTTCGATAAAGAGATTGAGCGGTACCGAGCGCGAATGACATTGATAGACGAGCTCCTCCACGCGCGGTAGAGCCGCGGAAAAACCACCGCTCTCATGCCAACACCTCTGGCGCTTACCTAGGTAGGATTCCCTGTGGGCTTCGCCAGCCATCCCCCACCGAGTGCTCGGTAAAGCTGCACGATGGAGAAGAGGTACCGCTCTTGCGTTCCAGAATGAGCGAGCTCCGCTTGGAACAATGAGCGCTCTGTCTCTAAAACTTCAAGGTACGATGTGACACCGTCCATATATCTTCGTCGGGACAGCATCGAACCACTCTTACCGGCTTTAACTTGCGCGGTCCGAGCGGCGTGCTCCTTCTTGTAGGTTTCTACCGAGACAAGCGCGTCCTCTACGTCTCGAACTGCTTGCAAGACCGTGTTTTGGTAGCTCTCAAGAGCCTGAGCCGCTTGCCCCTCAGCCGCGTCCACACGAGACCAACTCTTTCCCAGGTCAATCAGCGGACCGAAAATCCCCGATCCGATGCTCCACGTTTGGGCGTCTGCGGAAAAGAGATTACGATTCTCGGCAGCGTTGAGGCCGAGCAATCCCGTCAGATTGAGCGCCGGATACTGCTGCGCCCGAGCGATTCCTATCCGCATAACGGCTCCCCGCGCGCTCTCTTCAGCGGCCCGAACATCGGGGCGGCGCTCTAACAACATCGCGGGCACTCCTGCGGGCAACTTCATGAGCGCGATAGGATTCCTCGACATCTCGGATCGAACTATAGGATGGGGAGCATGCCCAAGAAGAACGCTTAAAGCATTCTCCGTTACTCGTAGCTGCCGCTGTAACGCGATCAAGGCGGCTCGTGCCTCTTCCTCTTGAATCTGCGCTTGATTCACGTCGAGCAGCCCAACGTATCCTCCGGAGAATCGTTGCTGATTCAGGGTTGTCGCGTCATGCCTATTATCTAACGTACGTTGCGAGATCGATATCTGCCTATCGATATTTTGTAGCTGAAGATACGAAGCCGCGACTTGGGCCACAAGAGAGAGGGTAACCGCCCGGAGGGCGTACTCGGTCGAGAGGAGCTGCGCTCGTTGAGCCTCGGTCGCACTTGCGTATCGACCCCAGATATCCACTTCGAACGAGAGTTTGCCTCCAAGGCTATACTCATTCGTTGGAGGCGTTGGAAAGAGCGATGCATCACTTCGATCCAATCGGGACGCGTCCCCGGTAAGATCGAGTCGGGGGAACTGATCCGGTCGAGCAACGCCAAGAAGACCTCGAGCCTCATCGATCCTCGCCATCGCTACTTTAAGGTCTCGATTCTCCGCGAGTGCCGTCTTAATGAGGGATTGCAAATTAGGGTCGTTGAACACCTCCCACCACGGCAGATCGGCTATCGTTTCTTGCGTTACCGGGGCTTCTCGGAAGGGAGCCTCAGTGAGCACCTCAGGGCGAGAGTAGTCGGGCTTCACTAAACAGCCACTCAGCATCGTGACAGCACTCGTGCCGACAACCATGCCGCGAAGAAACGTTCCCGACCTAGCCATGATTCCCCACTGATTGAACCGACCCTTCGTCATCTTTTTTCTCTTGAGAGGTATGTTTTCTACCACCGGACAATCGCTCAACGAGAACGAACAGCATCGGAACAAGAACCACTCCGATCACGGTTGCCATCGCCATACCCGCGAATACAGACATGCCCATCACCTTACGCCCCTGCGCACCCGCGCCCTTCGCAAGCACGAGAGGCACGACTCCAAGAATGAACGCGAACGCGGTCATCAAGATCGGCCGAAACCGAAGCTTTGCCGCCTCAAGCGTGCCTTCGACGAGCGAAGCTCCTCCCGCCACCTTCATTCGCGCGAACTCAACGATAAGGATCGAGTTCTTCGCGGCTAATCCTACCAGCGTCAGGATGCCGATCTGGGCGAAGATGTTATTTACGTATGAAGGGTCGAGCTGCCGGCACGCCCACAAACCTAAAAACGCACCAAAGACCGCGAACGGAGTTCCAAGAAGAACGCTGAACGGAAGAGACCAGCTTTCATACTGCGCAGCAAGTATAAGGAACACGAACACCATACCCAAAACGAACACCACAGCGCCCTTTCCGGCGGCCTTCTCCTCTTGGTACGACATTGCGTTCCAGTCATAGCCAACATCAGGAGGCAGCACTGCGGCAGCAACCTCCTTAAGCGCCGCGAGCGTTTGAGAGGAGCTGTACCCAAGGCCCGACGAGCCAATGAGCTCGGCCGAACGGAAGAGATTAAACCTATTGGTAAACTCTGGGCCGTTTGTTGGCTTCATCGTGACAAGGGTTCCGAGTGAAACCATTTCGCCGTTCTTTCCTCGCACATAGTAAAGGCGAATATCTTCTGGTCTGTCTCGATACTCCGCCTCCGCTTGGACATAAACCTTGTAAAGTCGCCCAAACCGATTGAAGTCATTGACGTAACTTCCTCCCAGTAACGCACCGAGCGTTGAGTTTACATCAGCGAGAGAAACTCCGGAGGAGAGAACCTTTTCACGATCTACTTCCGCGAAGAGTTGTGGGGTCGTCGCTCTAAAAGCTGTCGCGATCCGACCGATCTCCGGCCGTTTAGAAGCTGCCTGAATAAAGGCCTTGGCCTGCTCATCAAGATACTCTGGCCCCTTTCCGCTCTTATCCTGAAGCATCATGCTGAAACCTGATCCGGTACCAAGACCGGGGATAGCCGGTGGTCCGAACGCGGTTCCAACGCCCTGAGGAAACTCCCGGGCGAGCTCACCGTTGAGCTTTCGAAGAATACCGAAGGAGGATAGCGCGAGCCCCGGGCGCTCGCTCCACGGCTTTAACCAGATAAAAAAGAAGGCGTTATTGCTCGCGTATGATTGTGTTATTAAGCTAAATCCGACTACGGTCGTGACGCTATCAACGCCAGGAGTATTGAGGATTATACGCTCAACGTCTTCACTGGCGATGGAGGTACGCTCAAGAGAGGCGGCATCAGGTAGCGTCACGTTAGCAAGGATGTATCCTTGATCCTCCTCGGGGACGAAGCCACTCGGTAGTGCTCTGCCGATTGCGAAGAGCCCGAAAAGAATAACCCCCACCATTACGATTCCACGCACCACCTTACGCGCAAAAAAGCCGGCGATTCCTAGGTAGCGCGCGGTCAATCGGTCGAAGATCCGGTTAAATCCTCCAAAGACTTTTCCCAAGATCCCCTTTTGCGGTGACGCGGGCTTCAACATAATCGCGCAGAGCGCTGGGGTTAGCGTGAGCGCGCCAACAGCAGAGAAGAGTACTGATACCGCAATGGTCACGGCGAATTGCTGATAGAACCGCCCTGTAATCCCGCCCATGAAAACGACCGGTACGAACACAGCGCAGAGGATGAGCGCGATTGCAACGACAGGCCCAGCAACCTCTTTCATCGCTTTATTTGTCGCCTCCCGGGGCGAACTGCCATGCTCAATATGATGCATCACGGCTTCAACAACCACGATCGCGTCGTCGACCACGATTCCGATCGCAAGCACCAAGCCCAGCAGTGATAGCACGTTCACGGAGAATCCGAGCAGCGGGAACACAGAAAAGGTAGCGATAAGGGAAACGGGCACTACGAGAATCGGAATGATCGTGGCTCGCCAGCTCTGCAAGAAAAGAAACACCACCAGCACAACGAGGATGATGGCGTCTCGAAGGGTATTAACGATCTCATCTATCCCCTCCGTGACCGCTTTTGTGGTGTCGAGCGAAACAACATACTCTAGATCATCTGGAAACCTTTCAGAGAGCTCCTCCATGGTAGCTCGAACCTGCTTAGCGACTTCCAGCGCGTTTGAACCGGGAACTTGATAGACAGACAAGACGGCTGCGGCCTCTCCGTTAAATCGACCCTGCGAATTGTAGAGTTGCGTTCCCAACTCAATTCGAGCCACATCCTTCAAACGAATCAAGGACCCAGCGCCCTCGTCTGATTTGATCACGATCTCTCCGAACTGCTCGGCACTCTCAAGACGACCAGACGTTTTAACCACGTAGGTTGATTCAGTACCCTTAGGAGCTGGCGGACCTCCTATCTGGCCCGCCGGGGCAATGACGTTCTGTTGTTGTATGGCGCGGTAGACATCCGCCACTGAAAGACCGAGCTTGGCGAGTTGGTCGGGCTTGACCCACACCCGCATCGCGTAGTCACTACCACCGAACTGGTTGACCTGGCCTACTCCTCCGATTCGAGCCAACGCATCGAGAACGTTGATCGTCGCGTAGTTGCTTAGAAATGAGTTGTCATAAGACCCCCGCGGAGATCTGAGCGTTACCAACATCAGCGGAAATGAGAGCGACTTCTTTACAGTAACGCCAAGACGCTTTACCTCCTCAGGGAGACTCGCTTGAGCCTCAGACACCCGGTTCTGGACCAATACATTTGACATGTCGAGATTTGAACCAACCTCGAAGGACACTCGAACAGAGGTCGTACCGTCGTTGGCGTTAATGCTTCGCATGTAGATCATGTTCTCAACGCCATTGATCTTCTGCTCAAGGGGCGTGGTAACAGACTGCTCAACTGCAAGAGCGTTTGCTCCCGCATAGGAGGCATTCACCTGAATCTCAGGAGGAACAACTTCGGGATATTGCGATATCGGTAATCCGCTGATTGTGACGACCCCGAAGATAACCATGACGATCGAAAGCACGATCGCTACAGTGGGGCGCCGAACAAAGAAATACTCTTTCATTCTTATCTATGCCTCTCTGCGCGCGTCACAAGCACGCGCTTATAGTTGTTATCCCAAACGTTTGGCTTTTACGGAGAGTCCGCTACGCAGACGTTGTATGCCGTCAACTGCCACGAGGTCTCCCTCTTGCAGCCCCGACTCTACGATACGGCTGTCGCCGGCATCAGCGCCCACATTTATATTTCGAAGATCTACAACTCCCTCATTAGTCACCACGAACACCTGATACGTGCCCTGAAGCTCCTTTAACGCGCGCTTTGGTACAACCAATACGCCCTGGCGGGTCTCAGCGACGGTGCGAACCTTGGCGAACAATCCCGGTCGCAGGAGTTTAGTTGGGTTAGCAAAAGCGGCTTCTACGTTAATCGAACCCGTTTGAGCGTCCACGTTTCGATCAAGGGACACAACCTCTCCTCGCTGAGGGTGAACGGAACCGTCCGCCAATATCAGTTCAAGTGAGCGTTTCTCTCTTTTATCTCCCTGACTCTCCGCTAGTTTGGCGAAGTAGAGATATTCTCGCTCACTAACGCTGAACCGTACGTGAATGGGATCTAACTGCGACACCGTATTTAGGACGATCGAGTTAGGACCGTTGCCGACGAGCTCTCCGACCTTCGCCTTGGTGAGGCCGATCATTCCAGAGATCGGCGCTTTTATCTTCGCGTACCCCAACCGAATCTCCGCCGATTGCACTTGCGCCCTCGCGGCTTCGACAGAGCCATCGGCGACCCCCTTTTGACCCACTGCCGCGTCAAGCTCGCGCTTACTGACCGCGTTGATGTCCGCAAGGGGCCTTATTCGCTTAAGATCTGCGTCCGCTCTCTCTTGCCGAGTCAAAGCTTCAGAGAGCGCGCCCTTAGCTTCCGCGACCTTTGCCTGAAGAGGCGCTTCATCGATCACATACAGAAGCTGTCCCTCGGATACCTCAGTACCCTCTTTAAAATTGATCTGCTCTACCACCCCCTCTACGCGAGCACGAACTTCCGCATCAACGGCGCCTTCCGTGCGCCCGACGAACTCCGAGGAGATAGATACATCGCGCTTTGTCACAGGCACGACTCCCACCTCAAGTTGAGGAGCGACAGGCGCCTGCTCCTTTGAACCACAGCCCGTCACGGTCAACACCGTGACGATGGCAAGGAGAGAGGCTGAAAGAACCCGAGGGGATTTGCGCATAGTCACAACTCCAACAGGGAGCTCCTTTTAGATGGTAGCTCCTTATAATTCCAGCACAAACCGTACCATCGAAGAGGCCCTGGCAGAAATAGATTGAATCCGTCGGTGGGGTTATTTTTAAAGTCGTAAGGGCCATTCCGAGACTGTTTTTCTCATTCTTTCGTACCCGCCCTGTTTTTTATTTGAGAAGCCTTACGCTCCTAGGTGATACTCACCAGACTATGCTGGGACCAGCGCGTGGAATAGCAGGCAGCCAAGAAGCTGCAGACAGACTTTCTCAATCACGAGGAATCGTGATCACCGAGACGCTCTCTCAGGGAGCTACCGGCCGCTTGTGGCATCTCCCCTTTGAGGGCACGCTCAAGAGAGAGGATAGTAGGGCCCCAACAGGCTCGACGATCTCTATCTCGGTTCCCATAGAGGGAATTGTCGTTCGAAAAACGTGCGAGTTCCTGCGGGAGCACGCACCGGGACTCTATCGACAGCTGTGGCACCAATGTAAAGCGGCCTATCCGATCGACCCAAATTTTCCTCAAACAACCCGGATTGCTCGAGAGATTGTTAATCCGATTCAGAGCATTCCTCGAGAGGCGAGATCGGCTGAAAGCACCCGTGACGATGACATTCTCCGCAAAGCTCCATTCTCGCTCAAAACCCCCTCGATAGGGGCCGATCATTGGGCGTACCAACGCCACTTAAATCCTGGGCATTTCATCACCGCGAAAAGTGGCGATTTGAAGGAGCTGTCAACGTTAGAAGCAAAAAGTGATGTGAGGGCGATCCTCGAATACATCTCCCGCTATTCAGAGCTAGCGAGTGATATAAAGGGAAAAAATCTTTGGCGAGCTACACACGAGCCGGACTTCAGGTCTCCCTATTTCACCTGTATGGAGTTATGCATCGGTGAGCTGCAGGTTCCGTCGCACTTCTTATCGCTGATTCACTACGGAATCGGACTACACTTCATGCATGAGCAATCACTGCCGTGGCAGAGAAAGATTTGGCGAAACTACGCGCATAAGCAGCTCCACGAAACGCTGAAAGAGTCATTCAGAGAGCTTGCTCGATTATACCGAGAAGATTTCGGCGTCAGGGCGTAGAGCAACGAAGTTTCGATACCTGCTATCGCCCGTACGCCTTAGTGAACCCCGATCTCCTCAACGTAGAGGCGGAGGGTTTCTCTAAGAACTGAGAACTCGTCAGCAACACAGATCTCTTCGATCAACGTCTTCAGGTTAGTGTTGATGGTTACGGTCTTCTCTATCTCTTGAACTGCTACTTCGGTCGTATTCATAACTTCTCTTGTCTTACTTTTCATATTTCGTGCCCTCACAGGACATATGCGTATGTATTGCACAGCCCGCCATTCGAGTTGTCACGACGACGTCGAAGGTTTGTAAAAGTTTTGTCACACGGCACTAGGTCGAGACAACCTCCTCTTTTCAAACCCGTGACGCCACTAAGCATTTGACACAATTACCTTTTAACTCCCTTAGCTTTCTATGAATCTCTCCGTTTTCAGGGTATTGTCCAAAAGAATTTCACCTTTAAAATGCCGGCGGGGACCTTACCCAGAAGCAAACGCACCTATGAAGATGGCAAAGGGAGCCGATCTTTCGGCCCTCAGAGACGATGAATTGGTAAAGATGTCCCTCGGGGGAGACCGAGAGGCCTACCGTGGGCTTGTGGAACGGTACCAAGGTCGTCTTTTGGCGATGGCTTTAGACATCCTCAAAACCCGCGAAGATGCCGAGGATGTCGTCCAGGAAACCTTTGTTAAGGCCTTCTTATCATTGGGACAATTCAAGGGAGAATCCTCCTTTTACACGTGGCTCTACCGCATCTGCTTTAACATGGCCGTCGACATACGGCGCAAAGCGGCCCGTCGAGGCGGAACCCACCTTGAATATAAAGAGCAGGTTAGCGTCAACACTGCAGCAGAGAGGTCGTGGGACCAGGGCAGCTCACTTGGTTCTGACATCGGGCAGCGAGTAGAGGGCCCCCATGATGCTTTGGCACGCAAGGAATTGGGACGCAAAATCCAGGAGGTTCTTGGAGAGCTCTCAGAAGAGCATCGAGCGGTGATTACCCTACGAGAGATCGATGGCCTCGACTACGAGGAGATCGCTGTCGCGATAGGAGCACCAAAGGGGACGGTGATGAGCCGACTCTTCTATGCTCGTAAGGCTCTCCAAAAAGCGCTCCAGGAGTTTGCACCCGCGGTCTCACAAGAAGAGAGCAATGAACGTACAAATGAAGATGATTCCCCATCTCGGGGCAACAAACCAAAACTCACCACGGTGAAACGATGAGAGATGATGAATCAATCAACTTAAGCGAGAAGCAACAGCTCCTCCTAAGCGCCTACGCTGACGACCAATGCTCGTTCTTCTCTCGATTCCTCGCCGAGCGACTAATCCGAGTGAATCCAGACGCCCGGACATTCATCTCCAATCTCCAAGCAACCTCCACTCTCTTTCAAGAACACGCTCCCAACCGAGATATCTCAGTAGATCTGTGGGCAAGAATCGACCAGAGGATCGACGCTGAGGAACGGGCCGCCCTCTATCTCGGCCAACGTAAAGCGCTACCCGAACGAGAGGTGGCATCACTCTTTGAACGTCTCGCTTCAAAACACGCTCTCTTCGGCGGGCTGTCCGGCGCTGCCGTTGCTGCACTTGTTCTCGTCTTCGTGTCTCGACCTTCCCGACCCGGGGAGATCCTGCCGGTATACACCGGAGGGCCTGTTGCCGCTCAAAGTGGCTCTGCATTTCATCAGGCCTCGTTTGAGGCGAACCCTCAGGGCGTATTTCCATCACGCTCAACCATGGAAGTAGACTGGATGAAGGGCAACGGATCTCTTCAGCTCATACAAAATCCGAATAGCAAATCTGCTATCATCTGGGTTCGCAAAAAAAACTCGCCTACAGCGGCGACACGCGTTGTAGCCACCCCGACTATCCGCGTTCTAGAACAAGAAGGTATTGACGTCCCCCCTCTAAGTCGGTCCAAATAGTAGCCGTATGACTCGCTCCTCTCCTCGAAGTTTTCTCCACGCCCTTCTCGCGTTTGTCTCCTGCGGAATATTCTTCTCATCGTCTATCGCCTACTCTCAAGATAGGTCGTGCGATCAATCAGAGGTGAGAGTGGTAGTTCGAACGATTCAAGCAACGGGAGCCAAGGACAACGTACCCTCCTCAAAAGAGCCTTCGCTCGATCCTTCGCTAGCCGACCTGAAGCAGAAACTCTCGATGCTCCCCTTCTCATCCTTTAAACTAATCGGCAGCAACGAGGAGGAGATCTCCCTCAAACGAAAAGAGGTAGTCCGGCTTCCAAACGGACAGACGATAGCGTTTAGACCCATGTACATGAATAAAGAGCGTGTCGGCCTCTGGCTCAGCTGGAGGGACACGGATGGTAACGACATTCTTAACACCCGGCTCCATTTCGACGCCGATGAGTCAGTGCTAACTGGCACAGACTACCCAAATAATGAGGGTAGAATCATAGCGATCAAGGCGTTGCGGGTTAATTAACGCACGAAACAACTTCGACCCGTTTGAGAGCCTCCGTTATCACGGGCGGGAACCCTCCATGCTTGCCTCCTACCGGCAATGATGTGCCAGGTTCCCGGCCCTTTTTTACCCAGGCGTCATCTTTTCGACCCTACATCCACACTTCAGATAGATAGCCCCTCACCTCAACCTACTGACATCGCTCCACTTATTCATTTTCCACTCAAGTTTTAGGGAGACGGAGCCGATCTTCCCGATGGAACACTTCGTGCTCTTGGTAGTGCATCGTAGCCATTCTCTAGGGGGAACAATGTCGAAGGCAAACAAAGACGTGCCAGAGTTGACCGACCAGGAGTTAGCATTTGAAATGATCGAGATCACTTGCGATGAGATGAACTCGCTCGCTCGCGCTTTTAAGATGATCTCGAACGTTTGCCGCGAGCTTAACGGCGAACTCCCCGAGGAAGACTCTCGGGAAGAAACGGTTCCTGCTGAGGCAGATCTCAATTAGAAAATACAAACATAGTGGCTACCTAAAAAGAGAGGCTCTCGCCTCTCTTTTTTATGCACGTTCATCTTGAACTGACGCATCTTTCACTCGATTTCTTCTGAGCAGCTGTCGACAGTGCATCGTGCTTACCTGCGGAAAATCTTGGTACCACTGCCCAACACTTGAAAAGGTATCCTCGTCGACCCGTTGCACACAGATAACGGTGCATCCCATCTCCTCCAACTCAACACATGAAGAGCTAGGCGCAACGGGAATGGCCGCCACAACCTCCTTCGGATTCTGAGCGAAAACTCCTCGAATCGCCGCCTTCATAGTAGCGCCTGTCGCTAACCCATCATCAACAATAATGACTGAGGCGCCTCGTAAGGAGAGAGCGGGCGTCTCCGGCAATCGCAGCGCTGACTCACGAGCCTTTGCCTCTTTGATCTCGTCATTCACTATCGATCGAAGGCTCTCCTTGGTTACATCAAGCGCTCTAAGAACACGCTCATTCCATACGACCTCTCCCGTCAATAGCAACGCGCCACACGCCAACTCGGAGTGTCCGGGGGCGCCGATCTTGCGCACCACCAAAACATCTAAGGGTGCGCCGATCGCTTCCGCCACCTCAAATCCAACCGGTACTCCGCCACGAGGCAGGGCAACCACCACCGGATTACCTTTAAACACCCTTCTCTTGAGGAATCGGCCGAGCACCTTGCCGGCCTCCACACGATCAACATAACGATAAGCCATCTCTCTTATGTAAAGCAGATCAGCGATTAGTGATATGAGCTAGCAGGGTCGGGAAAAGGGTTCCGTCCCGAGCATTTTGAGAGTTTTGACGAAACGAGACGGAGACGACGAAAAAACCTGCGCCCTATCCTCTGAGATACGCTGAGGATTTTTTGTCAGGGCCAACGGAGTTGCGGTCACCCTATCGAGATGCGCAACACGAGATCATTCTTCGGCACCCTGCTCGTGTCTACGCGGCTTCGAGCCGCACGTAGTCAGCCTGAGGATCAACCGAAGCGACCTTAAGTGTGACGCGTTGCCCGATCCTCATAGGCCGAGGGGATTTCACAAATACGGTGATGTATATTTCATCGAGCTCAACCAGTGGCGACTTCGTATCTTGCCGAACAACGGTACCCTCAAGAGTCTTTCCTCTCGGCCGCTGTTCAAGATACCTAAGAAGCCAGAAGCGCCGAGTCTCCCGACTCGCAAGCGTGGCCGCGTTGAGGTACACCTCTACTTCATTCGCTAGCGGCTCAAGCTCCGTTCGTGTCATCCAAGGTTTTGAGTGACGGAAGAAAGAGAGGAACTGCCGTTGATGACAGAGATCCATATACCGACGAATCGGGGAGGTTCCCTGAATGTAGGCGTCGAGGCCCAATCCGGCGTGATGTCGTGGCTCGAAGGTCATCGTAGATTTCTTGAGCTTTGAACGCGCGGTAAAATCTTTCGCTGGCCCCTCCGGAACTCCATGAGCAGCCTCAGTAGCCTGCGCGTCAGGTCGCTCTTGGCCTCGGAAGATGACGGGGATCTGGTTATCAGCGGCGAACTTCGCCATGATCGAATTAGCGAGAACCATCATCTCCGCTACGAGCGATCGGGCCGGACTCTCCTCTTCAATTTCAAGGAGGCGAATTGAGCCGTCGGCTTCAAGGAAGGGCACAACCTCGCGACGATGCACCCGAACGGCGCCATTTCGAATACGCCTCTCTTCACAAGCCGCCGAGATCTGATACAGCAAGCTCACCGTCGGATCGTCGTGCTCAAGAAGAAGGTCCACGTCGTCATAGGTGTAGCGTTGGGCAACCTTAACAAAGGACGGAACCACTCGAGAGCTTCGAATCTCTAAATTGTGAGAGAGGTGTACAACAACTGAGAGACAAGGACGCACCGCGCCCTGTCGAAGGCTCAGCTTTGACTCTGAGAGCTGCTCCGGAAGCATATTCACAGTACGATCGGCACAGTAAAGTGAGGTCGCCCTGCGGCAAGCAACCTCATCAAGTGCAGTGCCATGCTTAATCGCCCACGAAACATCCGTGATGTGAATCCCCAGCTCGTATCCCTCTGCCGTTTGCTCCACCGTAACGGCATCGTCCATGTCTTGAGTCGAGATGTCGTCAATAGTTATGGCGTGCTTTGCGGTGAAGTCCTCCCTCAATTGCCGCTCATCGTCTGAAAAATCGGCGATCGTTGAGGGCATGACCACACTCTCAGCTTCATTGAGAACAGCATGAGAGAAATGGGTCGGGATCTCGTGCCGGATGAAAGAGAGGTTAGTGTTTAGATTGAAATGTCCAATTTTGACCAACACCTCGAACGCCTGACGCTCGATAGTCAAGTTGTCAGCGATCTTCAATTGGCGCGCGCAGAGGTGTACGAGATCTTTCCCCTCTTTCTGTCTCGCTGGATCCGAGTGCGCCACTCCAGCGGCGACCTCTCCCATAAGGATCAGATTCTCGGAGATATCATGCGGAATGGTCGCGTGCGGATCTTTAATCCGTTCCGCGAGAAACGCTATCGTTGCATCTCTTACGGTCACCTTACGCTTGCGAGCCTCTTCAGCTCGCACGAGTCCCTCCACCACATCCGCTGAGCGTGGCTCGAAACCGTCCTTATCTCTCTTGAAGTGAACCTTTTCTCTGATGAGCGCGAGGCGAAGGCCTGCGTGCTTCTCAGCGGTGTCAGCTCCGAAATAGCTCTTGCATAACTCTGAAACAGTATAGAGATGAACGTCCTCATGCACGAAGCTCCACAACTCTGTGACGTCAAAGGACGCCGCTTCGCGTTCAATAGCCTCAGCTATCCCCTTGAGCGCTTCCACACGAGCACTTGTCGAAGCGCCCCCAACCGAGGTGCCGGGAGGCAAGCGATAAAGACGACCTCGCGGAAGCTCAAGCTCTCGACCCCTCACATTAAGCACCGCGAACTTATCTCGCTTGCTCGAAATGATAACGCCAAGGATGACGGAACCATCATCTTCGTAGTGAACAAGGGCGCCGATATTTGAATCAACGACAGTTGTAGCGAGCGGTGTCGCTCGTGATGAGCCAGGGGGAAGTATTGCCATGAGCGCCTCATGGTGCGCGACGGTTAGGCGAAAGTCAAACCAAAGCCTCTCGTAACTGGTCGCTATGAAAGGGCCCCTCGCAACTGGGTGTTAAACTTATCGGTATTGTCACGGATCACGGATTGAAACCCGTCGATGGAGGTAGAAGCGCCCTCAAGAAGTCCACGGGAAACATTAACGAGAGCCCCTCCCCGCCTACCGTTCTGCACTCCAAATCCAGCCACCGCATCGTCTGCCGCCGCGCCTTGAGCTCCAAATCCCGGCATAAGGAAGAACGTAGTTGGAAGGAGCTTTCGCAACGCTCGAGCTTCATCGGGATACGACGCTCCGACAACCGCCCCGAGGCCAGACCACCCTGAAACACCTTCTAAGCGCGCGGCATTCTTTGCCAGCCACTCGGCGATGTGCCCGCTAACCGTCTTGCCGCGACACTCAAGCCCCTGAATATCCTTTGCTCCTGGATTAGATGTTTGGAGGAGGATAAAAAGCCCCTTGCCTGTCCGCTCACAGTCGGTGACGAAAGGCTCTAAGGTATCGAAACCGAGAAAGGGATTAATAGTCAGGGCGTCACATTCAAATGGAACGAACGAGCGTCCTCGCACGCTGGTCCCACTAATAAACGCCGAGCTGTAGGCAGCTGCCGTCGACCCGATATCCCCACGCTTGGCGTCGATAATTACTGGAACGCTCGCCGCACGCACATTTTCGCAAAACGTCTTAAAAACGGAGAGGCCCGCAAGCCCATACTGCTCGAAGAACGCGATATTGGGCTTCACGGCGGCAACACGACCGACTACCGCCGCGAGGAAGGCCTCGCAAAATATCGAGAGCGCTCGGTGGATAAAGTCGTCGTCGCTCTTGGTTTGGGCGGAAGCCTCCTCTAACAGGAAGGCCGGAAACTTTTCGATAACGGGATCACAGCCAGCGATAAGGGCGCTATTCGTCTTATCTATTGAGGCCTGCAAGTGGTCAGCAAAAGTCGTCATGGCGCTTCTCCTACTATGTCTTCAAGAACAACGAAAGGATCTTTGGCCGAATCCTCCTCAACCTGGCGTTGGACCTCTCGGATCTTCTCTATAAAACGGGGCAGGCTCTGCTCCTCTTTTGCATACAGGCGCCCAAAGAGTGGAAGTTTGGTCATGTACAGCTTCAGTTGAATGATATCAGCGTTATTAACCGCTTTTAAGATGGAGGCGTTCGGATATTTTCCTCGGAAAGAACGCACGGCCTCAGCAAACACCGACGCCCTTCGGGCTAGCTTTTCCTCAGAGGTGATCGTGGGTTCGGCATAGAGCTTTTCAAGGGCCTCGTACAACCGGTCGACGACTCGACTCACTTCATAGTTCACCTGCTCATCTCTAAGCGCGTCCTCAAGGTACGCCTTTTCATGAGCGCACACTCCAGACTCCTTCACGCATGCTTTAGTTCTCTCGTTAAAGAAAGAGATCCCTCCCACGGAGCCAACAAAGTTCGCCAAGCTCTCGTTAAAAGCGACGCTCCCTGGAATCCACACTGTCGAGTGGACACTCTCGTGAATAACTGTGTTCACAATCCGAACGGGTTTGTTTTTTAGAGTCGTTGAGAGGACAGGATCGTTAAACCATCCTAGGGTACTAAACGCTTCAGTGCCTCGCATCGAGCCCTCGTATCCCTGCTTCACAAGCGAATCGAGCTCCTCTTGCGCGTCCTCCTTGTCGAAGAACCCTTTATAGGGAACACGCCCAACGATCGGAAACCACCAGGTATGAAGAGAAAAGGAGTCCCGTCGCGCCGCAACCACGACCCATGCGAGCGGATCGCGAGAAACCTCCGCGTAGGTAGTGAAAGAATCTCCCGGTGTCAGACCGTTCTTTTCGGCGAAAGACCGAGCTCCAAGGACGAGGCTCAGCTTGTCGCGGTGCTCGCTCGAAGTGGCTGGATCTTGAAGCACTTGATCAATCGACCGACGGGCAGAGAGGATCTTTCCCTGCTCGTAGGCGGCTTGCAGCACATACCCAGGCGAACACCCGGCAAGCAGGCCGTGCATCATCAAGACCCCAACGAGGAAAACACCTCTCAGCATACGACCTTATCTCCTAGATGACGCCGCACACCACAAAGCCGAGGAACACGAGCCCTCCCGCGACTATGTCATCTGCCATTACTCCAATCGCACCCGGCAAACGCTCCGCCCAGGCGACAGGGCCGGGCTTTACAATGTCAAACAATCGAAATCCTACCAAAGCGATGACAACTTGGCCGAAGCTGAACAGATCGACCCCACAAAGAGCGACAAAGAGTCCTGCCCACTCATCGATCACGATCCACTGGGGATCGATAGACCTTTCGCCTAACAGCGCCACGGACACCGCGGCGAGCCCGACGACACTCACCATCAGAGCAAGCACGAGTGGAGACACGTGAGAGAACGCGCCTACGCGCTCAAGCGTGAGCCACAGCAAGGCCGCAGCAACCGAACCAAACGTGCCCGGTGCTTTCGGAGCGTATCCGCTTCCGAACCCACTGCTGATGAGGGCGGCGATCCTCCCAATCATTTTTCAACCACTCCAGTACGAACGATATAGGGTGTTACCACACACGATTGAGAGCCTACAGCACTCTCAGCAGAGAGGGAATCTTTCGTTCGGCACCTCTGAGCATCGCGAATCTTACATTTATCGAGAGAGTCAAGATGCGCGAGCGTGAAAATCTTACGTCGGGGAAAATTTATTCGAAGACGAGAGACTCTTTTGTTCTTTCGCGACGGGTTTTTCAAAACTTGTTTGTTGACGCGGGGATCCCCGCTTTGGTATAAGTTGCTTAAAGTAACCTGCCTTGAGGCATGTGTCACCGCCCAATCTGCGATGAAAAGATCTTCTTCGCGGAAGGTTGGACCACAAACCTCTAAGCTCGGCGAAGGCCAAGTCTCGATTTGGAAAAGTTCGCAAGAAGATAGATTTTAGATCCGCTTTTTGTCCTGGATTTTTTCAAAACGCAGCTCTACAATGCGCCTCCCTGTTCTCGGAGTACTATGGATAGTTCGTTCACTGAAGATGAAGATGTAGGTTTCGGCCCCGACTCCCCACTTCACCCTTCGCCGGTTACGCCTCAAAAAAACGCGACGCCTCCTGCTCGCGAAGATTCAGAAGTCGATACGCGAAGTAGCGTCATAACTGCGCGAGGAACCGCCGAAGGAGTCGTGCTCCGAATCGATGGTCGGGTCGACGGCGCCGATCTTGCGGAAGCTGCCCGCGAATTCCTAGAATCCCGCCGCTCCTTCCTTCAAGGCAACGACGTTGCTTTTGAATGGGTAGGCCGCAAGCCATCGGACGAGGTCATATCGACCCTCACCACGCTCCTCGCGTCAGAGTTCAAGGTCTCGGTTAGAGGCTCCAAGCTGAAGACGACCGCGACAAAGGGATCGTCAGCTTCTCATCCATCTGAGGGCTCTTCGACGGGCACGCTCTCAGTATTTGGCGCTTCGCGCAGCGCAGCAGCTAAGACAGCTCAAACAGCAGAGAGAAATGTCAGTCTTTTCGATGGGATAGATAACATCGAGAGTCGCTCCGCATCCGCGGTCAACCCGATGCTGTGGGACGAACCTGACACCAGAATGGTGTACGGCACTTTGCGTTCAGGTCAAAAGGTAGAGACTGAACATTCAATCGTCATCTTCGGAGACGTGAACTCTGGAGCCGAGGTGGTTGCCGGTGGCGATATCGTCATCTTGGGAACCCTCCGGGGGATTGCTCACGCCGGTGCCTATGATGAAAGCGGAGGGGGGCGAGTCATCTTCAGCCTCAACCTCCAACCGACCCAACTAAGGATCGGTCTCGTTATCTCCAGAGGATCCGGGTCGGAGTACATGGAGAGCACCCCTCGTGGCGGCATGCCAGAGATCGCACGAGTTCAAGGGAATGTGATTGTAGTTGAGCCTTACCAATCAAGAACTGTTTGGTCGCGTAGAAGGGAGTAAGACATGAACACAAGAAGCAACACTGCCGGAAAGAAGGAGCTTGGAGAGGTTATCGTAATCACCTCCGGCAAAGGTGGAGTAGGAAAGACCACCACAACGGCGAGCCTTGGTGCGGCCCTCGCTCTCCGCGGTCAGAGAGTGCTCGTGATTGACGCCGATATCGGTCTCCGCAACCTCGACGTTATCCTCGGCCTTGAGAACAGGATCGTGTTCAACCTGGTCGACGTCGCAAAGAAGCTTTGCAAGCCGGGGCAGGCGATTATCAAATCAAAGAAATCTCCCAACCTCTTCCTTCTCCCCGCTTCACAAACCGATGACAAGGACGTCGTTGACGAGGCTGAGGTTCGATTCGTCCTCGATCAGTTCCGTCGTGAATTCCACTATATCCTCGTTGATTCCCCTGCGGGCATCGAGCAGGGCTTCCGTAACGCATGCGCGGGTGCGGACTCCGCAATTGTGGTGACAACTCCAGAGGTTTCCGCCATCCGAGACGCTGACCGAGTCGTAGGACTCCTCTCGTCCAAGGGCATCGAGGCTCGCCTGATCATCAATCGAATCGACTTCGAAATGGTTCGACGGGGCGACATGCTCTCAGTTAAGGACGTTCAAGACATCCTTGGAATAGAGATACTTGGCGTTGTTGAGCGAGATGAGGACATCATCAAGGCGGCAAACGTTGGAGAACCGGTGGTGTACAACCAGAAATCGAAAGCGGGCCCAGCCTTCACGCGGATCGCTTCTCGTGTGTGCGGCGAGCCGATTCCGATACCAAGCTTCGATGGAGGATCGCTCTGGAGCCGTATCACTCGCAAATTGGGTGTGAACGCTTAGCGCTTTTCATCTGTACGGGTTAGGAAATTGCATATAGAGTCACATTAACGGAGTTTCCGGGGTATTAAGGGAGTTTCAAATCGTGTTTAGCGCGCTCAAGAAAAAGCTCTTTGGAGAGAGCAACGAAAGTAAAGAAACAGCGAAGAGCAGGTTGCACTTCGTGCTGGTTCAAGACCGAACAGGTCTTACAAACGAGGAGATGGCCGGCTTCCGTGAGGAGATGGTGAAGGTTATCGAGCGATACTTCGTCATCGATAAGGAAGGATTTGATATCAAGTATCATCGCCTTGCCGACACGACGACCCTGTTG
>JBIIEK010000178.1:0-6234 GCA_044237895.1 Bdellovibrionota bacterium
CTTCGTTGCTCTCCGGCGCAACCCCTCGACGAGGAGCTGGATGGTGGAAAAGGGTTTTTCACCACGAGTGTCGAGGTTTTTACGAAATGGAGTTCTCCATGGTACGGGAAATTCCCGAGGTCTACCTCGAGGAGGTTGAAGAAGATTCATCAGCAAGGAGGGATGTCTCCGAAACGGGGGGATTCGTCAAGCTCGATGTGTCAAACGGAGATCTGATCGAAGCTTTTCAGCGCTTCGTCTCTTCAAGTAGGGGGAGCTTTAACACGCTTCTCGAGAAGTGGGTTAACTTCAGACTAGAAGCAGATCTACCGGTAGATTTCACGCAGCCCGAGTGTAAGCAGGTTAGCCAGCAATGGAGGGCGGATCTGCAAGCTGCCTTCAACCGAGTTCGAAAGAAGAAGGCTTAAACCTGCCCATGAAGACCGCCGCGAGAGAGAGCCCTCGTCTCTCTCGCGGCGTCTTTTGGTTCTTAGTTTCCACCATCCTCACTTTGAATAACTGGGTATACCTGGCCAAGATCGGAACAGGGCCCACCAAAGGTACAGTCTTCGATCTGGTATCAGGCCTTACGTACGTGAGAGATTGAGTACCCGGTCGGGGTAACCGAGAATATTAGCCCTTGAGTCGATTCGAGCCCTGACACAGCTCTGTCGAGTCGATCAAGGACCAGATCCTTCATGGCCTGACGAACGGGCCTAATCCCTTCGCTCTCTGTGCTTTGCGTCTCTACCAATAAAGTTCGAGCTTCTTGAGTCACCTCCAGCGCTATCCCTGTGCTGCTGAGGAGACTTACCGAGATATCTCTCAGGCAGGCATCAATTATATCAGCCTGCTCCACGGAAGTGAGTTTATTCAATGCGCCTGCTCCACCGAGTCTATTGCCGACTACGTCATCGCCCAGACCGGGAACCTCTTTCTGCTTGAACGCGCGAATCTTGGTTGTGCAGTCCACTTCCTGCGGAGCCCCTTGTGCCGTAACGTTCGCGCACTGCGATGCTACGGTAGCGCCCATAATCAACGAGGCGCCAAGATTTGTAGCGATAACGACGATCGCTCTGCGACGATTGCCCTCGAGTGCTCGTTGAAAGGTTTTACACACGTCGGCGTGGATATCGGGAGGACCGTCGCCGCAAAAGTATGAGAGGGGCTGTGAGCCGAGGGAGCTAAGGGCTTTTGCGGGCATCAAACGGCGAGATACATCTGCAGTACGTAAAGCACGGTCTCCGTTTCCGACATTTGGGTTTGAGCCATCGATAGTATCAGAGGGACGTGGGACGTCCTGCATAGACACTCCTTTTTTCAATACATCGCTCAGGGGCAACGATCACTACTCAGTCCGACCGCTGAAGAGTACACGATTTTATTTTGCTACGTTCTGTCGTTTTTTATCTGGGGAGGGTGCAGTCCTCGATTTTTGAGCGCCGCCTACCAGCTGAGATCCCCCCTTCCGCCGACAGCGCCACCGGAGCAAGGTAGCTAGCGGCTACACACCACCCCTCTTGCGGAGTTTTATTGTGTGGGAATCTGTTTTCTCGAGTCACAGTTTTTCAAGGGCATCCCCACTGCCGCCCGCTGAGACGGCGATAGAAACGGCTTTGCTCGCTCGAGATACGTTACTAAAAAAATATTTTCGCTGGCGCACAGGAGTCGTATGTTTTCTACTTTAAATAGAAAAGTGGAGATCTCGGTAGCCGCCCGAGAGAGGTTTTGGAGCGCTCGATCTCACTGGAATCGCCCAGACAAAGGACCATTCCTGCTCGGATCTGTTTGACACGAGTTCAAATAATACTACTCGCCTCTTTCCGAATCCGGAGCCATCAAAAGCACACAGATCTCCGAACTAGCTTTGCCCACCAGAGCGATGTAGCCTGATTAAATCGGGCCAAAAGGTACCATGACTTTTAGGAGACCCTCATGACACTACTGGACTCTCGTCGTTACTTTTTGGGGGCTCTGGGTGCCGCTGCAGCCGGCGCCCTGCTGTTGCCCGATAGAACACAGGGCGACGAGATAGATCGTCGTGAAAAAGCCCGCGTCAGCCCAGAGGTCGTCCTTAAGACATTAGCAGCTACGTGTAAGATTCTCGTTCCGCAGGACATGGGTTCGTTACCCGGGGAGTTCTCTCAGCCGAGCTTTGGATCAGGGTCCCTCATTCAATGCCCCACCGCATTAAAGGAGATGGTCGGTGCCAATCAGATGGTGATCCTTACGGCAGCCCACAATTTCTCCGGGGCTCCGAAGGATGTCGCCCTTACGGTCGAGTTTTATGTATGGTCTTCAGGTCGTGTCGCGCTGCGCGAATCCTTGAACGCTCGCATATTGGCCTCGGATAGGTTCTTCAGACAGACCGACGATGTCGCTTTCTTGGTTATCGACCTGCCGTCAGATCCAATTCGTGTCGCCGAGCTGCGGCGACGTGCGCTCCCCGTGGAGATACCTCTCAGATTCACCCAATTCGCGCCGATCGCCTCTGTGGGATTTTCGGCTGGTAAATGTACCCTGCTCGATGACCTACGATTGCTCGACCAGCAACCACAACGACGTAGTGGGAAGATAGGATTGTGTCTGAGTGGATTTGTAGAGGCTGGGCACAGCGGCGCTCCTCTGGTCGACGAAGAGGGTGCAATAATTGGAGTTGTAAGCGGTTCCCACAAGCAGCCATCCCTCGCCCAGGGAGGGCCTCTCGACTTCCTCCAGAGATGGGCGCCTCGATTTTTTACAAACGAAACGCCATCTGAGGTTACGCTACTTACCCAAAAACATGACTTAGGTAATATTCCTCAAGAAATCCGAACCTCGAACGGACGCATGATAGGGCCCTCGGCGAGTGCGATTCTTGAGTTTGCGGCTACGGTTAAGGTCGAATATACACATTCCCTGTGCGAGGCAGTCGCTCTCTTGGAACAAGCTAAAAAGCTTAACTCTCAACTTCGATCCTCCCACATTCCGGACGAAAGCAAGACGATACTTACTTCCGAGCTGAAACAGAACCTTGCAACAAATATTGAGAAACTCTTCGAGAAGATCGGGGGGGTGCCGAACTCTATCGTAGAGCAGGTATCGAATTACGGGCTGTAACCGCGCTTGGCCTTTTCGAGGCCGTACCTAACTAGGGGAGCTCCAGCCGGTGAACGACCACATCACCAGCCCCTGACACATCATCTTTGAGCCCAATTTCGAGATACTCATGGCCTTGCCCCGTGTTCGTAGTAACAACGGCGTCTCCTACCGCCCACGTTACGCGACCGATCTTCACTGCGCCATGAGGGGCATACGGTTGGTGTCCTCGAATAAGCAACTTCTTGTCGATACGATCCAGGAAAGCCCGAGTCGATTCTATCCCAAAAGCGATCCCGGGCCCCGCGACAAGCTCACCACTGGAATTCATGCCGCGGAAATTTGCAGAGATGCCTGGTTGGCGCGTGCTGAAATCGCTCCAGGTTAGATCCTTAACGACCTCCGGGTCGCGCCAAGCGTTCGCAAGAGAAGTAAACATCTCGGCCCGTGAATGGGATTGTGAGACGCCTCCTGCGTTGATTGATGCGAATAGCCCCTTATTAGTTATGCCAGCATGACTGAGACAGAGTCCGTTCTCTGTTGTAAGCGTCAGCGGTGACGCTTTGAAGGCCTCGTTGAAAACTCTCCAGAGCGCGGCTCGAAGGGGAGGATAGGTAAGCTCTCGGTCAAATTGCTCGTTGCTCCACTTAACCAGCCCGCGACCAAGCGGATCTCTCCTGTCTCCTAGATCACGATATGATTCGCGAGTCGCTAGTACTTCGAGGTAAAAGCCTCCGTCCCTAGAACCTTTTTGAATACGTTCATTGAGCTCGTGATTACCACTTAAAATATGGATATTATCCCAAAGGCCGTGCTCTAACTTGAGCTCGTAGAGAAATTCCAAAATCTCACTCGCCTGCCATCCATCTCGATCTATCGTGTCGCCTAGCACGCAGAGATGGACATGGTCGTTAGGATCCCGGCGCATCATTCGGGACAAGAGATCGTGCTTCCTGAATATGCTCTCAACGAGAGGCTTATGTCCCTCAAGGTCCGTAATGACAAACATACTCCCAGCGACTCGAGGAATGTGAACGTGACTACCGGCTTGCCACACCTTCCTCCGGTCTTGAAATGATCCCTGCTCAAAATGGGCGAGCGAGATCTCGGAGCTGCCCCTCCGCGCATCGAGCTCAAAAAACATCGGGCCAACAAGTTTTAGCGCATCAAGGGTCGACCGGGTGCTACTCCTGGCGAGCACTGCCTCCAGCAGGAGCTCGGGGGACGGTCTACTATCCACGAACGTCTCACCGCAAAGAGACGAGGTATCAGAGCATGCAGGGTCAGACTCCTCCGCTTGGAGGGGTCGGTCGTTCGAGGATCCATGTTCGGGTGAGAGTCCCCCCATAGCAATCTTCGCTGAGTACTCAAGAATCACTTTGCAGAACTCTACGTCGAACGGACGCACTTATCAGCAAAGAAATTTCGGGAGCCTTAAGGTGTTAATGTTACTCGGATATCAACACCGTCCTCCTTCCGACTCGAAGGCTATCGGCCGCGCTCTTTAGTGCGTACGCGCGGGCTCAACCTGCTACTCCATCTCTTCACGGCTGTTTCACGTTCTGAGGTTCTGTCCCCGTACGGGTAACAACTCCATCGTCTTGGAGCCTTATCGTTGAAGATATGATGGCAAGCCCCTCCCAAACAGGCGCCTAACGCCGATCAGTCGACCACCTGGCTACACACACGCTGAGATCCTCATTCGAGGCATCTCCGTCGTTTTTACCGGTCTACAGAGGGCTTCCTGTTAGAAACTTCCACCATCCTGTGCGAACCGGAGCTGGCATAGAGGTCGCTGCGGTCAAAAGGAGCGGGTGTCGGGATTTATCATCGCCAGGGTTAACCAAGATCTGCCGTGACAAGTGTAAATAACTTAGCTCTATGGCCGAGCTTGCTGTACGCAGCCGATAGTTGTTAGCCACTGAATTGCCGTTGTGCGAAAGAACATGAGCTGCAAGCACTAGAGCTCCCTCGAGGGGATCGGTCGGCACAAGCTGCATACCTATCTCGGCCGGCATTTTACTTAGAGCTCGGCGAGCCTCCACAGTATTCTTCAGCCCGGTACTCTCAACGAACAGGGCGACCGAGTACGTGCGTCGATGGGCACTCGTGCGATTATTATCAGATGCCCAGGCTTTCAGCCGCTCAAGGCTTTGAGCTGGGAAGATCGCACAGCCGTTTCGCTCTGCGCTCAACACGTTGAATACCTCCAACGCTTGCGAATCTGTCAAACCTCTTGGGATCTCTATAGCTGACCTAGCCTCCGTTTCCTTAAAAGAATTGAGAAGGGCTGCTCCCTGTTTCTTGAGCCTTGCGTTCACGGTCACTAATCCGCTTCGAGGCGCTTGTGGTGCGGGCCGCAGAGGAACTACCCCTCCCTCCGAACCAGGAGCTCGATCACATGCACTGCCCTCGGCTCGCCAAAGCCGTGGGCCATCGGAAAAATGAGAGGGACACATATCGACACCCGTATTCCATGGCAGGAGATCGCTGATCGCTACCCGCCTGATCATTCAAGGATCCCGCATTCCGAGAATCGAGGATCCTAAAAGTAGTATGACACTTGAGTATAGGCCGGTAACCTATCGAAGCTCCGGTTCTACTTAAGGTAGAATTATTGAACCGCGTCGGTGCTTCGGAGAGGGGGAGCCCCCTTTAAAAACACGGCCTCGGCGACCGATACCTACTATTATCTACTCAATGGGGCCGGGAACGCTCTCACGTTTCTAGAGGGTGCTGACTGTAAGACACACGCTAAACCGCCACCTGGCCAACTAGGATCTCCCATGGCTTGTGAGTGGCCTCTACTACCTGCGATTCCCCAACGGAGCGATGATCTCTCCCCCCAAGGAGCGCAGGTCGACGCAGGTTTTATTCCGCAACACGTTCAAAGAGCTCTTTGGCCAGGCGCTCCTAGGACTAGTTCAGCAAGGAACAAACTTTAGAGAGCTGCGCATACTGCTTGAGATCACGTGTATCCGAAGATAGGGATCATGCCGCCATAGGCATCTTATGACTGTCGCCCTGTCGTTAAGATTCTAGATCGCGCTACGCCTCGCCTTCACCGTTCACTCACTACAATTGAAGCTCTGCTCGAGCATTACTTCAGGGACCCTTCAGTCGCCCGATCGACAATTCGTCTCACCTCGTTCGGCCCGACAAATACTAGATGCGGTA